>NZ_JBFUJB010000002.1:0-324720 GCF_056401575.1 Rhodococcus sp. P4_E4 | reverse complement strand
GTCCGTTTTGTCTCTGGTTATCGAAAGTATGTTCGATTAAACTTTGAGCATGGACAGTCGGGAAGCATGGCAACTGGATGCCGAGGACCTCAAGAGTGAGGTTCTGGATCTGGTGCGCGTCCGGCACGAGTTGCAATCGCGGATGGTGTTGCTGATCGTGGAAATGTTTTCCCGTGAGGTTCTCGGGGGGAAGGGTTTTCGGGCGATCGCGCAGTGGTTGCACGGTTCGACGAATCTGGAGATCGGTGAGTGCGGTCTGCTGGTCGGGTTGGCGCGGTTGTTGATGCTCGAACCCGTTGTGGGCGATGCGTTTCACCGTGGTGACGTGGATGCGTTGAAAGCGCGTCAGGTGGCGTCGTTTTGTCAGCATCCACCGAAGAACATGACCCTGGCGGATGTGGACAAGGCCCGCGGGATTCTGCTCGGGTTGGCGTCGAAGAACATTGCCGATTGTGATGCGGTGCGGGCAGCGATCCGCCGAATCGAGAAGCAGTACGGCAAACGTGAGGACGGTGTTCCGGTCGGGGAAGATTCGGAGCGCAACGAGTTCTACGCCTCGAAAGGCCTGTACGGCAGAGTGACGGTGAAGGGCGACTTGGATGCTGTGAACGGGGCCCGTCTGATCACGTTGTTGTCGAGCCTGTCGGCGCCGACACCGGAGAAGGACGGCGTCAAGGACACCCGCACGCCGGCATTACGACGGGCGGACGGGTTTTGCGAACTACTGCGCCGGTACGAGCGAGCGGGGCTGGGTCCAATCGAAGGCGGAGTGAAACCACACATCACGGTCACCGCGTCCGCGAAAGACATGACCGACCTTAAAGTTCTGAAAGACCTGTTGCCGTCCACCGAGGAACTCGGATTCGCGTGGACCGATTGGGTAGGCCCCATCAGTATCGACACCGCACGGATGCTCGCCTGCGACTGCACCGTCACCCGAATCTTGTTGGATGAGAATGGTGTTCCGCTCGACTGCGGCAAGGAAGCGAGAACGGCGACGGTGCCGCAGCGACGGGCTCTTGCGGTGCGTGATGGCGGGTGCGCGTTTCCGGGGTGCGGGACGCCGTCGGGGTGGTGCGATGCTCACCATATTGTTCACTGGAACGATGGCGGCCCAACAGATCTCGACAACCTGATCTTGTTGTGCGGTGTGGAGATCGGCCAGGATCGGAAGACGGTGTTCTACCCGCCGATGTCGGTTGATCCGTATCAGCATCCGATCGGTGGGAACAGCCCACCGACAGCAGCCTGAAGTGAAACAACTCGAGACGCGAGCACCGGGGCACAACCATGCCCCGGTGTATCCGCATGCTGTGTTGCGGTGGGAGGGGCCGGCACCAATACGATCGGGGGATGAGTTCTCCGCGTGACCTTGCTGCCATCCCGAGTCCTGCGCTCGAAGGCACTGCGCTCACCGTCGTGGTCCCGGTCGGTTCTTTCGAACAACACGGACCGCACCTGCCTCTCGATACCGACACTCGGATCGCGAGAGCAGTCGCACAGGCCCTGCCCGACGTCGTCGTGGCCCCGGCCATCGAATACGGGGCGAGCGGCGAACACGAAGGGTTTGCCGGCACGATTTCGATCGGTGCCGAGGCTATGGAAACCCTCGTCGTCGAATACGGAAGGTCGGCGTTCAGGTGGACGAAGCGGGTGCTGTTCGTCAACGGCCACGGCGGAAATGGTCCCGCGCTGGCCAAAGCTGTGGCACTTCTTCGATACGAGGGACGTGACGCCGCTTGGGTGCCGTGCGCTGTTGCGGGTGCCGATGCGCACGCGGGGCACACTGAAACGAGCCTATTGCTGCACCTTTCGCCCGATTTGGTGCACATGAGCCTTGCTGAGACAGGAAATTTGTCTCCTATCGCGGACCTGATGCCAGGAATGCGTTCGGGCGGTATGGTCGCTGTGTCGCAAAACGGCGTTCTCGGCAATCCAGTCGGGGCTACCGCCGAAGACGGCGCATACATCTTCGGTGAGTTGGTAGGACGCGTGACGGATGGACTGGCCCGGTGGGAGCCTGGTCCAGATGGGAGGCTTCGGTGACGACCACGACCGAGTGGGGGCGGACGGTCCACCTGCGACGGCTTTCGAGGCTGCGACGAGTTGCAGCACGACGGGCTACGTCCCTTACGATCATCTGATGCGACCAGCAAGACTCCCCGACGGCTTCGGCATTCGGTTGGACCCCAAGGTGCGCACGTACTCGGGCGGCCGGGTGCTCATCGGCGGCTCTCCGACACGGATGCTCAAGCTGGCTCCGACGGCTGCGGCGATGATCGGTGACGGCTTCCTCGAGGTGGTCGATCAGCAGAGCGCTGCGGTTGCTCGTCACCTTCTCGATTCAGGCGTCGCGAATCCTCGTCCGATGTCGACACCGTCTGCGGCAGATGTCACCGTCGTGATTCCGGTCAAGGACAACCAGGCCGGCGTCGAACGCCTACTGCCCGTCCTCAAGGATCTGACCGTCATCGTTGTCGACGACGGTTCGGAAGTGCCGGTGGAGCCCCGTCGCGCCTGCCCGGGCACCGGAACCATCACAGTGGTGCGGCACGAGAGCGCCCGCGGACCCTCGGCAGCGAGAAACTCGGGATTGCGTTCGGCCCAAACACGTTTCGTAGCTTTCCTCGACTCCGACGTCATACCGCGTGCCGGTTGGCTCGAGTTGATGTTGGGCCACTTCAGTGATCCAGGGGTTGCCCTTGTTGCGCCCCGCATCGTCGCCCTCGATCCGTACGGGACGGCGCTGGCGCGGTACGAGAACATGCGATCGTCTCTCGACCTCGGACGCAAAGAAGCTGCGGTGAAGTCGGGAAGTCCGGTCGCCTATGTTCCCAGCGCGGCCGTGATCGTCCGGCGCGACGTGGCACTCGAATGCAACGGTTTCGACGAGAGTCTCGAAGTGGCCGAGGACGTCGATTTCTGCTGGCGACTGCAGGCTGCGGGTTGGCGACTGAGGTACGAACCGGTTGCGCATGTCGCCCACGATCATCGAGTTCAGTTCGACAAGTGGTTCGCCAGGAGAGCGTTCTACGGCACGGGCGCGGCGCCGTTGGCTGCAAGACACGAGGGTTCGGTTCCGCCGATGGCGATGTCGTTCTCGACGCTCTTCGCGTGCATCGCCGCCGCAACACTGACCCGTTCCGGTCTTGCGAGTGCGCTGGGCGCTCTGCTCTTCACGGTGTATCGCCTGCGAAAGATGTTCAACGGGCTGAGTCAGCCCACCCGGATCGCAGCGATCCTCACTGCGCAGGGGTTTGTCGGAGGATTCTGGCAACTCGCCTCGGCGATGTGTCGTCACTACTGGCCGGTGACTCTTCTGGCGGTGATCGCTTCCCGTCGAATTCGGCGACTGGCCGTCGCTGCGGCCGTCACCGAAGGTTTGGTGGACTGGTATCGCCACCGTGAGCCAGGCGGGCTGGGTCCGGTTCGGTACGTCTTCTTCAAACGAGCAGATGACATCGCGTATGGAGCCGGACTCTGGCGGGGCGCGTTCGACGCTCGCGACTGGGCGGCGCTGAAACCTCGAATCACCAAGTGACAGAAGCCGACTACGCAGACTTCCTGGTTGTCGGTGGTGGCACGTGTGGCTGCGTCGTCGCAGCCAGGCTCAGCGAAGATCCATCCGCCACGGTGATGCTCCTCGAATCGGGAAGCGGATATCGTTCGGCGCTCGAACTTCCGGACGTCCTGGGTGATCCGTACCGACTGCCGGTCGGACCTGCGAGCGAATACACGTGGACGTATCCGGTCGAACTGACACCGCGTCGGGCGTCCACGATTGCGCGCGGGCGGACACTCGGTGGGTCCGGGGCCGTCAACGGTGCGTACTTCACGCGCGCGACCCGCGCAGATTTCGAGAACTGGCCGAGTGCTTGGCGATACGACGACGTCTTGCCGTACTTCAAGAAGTCTGAGACGGATCGTGATTTCGAGGGCGAGTTCCACGGGACCGCCGGTCCGATCCCGGTCGAGCGTCGAGCGTGGGACCAACTGCATCCACTGAGCGGTGAGTTTCATGCGGCAGCGCTCGGAGCAGGCTTTCCCGACGACGTCGACAAGAATGCGCCGGACTCGTTCGGCGTCGGCCGAGTGCCACTGAACGTGGCGGATCATCGTCGGATCAGTACTGCGATCGGGTATCTGATGCCGGCATTGCACCGCCCGAATTTGCGGGTGGAATCCGGAGTGAACGTCATTCGCATCGTATTCTCGGAAACCCGTGCGATCGGCGTCGACGTTCTCGACGACGGCAACGTCCGACGCATTCGTGCCGACCACGTGATCGTGTGTTCGGGTGCGGTGGCGACGCCGCACATTCTCTTGAATTCCGGTGTTGGACCGGCGGAACAACTTGCAGAGCAAGGAGTTTCCGTCATTCTCGATCGACCTGGCGTCGGCCAGAACTTCGTCGACCATCCGGAAGTGCTGCTGCCGTACCATTTTTCGACGCCTCGTACGATTCGCTCGCAGACACCGGTGCTGGAGACTGCACTCAATCTCGCCGAGCTTGAAATCCGCCCGTACACCGCATCTTTCACAGACTTGGTTCCCGGTGTGCCTCGCATGGATCACGGCGTCGGGGTGGTCCTCATGGCGCCGCGCAGTCGTGGGAGCATCGAACTGGCATCGGGGGATCCCGCTGGGGCACCGCGTATTCGATACAACTACGTCGCGTCGACGCACGATCGAGCAGCCATTCGGGAAGGAATGCAGATCGCCGAGAACCTTCTCGAGTCGATCGCCGAGACCGGGTTGATCGATCGCCCCGTCGTGGAGTACACCGACGAGTGGATCGAATCTCGCCTCGGTACGTCCTTGCACATGTCCGGTAGCTGCGTGATGGGCGCCGAATCGGACCCGTTCGCAGTCGTCGATGATCGGTGCCGTGTGATCGGCGCGCAAGGACTCAGTATTGTTGACACGTCAATCCTGCCGACGATCCCGACCCGCGGCCCACACGCGACCGCGGTGATGGTCGCGGAACGAGCAAGCGCCATCCTGCTCGGTGACGAGTGACCGCGAGGGGCAGCAGGCTAGGTCGACAGTCATACCGAATGGTCGTTCTCGCCTATGGGCTGTGATCGGCGTTACAGTGGTCCACGGAGCGGAGGAACGCAAAATATGGCACGTGAACAGGCTGTGTCCGGCAACCCGTGGGTGGCGGTCAGGCCAGGGGATGACGTCGCGTTACTCGCGCGGCGACTTTCGTCTGCCCATCAGTCGTTCATCGATGCCCGCGGCGTGCCCGGCCAGGGGCTGACCGACGACTCCCATGTCCGTTCGGTCGTGCTCGAGTCCTGGATGCGGAGCCGCAACAAGGGAGTAAATCCTGATGTTGTCGGCAACCCTGAGATGCTCGAAGGGTTGGAACTCGAAAAATATCGGTCCGCGCATCCCATGTCACTGATCCGTCCGGTGATTCGGAAACTCCTGGTGGAAGATGCTGCCGAGACCGGATTGCTGATCGCGATCAGCGACGCACACGGTCGACTGCTCTGGGTCGAGGGTGACAACTCGGCCAAGGACAAGGCGTTGTCCATGAACTTCGTCGAAGGCGCCGACTGGAGCGAAGATCGTGTCGGCACCAATGCGCCGGGAACGGCGCTTGCTCTCGATCACTCCGTACAGATTTTCGGATCCGAGCATTTCAACCGAACCGTGCACGACTGGAGTTGTTCGGCCGCACCCGTCCACGATCCCACCACTGGGCAAATCCTTGGTGCCATCGACATCACCGGTGGTCCCAGGGTCGCAGTTCCCGAAGTGCTGTCGCTGATCCGTGCAACTGTTGCGGCCGCCGAATCGGAATTGCGATTCCACCTCTTGAACTCGCCTATCCCGCTCAGCGCGACGGCTCCGCGCCTCGAAACATTCGGTGCCGGACGGCCGACGCTGGTTCGCGGCGGTGACCGCATCCCGATTTCGCAGCGTCACGCCGAGATTCTCCTTCTGCTCTCCGAACATCCGGAGGGTCTGAGCTCCGACCACCTTGCGGTCCTGCTCGACGAGGGGGAGCTCGACGCAGTGACCATTCGCGCGGAAATGTCGCGGCTTCGTAAGGTTTTCGGTGCCGACCGGCTGGCTTCGCGTCCTTATCGGATCATCACGGAGTTCACGACAGACGTCGGCGACGTGCGGGCGGCGTTGGATCGCGGAGACGCAGCGACGGCGATGAAACTGTATTCGGGCCCGGTACTGGCAGGCTCGGCCTCCCCGGGAATCGAAGAGGTGCGGGAAGAACTACGCACCAGGGTTCAGGCGGCTCTGCTGCGTGGAGGTGACGCCAACCTTCTGGCCCGGTGGACCACGTCCGTACACGGGCGCGAAGACTCCGTCGTGTGGGAGGCCTACCTGTCCACGTTGGATCCTCAATCTCCGCTGTATTCGCAGGTCCAGGCAAGAATTGATCTCCTCGACCGCCAATTGGGCATCTGAGAATCATCTGCGTTTCTCGCACGCAACGTACTTGCAACGTTGCAACTCCTAGTGTTGTGAATCACACCCCACCGGGGGTGGGATTGCAGTCACCGATTTGGTGGGTGCGCCCAGGAAGATCACGTTTACATAGGAGCTTGCAATGACCGTGTACGCCCGCCCAGGTACCGCCGACGCGATCATGTCCTTCCAGTCTCGATACGACAACTGGATCGGCAACGAATGGGTTGCTCCGGTCAAGGGTCAGTACTTCGAGAACCCGACACCGGTGACCGGACAGAATTTTTGTGATGTGGCTCGTTCCACCGCAGAAGACATCGAGCTCGCTCTCGACGCAGCGCACGCAGCAGCTCCGGCCTGGGGCAAGACCTCGGTCGCCGAGCGCGCGATCATCTTGAACAAGATCGCTGATCGTATGGAGGAGAACCTCGAATCCATCGCACTCGCCGAGTCGTGGGACAACGGCAAGCCGATCCGCGAGACCCTCAACGCCGACATTCCGCTCGCCATCGATCACTTCCGTTACTTCGCGGGAGCTATTCGCGCACAGGAAGGTTCGCTTTCGGAGATCAACTCCGACACCGTGGCGTACCACTTCCACGAGCCGCTCGGCGTAGTCGGCCAGATCATTCCGTGGAACTTCCCGATCCTCATGGCCGTGTGGAAGCTCGCTCCCGCCCTTGCTGCCGGCAATGCCATCGTGCTCAAGCCTGCCGAGCAGACACCCGTCTCGATCCTGCACCTCATCGGCATCATCGGTGACCTGCTGCCTGCCGGTGTGCTCAACATCGTCAACGGCTTCGGCGTCGAGGCCGGAAAGCCGCTCGCGTCGAGCCCGCGTATCAAGAAGATCGCGTTCACCGGTGAAACCACCACAGGTCGCCTGATCATGCAGTACGCGTCGCAGAACCTCATCCCCGTGACCCTCGAACTCGGTGGCAAGAGCCCCAACATCTTCTTCTCCGACGTCCTCGCCTCCAATGACGACTACCAGGACAAGGCACTCGAGGGCTTCACGATGTTCGCCCTCAACCAGGGCGAGGTCTGCACCTGCCCGTCACGTTCGCTGATCCAGGAAGACATCTTCGACGAGTTCCTCGCGATGGCCGCCATTCGCACCAAGGCTGTGCGCCAAGGGGATCCGCTCGACACCGACACCATGATCGGTGCCCAGGCCAGCAACGATCAGCTCGAGAAGATCCTCTCGTACATCGAGATCGGCAAGGCCGAAGGCGCCAAGGTCATCACCGGTGGTGAGCGGGCCGAACTCGGCGGAGACCTGTCCGGCGGCTACTACGTCCAGCCGACGGTGTTCACCGGCAATAACAAGATGCGCATCTTCCAGGAAGAGATCTTCGGACCCGTCGTCTCGGTCACCTCGTTCAAGGACTACGACGAGGCCATCGAAATCGCCAACGACACGCTCTACGGTTTGGGCGCCGGTGTCTGGTCCCGCGACGGCGGAGTCGCGTACCGCGCAGGCCGCGACATCCAGGCCGGTCGCGTCTGGACCAACACGTACCACCAGTACCCGGCACACGCCGCTTTCGGTGGATACAAGCAGTCCGGCATCGGCCGCGAGAACCACCTGATGATGCTCTCGCACTACCAGCAGACCAAGAACCTCCTGGTCAGCTACGCCCAGAAGGCTCAGGGCTTCTTCTGATCGACCCACCGGCACCCGTGAGCCCCTCGCTGCGGGTGCCGGTGCGCAAGACTGCAACACGCGAAACCTGCACAAACACACGGAGGTTGGAATGAGCGCCACGGACACACCCGATACCGGCGCCGTTCCACCCCGGTTGGTGACCACCGCTGGGGCGGCTGACCTGCTACGCCGCCTCAGCGGGACTCACGGCGAACTGATGATGCATCAATCCGGCGGATGCTGCGACGGCTCGGCCCCGATGTGTTATCCCTCAGGCGAATTCATCGTCGGGGACCGTGACGTACTACTCGGAATCGTCGATCTCCGACTTGCTGTCGGAGAGATTCCCGAAGACCTTCCCACCGGAACCGACGCTGTACAGGTCTGGATTTCCGGATCACAGTTCGAAGCCTGGAAGCACACCCAGTTGGTGCTGGACGTCGTGCCCGGCCGCGGCAGCGGATTCAGCCTGGAGTCTCCTGAAGGATTCAGATTCCTCAGTCGAGCAAGGGCATTCACACCGGACGAAAACGAAGCACTCGGCGCGTCGAGCATTCTCGTAGGCGCTGATTGGGAAGCGGGCGTGCGTCCATCGCCCCCGACAGTTCCCCAGGTCGTCGCCGAGGCCGTCGATGCCTGCCCGGTGCCAGGCGCGGCCGCCCGATCGTGAGAACGGCCGCCTGAAGAAGATCTGAACAGACTCGGGGCCGCTCACATGACAGCCAGTTAACAGCACGGTCATCTCCAGGCGACCTTCTCCGTACATCGCCCACATACCGTTCATTTCACGCGACGCGTCCACCGTGCGTCGTCTCATTCTTGACCGATTCAGAGGATGGACATGTCTCTTTCCGACCACGCAACCGGCAAAAACGCCGGTGCCGCGGGTGCACACCACGACGGCGCAGACTTCCATGCGGAAGACAATTCGTATCTGGAGAAACGAACACTCCGAAAGGGAACAGCAGGGTGGGTGCTGCTTGCGGGGTTGGGTGTCAGCTATGTGATTTCCGGTGACTATGCCGGCTGGAACAACGGTCTGGCCGAAGGTGGTTTCGGTGGCCTTCTCATCGCGGCCGTCGTCATCGCGGGGATGTACCTGGCGATGGTGCTCGGTATGGCCGAGATGTCGTCGGCACTTCCTGCCGCTGGTGGTGGATACACGTTTGCCAGACGGGCCATGGGGCCCTGGGGCGGATTTGCAACCGGCACAGCAATTCTCATCGAGTACTCGATAGCACCCGCAGCGATCGCGACCTTCATCGGTGCGTACGTCGAGTCCCTGAACCTGTTCGGGATCACCGACGGGTGGTGGGTGTACCTCGCGGTGTACGCGATCTTCATCGGCATTCACCTCACCGGCGCCGGTGAGGCACTCAAGGCGATGTTCATCATCACCGCCATTGCACTCGTCGGCCTGGTCGTGTTCGCGGTTTCGGCTGTCGGCCTTTTTGATTCGTCCAACCTCACCGATATCGCCGTCGACACCAGCGCAGTCGGATCGTCGTCGTTCCTGCCATTCGGTCTGCTCGGAATCTGGGCCGCCGTGCCCTTCGCGATCTGGTTCTTCCTTGCCGTCGAAGGTGTGCCGCTGGCCGCCGAGGAAGCGCGTGAACCGGAGAAGAACGTCCCCCGCGGCATCATCATCAGCATGTTGATCCTGATCGTCACAGGCGCAACGGTTCTCTTCCTCGCCACCGGCGCGCTCGGCGCCGACGCCCTGTCCACCTCCGGAAATCCGCTCGTCGAGGCTCTGGGGGACAGCGGAGCGGCAAAGGCCGTCAACTACATCGGACTTGCCGGTCTGGTCGCGAGCTTCTTCTCGATCATGTACGCGTACTCACGCCAGACGTTTGCGCTCTCCCGCGCCGGCTACCTGCCGAAGAACCTGTCGGTGACCAACAAGCGCAAGGCCCCCACTCTCGCGCTCGTCGTTCCCGGAATCATCGGCTTCGCGCTCTCACTCACCGGTGAAGGTGCCATGTTGCTCAACATGGCGGTGTTCGGCGCGGCAGTCAGCTACGTCCTGATGATGGTGAGTCACATCGTTCTTCGTAAGCGTGAGCCGAACATGCCGCGCCCGTACCGCACGCCCGGCGGTATCGCCACCACCTCGTTTGCGCTCGTGATCGCGGCAGTGTCGGTGGTGGCCACCTTCCTGGTCGATCCCGTTGCGGCACTGCTCACCTTGGTCGCCTTCGGCGTTCTGATGGCGTACTTCGGTCTCTACAGTCGCCACCACCTTGTTGCCAACTCGCCGGACGAGGAGTTTGCTGTACTTGCACAGGCGGAAGAAGAATTGGGATGAGTCGCGGGATGGCCAAGTATCACCAGCAGGTATCCGGAACCAACTACTCGTTCGACGGTCTCGTCGATCTGATGGCAAAAGCGACACCACTGCGGTCGGGTGACGAACTCGCCGGTTGCGCGGCAAGCTCCGATGCCGAACGCGCTGCTGCCCAATGGGTTCTGGCTGATCTTCCGTTGACGGTGTTCCTCGAAGACCTGTTGGTTCCGTACGAGGACGACGAGGTGACCCGGCTCATCATCGACAGCCACGATCGCCTCGCATTTGCGCCAGTGGCCCACCTGACTGTTGGCGGATTACGGGACTGGCTGCTCGAGACTGCGTCGGCGCCGGAAGCTTCAGCACGCTTGTCTGCCGTGAGTCCCGGTCTGACCCCCGAGATGGTTGCCGCGGTCAGCAAGATCATGCGCAATCAGGACCTGATCGCCGTCGCCAAGGCCATCACGGTCACCGCGGGGTTTCGCACCACCATCGGACTGCCTGGACGGCTGAGCACCCGACTCCAGCCAAACCACCCGACGGACGATCCACGCGGCATTGCGGCGGCCACATTGGACGGTCTCCTGATGGGATGTGGCGACGCCGTCATCGGCATCAACCCCGCGACGGATTCACCCCAGGCCACCTCGGATCTGCTCCACCTGCTCGACGACATCCGTCAGCGATTCGAGATCCCGACTCAGTCGTGCGTGCTCTCTCACGTGACCACCACGATCGGACTGATCGAATCGGGGGTGCCGGTCGATCTTGTCTTCCAATCGATTGCCGGTACCGAAGGCGCCAATTCCGGTTTCGGAGTGGACATTCCGCTACTGCGCGAGGGTAACGAGGCCGGACGCTCCTTGAACCGCGGAACGGTCGGCAACAACGTCATGTACCTCGAGACAGGGCAGGGGTCCGCCCTCAGTTCAGGTGCCCACTACGGCACCGGTGGAGTCCCGGTCGATCAGCAGACACTCGAGACCAGGGCATACGCCGTGGCCCGAGATCTCGAGCCGCTGCTGGTCAACACGGTGGTCGGTTTCATCGGTCCCGAGTACCTCTACGACGGCAAGCAGATCATTCGCGCGGGCTTGGAGGATCACTTCTGCGGAAAACTCCTCGGGCTGCCGATGGGAGTGGACGTCTGCTACACCAACCACGCCGAAGCCGATCAAGACGACATGGACAACCTCCTCACCTTGCTGGGCGTCGCCGGCGCGGCGTTCGTGATCGCGGTGCCCGGCGCCGACGACGTGATGCTCGGCTATCAAAGTCTGGCGTTCCACGACGCGTTGTACGTGCGTAAGGTCCTCGGTTTGCAGCCCGCCCCGGAGTTCGAGACCTGGCTCCACAACTTGGGGATGACCGACGCAAACGGTCGGGTTCTTCCGATCGACGCCGAAATGTCGCCGCTGCGGGCTTTGACGGTGAACTCATGACCGAAGATCAGGCGCCGATCCTCGATTTCTGGGGTCCACTGCGCAAGACCACACAATCGCGTATCGGGCTGGGGCGTGCCGGAGATTCGTTGCCCACCAAGCGGGTTCTCGAATTCAAGGCAGCACACGCCGCAGCCCGCGACGCAGTGCACGAGCCACTCGATTCCGAGACTCTCGCCAGTCGGGTCGACGGGGTGGGTATCGGGGCACCGGTGGTGGTCGCGAGCAGCGTCTCCACCCGCAGCGAGTATCTACGGAGACCCGACCTGGGGCGACAACCCGCGGACCTGAGCGCGATCAAGAGCTCCGACAAGGAAATCGGGTTCATCCTCGCCGACGGACTCTCCCCGCGAGCACTGATGGACCACGGCGAGCAACTACTGTCCGCGTTGGTCACGGTGTTGGGGGAGCAGTACTCGATTGCGCCGCCGGTGATCGCCACGAATGCCCGTGTGGCACTGGGTGATCACATCGCCGCCGCGATGGGAGTGCAGACGGCCATCGTCCTGATCGGCGAACGTCCAGGGCTCTCCGTTGCGGACAGCGTCGGGATCTATCTGACTCACCTTCCGCGCGTCGGTCGTACCGACGCGGATCGAAACTGCATTTCCAATGTCCACCCACCCGAGGGCCTCGGATACGAGCAGGCTGCTCGTGTCGTCCTTGGGTTGGTGACGGGAGCGCGCCAATTGGGCCGCTCCGGCGTCGACCTCAAGGACACCTCTCGCGCCGACGCCGTTGCGTCGGGAGAAGTGCTGACGCTCGACTAGTTGACAGCTGCACGGCATACCCGGGTCGATCGACACTCGGGTATGCCGTCGTACCCGAATCACGACGAAAATGAGGGAATCGATGTTCCGTTCGCTGCATGCCCGCGCCCTGTGTGCGTTGGCCGTAGGTAGTGTCCTGTTGAGTGCAACTGCATGTAGTTCGGCCGAGAGTGCCACGAAAGAGGATGCGGCGCAGAGTGGTTCATCCTGCGCGGTGTTGGATCCCAGTCTGGCGTGGTACGGCGACAACCGTGTGAGGTTGGATGCCATGATGACGGAGTTCGGAACGTGTGGAGCTGCAGGTGATGTCGATGACGGCGCTCCGTTGGCGCTCTTCGACTGGGACAACACAGTTGTCAAGAACGACATCGGAAGCGCCACTGCATTCTGGATGATCAAGAACAACAAGGTGTTACAGCCCGTGGGAGCGGACTGGGCAACCACCAGTCGCTTCATGACTCCAGCCGGCGCTGCCGCACTTTCCGCCGCGTGTGGCTCGGAGACCGCCGCGGGTCAACCCTTGGTAACCAGTACCGACTTGGACTGCGCTGACGAGATCGTTGCGGTACTCGAGGAGAAAACTCGCGACGGACAGGTTGCATTCGACGGCTACGATCACCGCCGGACCAAGGCTGCATACGCGTGGGCGGTGCAGTTGATGGCAGGGCACACCGAGGACGAGATCACCGAGTACGCCCGCGCAGCGCGTGCTGAGAATCTCGCTGCTGCAGAAGGATCCGATCAGACCGTCGGTACCACGGAAGTCGACGGCTCGGTGCGTTACTACGCGCAAATCGAAGATTTGGTGAAAGCCCTCGGCGCTCATGGATTCGACGTGCGGATCATCTCCGCGTCGGCCGAACCGGTCGTTCGAGTCTGGTCGGAGCAGCTGGGATTGGATGCCGATCACGTGATGGGAGTTCGGCCGATCGTCGAGGGCGGCGTTCTGACGGGGCGCCTGCGGGGATGTGGTGGGGTTGCGGACGGTGACGACTCGGTCATTCCGTACATCGATGGGAAGCGGTGTCAGGTCAACGAGGTTGTCTACGGGGTCCAAGGGCCTACGGCGTTCGAGCAGTTGCCTGCCGATCGGCGTCAGGTGTTTGCTGCCGGTGATTCTGTCACCGACGTGACGTTCCTCGGAGATGCGACCGGTGCGCGCCTGGTGATCAACCGCAACAATCCCGAACTGATGTGCAATGCCTACGACAACAGTGACGGAAAATGGCTGGTCAACCCCATGTTCATCGAACCGAAAGCACAGGCGGATGCTCCCTATCGCTGCTCGACCGATGCCTACACCGACGCGGCCGGGGCCAAAGGCGCCGTAACTCGTGCGGACGGCAGCGTGATCCCCGATCAGGTCGATTCCGTCGCGTGACAGTCGGCTTGCTGCGGTGACTTCACAACGATCGATCGGCGTGTGATCTGATTCTTTCGAGCCCTTTGTCGGGCTGCGGAAACCCACGGGTGTCCGCTGTGATGCTGGAGCCGCAGAGGCGGCACGTGAGTAGGAGAAATCGATGGCCTTCGCTGGCAATGTGGACGAGTTGGCACTGCTCCAAGCAGTGCGTCTCAAGGAGCGGGTCGGAGCGGTTGTACTGGCCGAGCACTTGGGCGTCAGCGCAGCGTCCGGTCAAGCTGCGTACGACGCACTTGTCGCGCAGGGAAAAGCGGCCGAAGCAGAAGGTGCCATCAGCCTGACCGAGAAAGGCCTCGCGGAACTCGAAGATCAGTTGGACGCTGAGCGGGTCTCGATCGACGAGGACTCCATCGGCGAGGTGTACGAGGCTTTCGTTCCGCTGGACGAGGAGTTCGTTGCACTTATCGACGACGCAGACGCGAATTCCCTTGCCGAGCTGGACCGCCGGGCTGCAAACCTGTTCGACGATTTGTCGGCATTCGTTCCGCGGTTGTCCCGCTACCAGGATCTCTTCTCGGATGCTCTCGCGAAAGTTCAAGCGGGGGAGTCCAAGTGGCGTCCGATTCGTGTGAACGAATCGGACGGCCCACGGCATGTGAAGAGCCGTGAAACTCGTTACCATTGCATACAAGTCGTGACCGAGATCACTCCTACCCCCTTTCGGGGGTAGTGCAGGGGTGAGCCACATCACTACCTTTCCTCCTATCGACGGTGATGCCCACAGGGCGACACCACGGGACCACGGAGGAATCGAGTGACCACAGTCTCTCCCACAGGCGGCAACAGCGCCGCCGGCGCCGGGGGTGCGAGTGCCGCAGGCGCGACACAACCCCCGCAGACCACCAGTGTGCGGCGCGTCGCGATCGCGAGCTGCATCGGCACGACCATCGAGTTCTACGACTTCTTCATCTACGGAACTGCTGCGGCACTTGTCTTTCCGACGGTATTCTTCCCCGCGCTCGGTGCCACCGCGGGAACCGTCGCATCGTTTGCGACCTTCGCAGTCGCATTCATCGCCCGGCCCGTCGGCGCAATGCTGTTCGGACACTTCGGTGATCGCATCGGTCGCAAGAAGACTCTGATCTCGACGCTCCTGCTCATGGGTATCTCGACGCTCCTGATCGGCTTGCTGCCCGGTGCGGCAACCATCGGTGTTGCGGCTCCGATCATCCTGGTGCTCTTGCGATTCGGCCAAGGCTTCGCGGTCGGTGGTGAATGGGCAGGCGCAACTCTGCTCACCGCGGAATACGCCCCACCGGGCAAACGTGGTCTGTATGCGATGTTCCCGCAGCTCGGCCCTGCAATCGCCTTCGTGCTCTCGAGCAGTACATTCCTCATCACCGGCGCTGTTCTCGGCGACACCAATCAGGCCTTCCTCGACTACGGCTGGCGTATCCCGTTCTTGTTCTCCATCGTGTTGGTCGGCATCGGCCTCTACATGCGACTCGCTATCGAGGAGACCCCGGTCTTCAAGGCGGAGCAGGCAGAGCGCGTTGCAGAGCAGAAGAACGAAGCACCTCGCACCCTCCCGTTCCTGGATGCCTGGCGGTTCCAGACCAAGGAGATCCTGCTCTCGGCCGGCGCCCTCGCTTGCCTGTTCGCGTTCTTCTACATGGGCACGGCGTTCCTCACGAGCTACGGAACCAAGACCCTCGGCTTCTCCCGCCCGTTCGTCCTGTCGGTCGGTATCGCGTCCGCCTTCGTCTTCGGTGCGGCGATCATCGTCTCCGCCTTGTACTCGGACCGCATCGGGCGTCGCAAGGTCATCATGATCTCTTGTGGTCTGGCTGTGGTGTGGGCGCTCATTCTGTTCCCGCTCCTGGACACCGGAACACCGATCGCGTTCATCCTCGGAATGTTCGGCACGCTGATGATCTTCGGAATCGCGTACGGCCCCTGTGGTGCGCTGCTTCCGGAAATGTTCCAGACCCGCTACCGCTACACCGGTGCCGGCCTCGGCTACAACCTCGCCGGAGTGCTCGGTGGCGCAGTGCCGCCGCTGATCGCCGCACCGCTGGCCTCGGCCTACGGGAGTATGGCCATCGGAATCATGTTGGCAATCCTCGGCGTGGTGAGTCTGGTCTGCACCTGGGCGCTCGTCGAGACCAAGGACCACGCCCTGTAAACACTGTGCGCCTTTATTAACCGCCGGCGGTTAATAAAGGCGCACAGCAGGCGGGTGGGGTGTCCGGACTTCGAACAGTTACAGGCACCCCGCACCGGGAAGTATGTCGTGCATCACACCGAATCGAGTAAATTCGTAGATGAGAGGGTCCGCTGCGGCGGCCCCTCTCATAGGTGCCTGAACAGGTAACCGGAGAGGACAGAACACATGAGTACGCCGCTGCCCAGCTATACGTCCGGAGTATGGGACGGTCCGATGCTGGGCGACACCATCGGAGACAACCTCGATCGCACGGTTGCCGCACACGGCGACCGCGATGCGTTGATCGACCACGCCAGCGGTCGACGATGGACGTACCGGGAGTTCGCCGAGCAGGTGAACGGGCTCGCTGCCGGACTACTTTCCCGTGGTGTGGGGAAGGGCGATCGGGTGGGGATCTGGGCTCCCAACTGTCCGGAATGGACGTTCACGCAGTACGCAACGGCAAAGATCGGCGCGATCCTGGTCAACATCAATCCGGCGTACCGCTCGCACGAGTTGCAGTACGTGCTCGAGCAGGCCGGAATCTCGACGCTGGTGTCTGCGGCCAGCTTCAAGACCTCGGACTACGCGTCGATGATCGAGACGGTGCGGCCGCAGTGCCCGGATCTGACGTCGGTGCTCCTGCTCGGTTCACCCGAGTGGGACGCGGTGCTTGCAGACGGCTTGGCGGCGCAGGCAAGCGATCCGGCTCCGCTCGCCGCAGCCCAGGCCGCGTTGTCGGCCGACGACGCGATCAACATCCAATACACCTCGGGCACTACCGGTTTCCCGAAGGGTGCGACGCTCAGCCACCACAACATTCTCAACAACGGCTACTTCGTCGGCGAGTTGTGCCACTACAGCGAGGTCGATCGGGTGTGCATCCCGGTGCCGTTCTATCACTGCTTCGGCATGGTGATGGGCAACCTTGCGTGCACCAGTCATGGTGCTGCCATGATCATTCCGGGCCCCGCATTCGATCCGCGCGCTTCGCTCGAAGCCGTCCAGGCCGAAAAGTGCACGTCCCTCTACGGCGTTCCGACGATGTTCATTGCCGAGTTGGCGCTGCCGGACTTCGACAGCTTCGATCTGTCGTCCCTTCGCACCGGCATCATGGCGGGTTCGCCCTGCCCGGTCGAAGTGATGAAGCAGGTCATCGATCGCATGGGCATGGCAGAGGTGTCCATCTGCTATGGCATGACGGAGACGTCACCGGTGTCGCTGCAGACCCGCTCTGACGATTCGATCGAGCAGCGCACCGAAACCGTCGGTCGGGTGGGGCCGCACCTCGAGATCAAGATCGTAGATCCGGCAACCGGACTGACGGTGCCGCGCGGCGAGCCGGGCGAACTGTGCACGCGTGGTTACTCGGTCATGCTCGGCTACTGGGAGAACCCGGAGAAGACCGCCGAGGCGATCGACGCTGCCCGGTGGATGCACACCGGAGACATCGGAGTCATGGACGAGGCCGGATACGTCGCTATCACGGGACGCATCAAGGACATGGTCATCCGCGGTGGTGAGAACGTATATCCGCGTGAGATCGAGGAGTTCCTTTACACCCATCCCGACATTCTCGACGCGCAGGTCATCGGTGTACCGGACGCCAAGTACGGCGAGGAATTGATGGTGTGGGTCCAGATGCGCGAAGGTGCAGACGATCTGGACGCCGATTCGGTCCGTGCCTTCTGCACCGGCAAGCTCGCGCACTACAAGATTCCGCGGTACGTCCATGTCGTGGACGAGTTCCCGATGACAGTCACGGGCAAGGTCCGCAAGATCGCGATGCGAGAACAGGCGATCGAATTGATCGGTCAGGCCTGAGCATATGTCCGCGAACCCAGGGGAGCGTGAGCCGGTACGCCCCGAGATCGCGCTCTCCTGGAAGCGTTCTCGACTGAGTGGCCTCGATCCGTCGTCGGCAATCGCCGTGGACACCGAGGAGCAGGACGGCGAATCTCGTCTGCTCCGGGCGGCCGCGCCCGTGCTCGACGAGGTGTCGCAACAGATCGCGGGCACCGGTTTCTGTGTGCTGCTTGCTGATCGAGAATGCCGCGTGGTCGCTTCGGTGTACTCCGACAGCCGCGTCGAGCGGACAATCGAGCGGTTGGGCGTCGTCAACGGTTCACGCTTCGGTGAAGAGCACGCCGGTACCAATGCACTCGGTACTCCGCTCGAGGTAGGTCGAAGCGTGGTGATCCACGGGGACGAGCATTTCCTCGACAGCCTCAAGGGATTGAGCTGCTACGGCCAGCCGATCTTGCATCCCGTCACACGTCGCGTCGAGGGTATTCTCGACATGACCGGCGTTGTCTCGCAGGCCAACCCGCTGTTCGCGCCCTTCCTTGCGCGTGCTGCAGCGGATATCGAGAAACGACTGCTCGAAGGCTCCAAGGCGTCGGAGCAGCGGCTGGTCGACGCATTCCAGCGAGTGTCACATCAGCGCCACATTGCCGTCGCGGCCATCGGCGACGACATCCTGCTGAGCAACCGAACGGCCTTGGATCTGCTCGACACCGCCGACCACGTATCACTCCGGTCCTTGATCGCCGATCTCAATCCTGATCAATCGAGGCTTGTGACAGTCGAATTGGCGTCCGGTGCGCTGGCGCGAGTTCAAGCCGACCGGATTTCCGGGGCCGACGGCGGTGCACTCTTCCTGGTCGAACCACTCCAACGGGAACGGGCGCCCATCCGCAGAACCCACGAGCGGGCACCATCTCCGGGGGAACGACTGCGCCGAGACCTCATGCGAGCGCGGGCCTCGTCGTCCGCAGTTGCTATCTCTGGTGAAGCGGGTTCCGGTCGAACTTCGGCAGCATCGGACGTGGTCGGGAGCGTCGACGCCAGTTGGCACGATGCCACGCGGATCGCGTTCGACGGCCGTGAGCAGTGGATCACCGATCTTGTGCGAGCAGCCCGTAAGCGTTCGGGCGTGGTCGTGATCGAACAGGTGCAGCTCCTTCCCGATTCGGTGTTGCCGCTGGTCGCAGACCTGATCGATGCCAGCGCCGAGGGGCCGAAGATCGTACTGACCAGCGGGGCGGCAGTTGATCTTCCGCCGACCATCGCGGCGCTGCTTTCACGATGCGCCTCCAGGGTTGTCATCACCCCTCTGCGCGAGCGACAGGCTGAGATCGCCGAGTTGGCTCAGGTGATGTTGGAGGGGATCTCGCCCGAGTTGAGGTTGACCGCCAGCGCTGCCGAAGCGCTCGCTGCGGCCAGTTGGCCGGGCAACCTGGCCGAATTGCGCGTCGTGTTGAATCGGGCCTCAGGTGAACGCTCGAGCAATCGCATCGACGTCGTCGATCTGCCCGAGGACTATCGCACCACGGCAAAGGTGTCGCGGTTGGCAGGGCGGGAGAAGGCCGAGCGCCAGGCGATCATCGGAGCGTTGAAAGACTGCGGCGGCAACAAGGTTCACGCGTCGGCGCAACTCGGAATCAGCCGAAGCACTCTCTACACACGGATGCGGGCGCTCGACATCACTGTGTAGTTTGCTGTCCGAATTGAGTTGTACAAAGTTCGGACAGTTAGCACCCCCGGAAGCGCGGAAGTATGGCGTGCATCACATTCGCACCTCACTACTTCAGGGGAGTTTCCGATGACGGCAGTAGCCGAACACACCATCAGTTCCGCGGTACAGGGTTTCCTGAACGGACCGAAGAAGCTCTACATCGGCGGCGAATTCGTCGACGCCGCTTCGGGTCAGACCTTCGCGACGTACAACCCGGCTGACGGACAGAAGCTCGCAGACGTGGCACACGGCCAGGCCGAAGACATCGACCGCGCGGTACGCGCCGCCCGAACGGCTTTCGAGGACGGCCCCTGGTCTCGGATGAAGGCAAACGAGCGCGAGCGGATGATCTGGCGCGTCGGCGACATTCTCAGTGCTCGTGCCGAGGAATTCGGTCAGCTCGAAGCTCTCGACAACGGCAAGTCCGTTGCCATCGCCACCGCCGTCGACGTGGCTTGGGCCGCAGACGTTTTCCGCTACTACGCGGGTTGGGCCACCAAGATCGAAGGTAGCACCGTCAACGTGTCGATGCCCTTCTCTCCGGGCGGCGAGTTCCACGCCTACACCCTGCGTGAGGCAATCGGCGTCTGTGGACTGATCGTGCCGTGGAACTTCCCGCTGCTGATGTCGTCGTGGAAGCTCGCCCCCGCGCTCGCCGCCGGCAACACGGTGATCCTCAAGCCCGCTGAGCAGACCCCGCTCACCGCACTGCTTCTCGCGGAGGTCTTCGAAGAAGCCGGATTCCCGCCCGGCGTCGTCAACATCGTTCCCGGCTTCGGCGATGCAGGTGCTGCACTGTCCGGCCACGACGACGTGGACAAGGTCGCGTTCACCGGTTCCACCGAGGTGGGTAAGAAGATCGTCGACGCCGCCAAGGGCAACCTGAAGAAGGTTACGCTCGAGCTCGGTGGCAAGAGCCCCAACATCGTATTCGCCGACGCGGATTTCGATTCCGCTGTGGAGGGTTCACTCAACGCCTGGCTGTTCAACCACGGCCAGTGCTGCGTTGCGGGTACCCGTCTGTACGTCGAGGACACCATCTTCGAGAAGTTCACCGAGGCCGTCGCGCACGCAGCGAGCCAGGTCAAGATCGGACCCGGCCTCGATCCCACCACCCAGCTCGGACCGCTGGTCTCGCAGGAGCAGTTCGACAAGGTCACCGGTTACCTCCGTGAGGGGATCGCCGACGGCGCACGTGCACTCACCGGCGGTAACCGCTGGGGCGATCAGGGCTACTTCGTCGAGCCGACTGTCTTCGTCGACGTCAAGCCCGAATTCTCCATCGTTCAGGAGGAGATCTTCGGACCCGTCGTGGCAGCGCTGCCGTTCAACGCAGACGACGGACCCATCACTGCCGCAAACGATTCCATCTACGGACTTGCCGCCGGCATCTGGACCCGTGACATTTCCAAGGCCCACCGCACGGCCAAGCGTCTCAAGGCTGGCTCGGTGTGGATCAACCAGTACAACGGCTTCGACACCGCAATGCCTTTCGGCGGATACAAGCAGTCCGGTTGGGGCCGCGAGCTCGGCGCTTCGGCTATCGATCTCTACACCCAGACCAAGGCCGTCAACATCGCCCTCTGACCGACCCCCATCGCTCATTCTCTCGTCCGACAATCAAGGAGATCACCAGTGAAGACCAAAGCTGCTGTACTGCTCGAGCCCGGAAAGCCTTTCGAGATCATGGAACTCGACCTCGACGGCCCCGGGGTGGGTGAGGTACTGATCAAGTACACCGCTGCCGGACTGTGCCATTCGGATCTGCATCTGACCGACGGTGATCTCCCGCCGCGTTACCCGATTGTCGGCGGACACGAAGGCTCGGGCATCATCGAAGAGGTCGGACCCGGCGTCACGAAGGTCAAGCCGGGCGACCACGTCGTGTGTAGCTTCATCCCCAACTGCGGCACCTGTCGCTACTGCTCGACCGGTCGCCAGAACCTTTGTGACATGGGTGCCACCATCCTCGAAGGTTCGATGACGGACGGTTCCTTCCGTTTCCACGGCAATGGAATGGATTTCGGCGGAATGTGCATGCTCGGAACGTTCTCCGAGCGCGCCACCATTTCTCAGCACTCGGTGGTCAAGATCGACGACTGGCTTCCCTTGGAGACAGCAGTGGTCGTCGGCTGCGGCGTGCCTTCGGGATGGGGAACGGCAGTCAACGCCGGTAACCTTCGCGCCGGCGACACCGCGGTGATCTACGGCATCGGTGGCCTCGGCATCAATGCCGTCCAGGGCGCCGTTTCGGCCGGCTGCAAGTATGTCGTGGTGGTCGACCCGGTTGCTCTCAAGCGTGAGACCGCACTGAAGTTCGGTGCAACCCATGCCTTTGCAGACGCCGAGAGCGCTGCTGCCAAGGTCAACGAGCTGACGTGGGGACAGGGCGCCGACGCGGCGCTCATCCTTGTCGGCACCGTCGACGAGGACGTGGTCAGTGCAGCGACAGCAGTGATCGGCAAGGGCGGCACCGTGGTGATCACGGGTCTCGCCGATCCGGCCAAGTTGACCGTGCACGTGTCGGGAACCGATCTGACGCTGAACCAGAAGACGATCAAGGGCACATTGTTCGGATCCATGAACCCGCAGTACGACATCGTGCGACTGCTTCGTCTCTACGATGCGGGTCAGCTCAAGCTCGACGAACTGATCACCAACACCTACAGCCTCGAAGACGTCAACCAGGGCTACCAGGATCTGCGTGATGGCAAGAACATCCGTGGCGTGATCATTCACGACAAGTAGGACAACTGCTGTGCGCCTTTATTAACCGCCGGCGGTTAATAAAGGCGCACAGTACTATTTCTTGGCTTTCGACAAAATCTGCATCAACTGAAGTAGCGCCGAGAACTTCGCGAACACCGAGCGCGAGACCACCGGACCGAAAGCCGCGGTGTCGGTTGCGTCGAAGGCGTCGAGCAGATCGCGAAAACTTTCGACCTGTTTGACCATCGCGTCGAGATCGACGTGCGTGACTGTGTCGGCGTCGCGCAGAGCGAGCAGGTACTGCGGCGCCGTCACCAAGGCGACTGCCGGGATCTTCCGCTCGAACAGTGGTTCACCCTCGCCGAAATGAATGACCGGTCCTGGCGCCACGATTCGGCGATCGCCTGCCCCGATGTCGCGCCACAGCGGTGCAACGATGTCGTGTACTTCCCGACTCGTCGCGTAGAGCAGTTCCGGTTCCGGAGTGGTCTCCAACGAATAGCTGCCGATCGAGGTGTTCTCGGTATCACCCAGTGCGCCGAGATGTTCGATTGCGATCCCCGCTACTGCGCGCGCCTGACCGTCTTCGCCCTTCCACATCTCGGGGTGTGCTTCGAGCCAGGTGGACGTTGCCTGTCCGTGCTTGGACACCGCTGGAATGCGAAGGTGGCCGGTCGTCAGCACAAAAACGTACGACCGTCGATGCGGCTGCGCGACGGCGTGCCGCGCCAAGGCCAACATTCCCAGATGCCCGTTCTCCTCGACGCCGTTGGTTCCGTCGCTGTGAGTGATGAGCAGAATCGTCTCTTCCGGTGATGTCCCCGGGGATACCGCCCACACCGTGTCGGTCCGGGTGTCCGGATGCAGAGTTGCATCCAGAACCAGAGTCGCCCGCTGACCGGAACGGGCTGCAGCGACAACCTTCTTGCCCTCGTCGCCGGCCACCCAGACGGCGGGGATGTCGTGGTACGGCTGCGTGAACGGAAGATATTGTCCCAGCGCGTTGTCCGGAGCGATGTCACGCCACACCGCGATCACGCCGAGCACTCCGGCCTTGCGGGCCTTGTCGAGTTTCGGGCCAAGAAGGGTTGCGGAGAGAACCGGATTTCGAAGAGTCTCGTCGGTGGCGATCGGACCCCACTCGCTGACCAGTAGCTTGCGGGGAAGATCGATGTGCGGGACCTCGATCACCGCGATCGCGCCCTTGGCCGCGGACCATTTGGGGCGTCGCGCGCTGACGTAGACCAGGGGAGCGGAGATTCCCTGTGGTCCGGTCAATCCCGAGTAGGGGAATGCGGACGAAACCTTGATCGGCCCCGTGGGCAATTCGATGCGAAGTCCGTCAGACGTTGCCGGTAGATCCCAGCGTTCGAAAGTGTGTGAATCACGCCGGACTTCGAGGCCCAGTTCGGTCAGTTCGTTCGCGACTTCCTCCACCACCGCGTGGTGTGAAGGTGATCCCGTCAATCGTGGCCCCCGCGCGTCGAGTCGCTGTTGGCCTGCAAGGAGGAGATCGCGATCGACGGCCTGGCCGTGATTCATGGGATTGCCTTTCGTACTACGCGACGTCTGCTCTGGTGAGGCGCCTGCCCGTGTCGTGTCCACGGTACCGAGCGGTCTGAAAAGGAGACGGAGAGCGCGCCGGATATGCCGTTTTCGCAGATATACCAGGTGCCAACGAGTCGGTCGGTCCGTACCGTATGACCTTGGCACCGAAAGACTCCGTGTTCTTCGGACAGACCAGTCCACGGCGAGAGAGGCCTACGTTGGCTACGTATCTTTACAGGTTGGGGAAGTTCGCTTTCCGCCACAAGTATCTTGTGGTGGCCGCGTGGATTATCGTGATCGCGGTGGTGGGGGGCGCTATCAGCGCCACAAATCCGACGTTCTCCAAAGAATTCAATCTTCCGGGCACCGATTCACAGCGTGCGACCGAGTTGATGAACGAGAACTTTGCAGCGGCAGCGGAGCAGCAAACTCAGGCGTCGACCAGCATTCTCATCGCGGCAGACGACGGGCTTGCCGCGCACAGCGATCAGATCGACCAGTTGATCGCACAGGCGAAGACGTTGCCGGACATCGTCGATCCCGAGAAGATCGTCAATCCGGTCACTCTCGCGGAGGCCAATCCGGCGGTAGCGTCCGCCGTTCTCGGCGACAACGGCAAGGTCGGGCTGATCCAGCTCAATCAGTCGATTCGCATCGAGGATCAGACGCAGGCGAACAAGACGGCGTTGCTCGATTTGATGGCAAAATTCCGCACTGGTGGCCTGCAAGTCGAAGGCACCGGTTCGATGATGCAGGTGCAGGCCGCGGGCGGTCTGTCGGAGATGCTCGGCTTCGCGGTGGCGTTCATCGTGATGATCGTGGCGTTCGGCGCACTCATCGCGGCGTTCATCCCGTTGTTCACTGCAATTCTTGGAATTGCGCTGGCCACTCTGACGGTCACACTCGGCTCGGGCTTCTTCGACATCAACGAAGGTGTCACGGGAATCGTCACGATGATCGGCATCGCAGTCTCGATCGACTATGCGTTGTTCATCGTCTCGCGCTACCGCAGTGAGCTCAATCTGGGCGGAACCAGGGAAGCTGCTGCCGGACGCGCAGTAGGTACAGCCGGTTCGTCGGTCGTATTCGCGGGCCTGACAGTTGTGGTTGCGCTGGCAGCCCTGGCGGTGGTCGGGGTCCCGATGATCACGCAGATGGGAATCTCGGCAGCGGTTGCCGTCATCATCGCCGTGCTCGGCGCAATCACGTTGATCCCGGCAGTTCTGGGCATCTTCGGTCGGTTCGCGTTCTCGCCTCGTATTCCCGGGCTTCGCCACGGTGACGAGCCCGAGACGATGGAATCCAACGGACATCGCTGGGCCAAGATAGTCACCAAGTACCCGTGGCCGATCGCGGGTGCTGCTCTGGTCCTCCTGGTGATCGCGGCTATTCCGATGACGAAGCTCGAACTCGGACTCTCGTTCACTCAAGACGAAGAGCGACCGGCACTGGCCCTCCTGCAACGAGGATTCGGTGAAGGCGTCAACGGCGAATTGTTCGTCGTGCTCGACGCGCCCGACGGCACCGACATCACCGCGATTGCCGAAGGCACTGTCGCGCACATCAAGGGCCTCGACAACGTCGCAACGCCGGATCAGTTGATGTGGGTCGGAAACGGACCGGACGCGGCAAACCCGATGGCGGGCGCAAACTCTGCGCTCATCGCGGTCACCCCGCAGATGTCTCCGAGCGGCCCCGAAACCCACGAGCTGATGAATCAGATCCGGGACTACGGATCGACGGTGAAGTCGGAAGGCGCAGAACTCGGTGTAGCGGGTCAAACCGCGATCGTTGCAGACATGTCGTCGAAGCTCAGTTCCGCGCTCATCCCGTATCTCATCGTGGTTGTGGGGCTGGCGTTCATCATCATGATGGTCGTCTTCCGCTCGATCTTGGTGCCGCTGACCGCAACTCTCGGATTCCTGTTTTCCGTCTGTGCGACCTTCGGCGCCACGGTTGCCATTTTCCAGTTGGGCGACTTCGGGCTGATCGAGCACACACAACCCATCATCTCGTTCCTGCCGATCTTCATGATCGGTGTGGTCTTCGGGTTGGCGATGGACTATCAAGTGTTCCTCGTGACGCGAATGCGCGAGGAATACGTGCACGGATTGTCGGCCAAGGACGCCATCATCTCCGGCTACACCCATGGTGCTCGCGTGGTCGCATCGGCGGCCATCATCATGATCTCCGTGTTCGGCGCATTCATGCTGTCCTCGGAGACGACAAGCAAGATGATGGGCTTCGGTCTCGCGGCGGCAGTCTTCTTCGACGCCTTCATCATCCGCATGATCGTGATCCCTGCGGTCATGTCGATCCTCGGTGATTCGGCGTGGAAGTTGCCCGCGTGGATCGACAAGATCCTGCCGAACGTCGACATCGAGGGTGAAGCGATTCGGCGGATTCCGATCGAGCAGGATCCGGATTCCGATCCAGACCCGAATCAGGTGCCGGTGAGGGTTTAAGCACTCAGGTCGTCAGGACGGGGTGCCGGTTGCACAGCAACTGGCACCCCGTTCTTCTGTCTTCATGCGGCGCTCGCGCGATAGGAAACCATCCGGTTGGTAACAGAAATCGCTGTGATCGCGACAGGACTTCCAGAGGCGACGCGCATCGGGAGCGAGCCGTGACAGTGACTGCGAGGGTACGTGTCGAAGGAGCAAACCGATTCGAAGCGGGCCGAGAAGTGGACCTTCGCGCTGACGGTCGTCTCCCTGATCGCCGGTGGGACAGTGGTTGCCGGGCTGGTGGATCGGTGGAGCAGCTCGCCGTCCGATGACATCTCTGTAGCTGCGTCATCTTCGATCACCATGACGTCTACACCGGACGAGATTCCGGCGGAGGACGTGCCTGAATTCTCGTACGTCACGCCGAGCGCGGTGTACCCGACAACGATTCCGGGTTGTGAAAGCGTCGAAGCGCCGGACGACGAACACGGAATCTCGATCTTCACATCGACAGGCGGCGACGAGGCGTACGACGACCCACGTTTTCCGTGGTTTTCCGGCGCCAAGGCTGTATCGATGTCGGATTCGGTCGCCGATGCGATTCCGGACGGCGTCGAGATCAAGTTCGCCAGTCCGCGCCGATCGCTCCAGTTCGGTCCGATCTCGGCACCGTCGACCTCGGACGAGTTGCCCGAGGGATGGACGATCGAGGATCTGGCGTCCACTGATGCGTCGGCGACAATACTTCGAGGCGAGGCCAGTGGTGGACTGTCGGTCTCGGTCAACAGCAGTAAGGCGCCGGTTCCTCCGTGCGTCGCCGGTTCTCTCGTCGAACGTCGCTCACTCGCGGATGGTTCAGTTGTGGACGTGCAGGACTCGTGGAGTGAAATCAACGGACAACGCACTCTTTCTCGTTCGGCGTTCCTTTACGGCATCGATGGCACACGAGTTCACGCCTATCTCGATGACACTGCCGATCGAGTCGGCGCCGAGGTTCAGGCAAGCGGCGCGCTTCCACTGACCATCGACGAACTGGTTTCTCTGGTCAGCCTGCCGCAACTGCGAATCACGACGCCTGCTCCGCCGGGTACGGCACCGCTTTCGCCCGGGTGCCACGGGATCCCCCGAGACTCTGGCGACGTGGCCGAACTCGATCGCGCGACGATCGAACGTCTCAACGCGGTACTCGAAGTCAGATGGCGCGCTGTACCTCCGGGTTTTCCGATTCTTGATACCGGACCGGGCACTCTGACGGTGGCGGAGAATGACAAGTCCACTGCATGTCAGAGACTTCTCACCCGGACGGGAGACAGCGAGTCGACGCTCAACATGACAATTACCGGCGGACAACCACTCCCCGAGGAGCCCAACAAATACGACCCTTCCTACGACGGGCACCCCTTGGAGGTCGTGACGCGACCGGATGGATCCGTGATCGAGCGAGACGAACGGAACTACGCGACCGTGCCCATGACAAATGACGGCTCGAAAGCAGAATCGACGCAGGAAACGAGCAGGTCGGTGGTCGTCACCCGCCCGAATGGGACCCAAGTCTCGGTTTCGTCGTCGGCTGCGATCCCGAACGATCCGATGACGTTCGCGCAGTTGGAGTTTCTCGCGACGACCGAAGGCCTGGAGATTCGATGACCACCAGATTCTCCCCGAAATCGCGACTTCGGATCGCGGCCGCCGCAGCCGTAGTCACCGTCACTGCCGCCATCGCCACGGTGGTCACGTCGACGAGTTCCGAACCGACAGCGATCTCGTCGCCGCTATGGAGCGTCGAGGCCTCCGAGATTCTCGGTCGCGAGTTCGCGATATTTCGGAGCCCACTTGTCGGCACCGAATTCAACATGGACATGGGCGGATTCATCGATGCCGGATCACTCGTGGTCACGATGATCGGTATGCCGGATCGTCAGGCGTATTCGTTGGACGACGCAGAATTGGTCGGATTGGACGCCGAAGATGGCACAGTTCGTTGGCGCACGTCGGCGGTCGACATCGGTGGTTGCTCCGAGACTCTGCTCGGCAGTTCGGTGCTGTGTTTCTCCGGGCCGTACGTATCCGGTGGTTCGTACTCACTTTTCGATATCGAGACCGGAGAGCGTCGAGACATCAAGACGCCGTGGGCACCGATCATCGCGGTTGTCTCGGGTGACAGGGTCCTCGCGCTCGAGGGTGATATCGAGAGCAACGACGTTCGCGTGCACAGCGGAACCGTCGACGATCCGGAAGCGAACTGGTCCAAAGCGTTCGACGTCGGTGGATCGTGGGAAGCCGGATACGTCGATCCGGTGATGTCGGTGCACGGCGATCTGGGTGTGATCGCTCTCGACGAGTCTCTGGGATTCGATCTGAAGACCGGCGAACAGCGGTGGGTACACGGTTACTCCACCTGTTCGACCGCGCATACATCGTCGGACGGGGTGACATTGGTGTCGGATGGCGGTTGCGAAGGCAATGGCCGTCCGACAAGTGAGTACGCGCTCGATCAGAACGGGCGCGAGTTCGCCAGGACGGACGAACTGCCCTCGGAGTCCTCGTACTACGGCGGGCGATACAGCCGAGATAATCCCGCAGGAGGATCGACTCCGATCATTCTGGGACACAGCGGTTTCGACCGGACTTCCGGCGAGAAATTGTGGTCCAACAGTGAACTCTTCGACACCGCACAGTCGTTGGCGGTAATCGGCAACGTGGTTGCCGTGACCCGTTCCGGTTCCGAGACCGAGGTCCAGTTCGTGGACCTCTTCACCGGTGAGGTCCTGTGGCGATCGAACGCCGAGCGCGCCGGGGAGGTTGTCTGGCACGGCGATGTCGTTATCGACGAGGGAAACGTCTACGGAACGGATGTCCGTACGGGCCAACGTAGTTGGGAGGTTCGGGTGGACCAGGACGGGGACGACGAGTTCACCCCCTGGGCGATGCCGCGGGAGCTGTGGGCAGGGGGCAAGGTGCTGTTGCGTTCCAGTGAAGACAGCATCACGGCGTTGAAGGTGTCTTGAGTGCTTCGGCCTCCGGTGCTGGAACAGTTTTCCCGGTGATCGGATCGACTTCCTCGAGCGGTGGAACGTCTTCTCCGTCGAGCACTCGGCGCATGCGCTCCTTGTCGAGCTGCCCCTCCCAATTGGCGACCACGAAGGTTGCGACACAGTTCCCGAGCAGGTTCACCGAGACTCGCATCGAGTCCATGATTCGATCCGCGCCCAGTAGGAGGGCGACTGCGGCGACGGGAATTGCGCCGTGACCGATTGCGGCCACGGTGGCGGACAGTGCCAGGAATGACGATCCCGGCACGCCGGCCATTCCCTTGGACGTGAGCATCAGTACCAGGACGGCAGTGATCTGTTCACCGAGTGTCAGGTCCACGCCGAGTGCCTGAGCCAGAAACAGCATGCAGATCGAAAGGTACAGCGTGGCGCCGTCGAGATTGAACGAGTAGCCGGTAGGCACCACCAATCCTGTTGTAGTGCGCGAGCATCCGGCGTTGGTGAGCTTGACCATGATTCGGGGCAGAACTACTTCGGTCGACGCCGTTCCCAACGCGAGGAAGAGTTCGTCCTTGATGTACTTGACGAACTTCCACAGATTCACGCCCGTGAAGTACCTGACTATCGCCGCCAGGATGAGGATGAACAGGACGGCCGCAAGATAGCATGCGGCGATCAGCTTTCCGTAACTTCCGAGCGAAGCGATCCCGTACTGGCCGACGATGTACGCCATCGCGCCCAAAGCGCCCAACGGCGCCAGTCTCATGATCCAGCCGATGATCGTGAAGAACAGATGACTCAGACGATCGACTAGTTCGAACACGATCGGTGGTCCACTCTCGCCTGCCTTGGCCAAGGCGAGCCCGAACAGTACGGCGAAGAAGAGGACTTGGAGGAGTGCGTTCTCGGCGAAGGCCGAAACTATCGACACCGGAATGATATTGAGCAGGAATTCGACGGTGTGGGGAAGCTCGCCGCTTCCAGTCTTGGCGGCCACGGCGTCCGCACCGTTCGCCAGCGTCTCCGGATCGATGTTGAATCCCGCACCCGGCTTCATCAGATTTCCGATGAGCAGCCCGAACAACAGGGCAAAGGTGGTCACGACCTCGAAGTAGATGAGTGCTTTGACGCCGATACGCCCCACCGCTTTCAGATCCCCGACGTGGGCGATCCCGATTACGACGGTGCAGAAGATGATCGGCGCGATCAGCATTTTGATCAGCTTGATGAAGCCGTCGGCGAGGGGCTTGAGATTCGCGCCGAATTCGGGCCACAACCAGCCGATGAGAACGCTGATGACGATAGCGGCGATCAATTGCACGAACAGTGATCGGTACCAGGGCGGCTTGTTGGCGAGTCGCGCGAGCTCGCTGTTCGGCAGTTTTACGGAAGTTGGCATGGATGGGAACGGTAGGTCTGCTTGATTGCGAAAAAATAACTCGCGAATGTCGTGGATGTAACGCGTCGAGGTTGCATCTCGGACAACAATTCGGTCAACAAGCGACAGTTGTGTGTGACTGTGGTTATTGTTTCCCTGAGCGGTGATCTTCCGTCCGCGTGCATGCACGACGTGTGAGAGGGGCTGTCATGGGGCAAATTATCGGAACCATCATTTTCGGCGCAGTCATCGGAATCCTGGCTCGTCTCGTACTGCCAGGTAAGCAGCAGTACGGCATGATCATCACCGTCGTCCTCGGTGTCGCCGGAGCGCTTATCGGGTACTGGGTCTGGGGAGCGATCTCGGACAAGGGCGACACGGGTGGAATCGACTGGATCCGCTGGATCATCAGTATCGCCGCGGCGGCCGTGCTCTCGATCGGCTACAGCGCCGTCACGGGCAAGAAATAGCAAGCCAACGCGATTCGCGAAGTGCGCCCTCCCGAAGTTCGGGAGGGTGCACTTTTGGTTTGCCCTAGTTGTCCGACCCCAGTTGTGAGCGAACGGCACTCTCGTCGCCTCAGATGCGCCGAAAGGCGCGTTCGCTCAGGGGGAGGGTCGCCGTAAATTCAGAGCGCTCGTCGCTGAAGATGCAGCGCCTCGAGGAACTGCGCCGGCAGATCCTGCTCGAGGATTTCGTCATCGGGATGCGGTAGCGCTTTGATTTTCGCGAACTCGTCGTTGAGGCGTTCCATCTTGACGTCGAGGCGGTGTGCCGCGGCAGCAGCCTCGGTGAGTTCGTCGAGGAGCTCGACGGGAACCTCGCGGTTGTACTTGTAATAGATCTTGTGCTCGAGGCTCGCCCAGAAATCCATCGCGATGGTGCGGATCTGGAGTTCGATCGGTACGTGCCGGACGCGGTCACTCATGAAAACCGGGACCTCGACGATCAGGTGCAAGCTCTTGTAGCCGTTGGGTTTCGGATCGGCGATGTAGTCCTCTCGCTCGATCACCCGAAGGTCCGTCTGACTGGTGAGCATCTCGGCGATCCGGTACGTGTCGGAAATGAAGCTGCACGTGATGCGTACGCCGGCGATATCGAAGATGTTCTTCGCGATGTCGTCGATCGTGAGCGGGATGTTCAGTCGTTGAGCCTTACGCAGGATGCTGTCCGGCGACTTGACCCGTGACGTCACGTGTTCGATGGGGCTGTACTGATTGATGTGAGTGAACTCGTCCTTGAGGATGTTCACCTTGGTCATCAGTTCGGAGATTCCGAATTGGTACAACATCATGAAGCGGGAGAACTCGGTCCGCAGTTCGGCGAAATCGGCTCTGCTGACCCCACTGCTGTCTTCCACGTTCGGCACCCTCATCTGTTAGCTGGTGTAACCAGTCTGCCACCGATTGTGCCGTGTCCGGTTTCAGTGGGTGCGCAGTGCGGCGAGCGTCATATCCCGCAGGACGCGACGTGCGCGTGCCGGCGAAGCTGGGTTGGCGCTGTGAGGGGTCGAGTTGATCAGTCCGAAAGTGGCATGCGCTTTGATGCGGGCATCCGCCTGGTCGAGCTGGGGATCGAGTTGCTCGAGGACTCCGACCCACACCTCGACGTACTTGCGCTGCGTTTGGCGCACCTGTCGACGCGCGTCGGCCGGCAGGCTTTCGAGGTCGCGGTCCTGGATGCGGATCAGGTCCGGCTCGCCGAGCGCGAAGTCGAGGTGGAACTCCACCAGTGCGTCGAGAGCGGCGCTCGGTGAGTCCGCTGCCTCCGCTGCCGCAGAACCGCCTTCGTGCAGGCGCGTGCTGATGCCGACGAGAAGTTCCACGAGGACGGCATCCTTGTTGGGGAAATGCCGGTACACGGCCGGGCCGCTGATACCGACGGCCGCGCCGAGGTCTTCGAGTCGCACACTCACGAATCCGCGTTCGGCGATCAACCGTGCGGCGGCATCCAAGAGCTGACGACGACGGTCGGCCTTCATCTGATCGCGTCGCGTCGGAGCTGCTACCTGCTCAGAGGTCATTCTCTCGATCTTTCTTCGCTTGTGTTCTGGACAACTCAGTTAATCATAGTTAATCTAGTTTCAGTTATCGAGCATTAACTCATGGCGAAGGCGGCGGGATGACTCCCAGTGGAATCACGCAAGGATCGGGCTACCGGTCCGATCACACCGTTCTGGTGGACGAACTGAAGAAGAAACTGGCGCAAGCAGCGCTGGGTGGCAACGAGCGCTCTCGCGAGCGCCACGTGAGCAGAGGGAAGCTGCTGCCGCGAGATCGCGTCGACTCGCTACTTGATCAGGGCAGCCCGTTCCTCGAGTTGTCCCCGCTGGCGGCCAACGGCCTGTACGACGACGAGTGCCCGGGCGCCGGCGTCATCACCGGTATCGGCCGTGTGTCGGGCCGGGAGTGCGTCATCGTCGCCAACGACGCGACGGTCAAGGGCGGCACCTACTACCCGATGACGGTGAAGAAGCACCTGCGCGCGCAGGAAGTTGCGTTGCAGAACAACCTTCCCTGCATCTACCTCGTCGACTCCGGCGGCGCTTTCCTGCCGCGCCAGGACGAAGTCTTCCCGGACCGCGAGCACTTCGGCCGGATCTTCTACAACCAGGCGACCATGAGCGCCAAGGGGATTCCCCAGATCGCCGCAGTTCTCGGTTCGTGCACCGCGGGCGGCGCCTACGTGCCCGCGATGAGTGACGAAGCAGTGATCGTCCGCAACCAGGGCACGATCTTCCTCGGTGGTCCGCCGCTGGTGAAGGCGGCCACCGGTGAGATCGTCACCGCCGAAGAACTCGGCGGCGGCGACCTGCACTCCAAGGTTTCCGGCGTCACCGATCACCTGGCCGAGGATGACCGCGACGCACTTCGTATCGTGCGCAACATCATTGCCACGCTCGGCCCCCGCTCCGAGCGCCCGTGGGACGTCATCTCCACGGTTCCGCCTGTCGCAGATCAAAGCGAACTCTACGACGTCGTCCCGACCGATCCTCGGACTCCGTACGACGTGCACGAGGTGATCACCAAGCTCGTCGACGGTGGCGCGTTCCAGGAGTTCAAGGCTGAGTACGGCAAGACGCTCGTCACCGGTTTCGCCCACATCGAGGGCCACCCGGTCGGCATCGTCGCCAACAACGGCGTGCTCTTCGGTGAATCCGCCATGAAGGGAGCACATTTCATCGAACTGTGCGACAAGCGCAGTGTGCCGCTGCTGTTCCTGCAGAACATCGCAGGCTTCATGGTGGGACGCGACTACGAGGCCGGCGGCATCGCCAAGCACGGCGCCAAGATGGTCACGGCAGTTGCGTGTGCACGGGTCCCCAAGCTGACAGTTGTCATCGGCGGCTCGTACGGCGCCGGCAACTATTCCATGTGTGGACGCGCGTATTCGCCTCGCTTCCTGTGGATGTGGCCGAACGCGCGCATCTCGGTCATGGGCGGCGAGCAGGCAGCTTCGGTGCTCTCGACGGTTCGTAGCGAGCAGCTCGACAGCGCGGGCAATCCGTGGTCGGCCGAGGACGAAGAGTCGTTCAAGGCGCCGATCCGTGAGCAGTACGAGGCTCAAGGCAATCCGTACTACTCCACTGCGCGGCTGTGGGATGACGGTGTCATCGATCCCGCAGATACCAGAACTGTTCTCGGCCTGGCCCTTTCGGTGTGCGCAAACGCACCGATCGAGCCGGTCTCCTACGGCGTCTTCCGGATGTGAGCGAAATGACTGAGTTGCGCACTATCGATACTGTTCTCGTGGCCAACCGCGGTGAGATCGCGGTTCGCGTGATCCGCACGCTGCGTGAGTTGGGAATTCGCAGCGTCGCCGTCTACAGCGACGCCGACGCGAATGCTCGCCACGTCCGCGAGGCCGACACTGCCGTCAACATCGGACCGGCCGCGGCGCGTGAAAGCTACCTCGTCATCGACAAGGTCATCGACGCTGCCAAGTCCACCGGTGCTCAGGGTATTCACCCCGGTTACGGCTTCCTGTCGGAGAACTCGGCGTTCTCGGCTGCCTGTGCGGCCGCCGGAATCGCCTTCCTCGGCCCCTCCGAGCGGGCGATCGAGGTGATGGGTGACAAGATCACCGCGAAGAACGCGGTTGCCGCGTTCGACGTGCCGGTGGTCCCGGGTATCGCTCGTCCGAACCTGACCGACGAAGAACTGATCGCAGCAGCCGAGGACATCGGCTACCCGGTGTTGGTCAAGCCTTCGGCCGGCGGCGGTGGCAAGGGAATGCGTCTGGTCGAGGATCCGGCCAATCTGGCCGAGGCTCTTCGCAGTGCCCGCCGTGAGGCCGCGTCGTCGTTCGGCGACGACACCCTGTTCCTCGAGCGATTCGTCCTGCGGCCCCGGCACATCGAGGTCCAGGTTCTCGCCGACCAGCACGGCAACGTCGTTCACCTCGGTGAGCGCGAATGCAGCCTGCAGCGGCGTCACCAGAAGGTCATCGAAGAGGCTCCGTCGCCGCTGCTCGATCAGGTGACCCGTGACCGGATCGGCGCGGCAGCGTGCAACACCGCTCGAAGCGTCGATTACACCGGCGCCGGCACCGTGGAGTTCATCGTCTCCGCCGACAAGCCGGACGAGTTCTTCTTCATGGAGATGAACACCCGCCTGCAGGTCGAGCATCCCGTCACCGAAATGGTGACCGGACTGGATCTGGTCGAATGGCAGGTCCGTGTGGCAGCGGGAGAGAAGTTGGCCTTCTCCCAGAGCGACATCACGCTGACCGGGCACGCCATCGAAGCTCGTGTGTACGCGGAGGATCCGGGCCGTGGATTCCTGCCGACCGGCGGCCGCGTCGTCGATCTGGTCGAGCCGTCAGGTTCCGGCGTGCGCGTCGATTCCGGACTGCTCGCAGGCACCGTCGTCGGCAGTGACTACGACCCGATGCTCAGCAAAGTCATCGCCCACGCTCCCGACCGCGCAGGCGCACTGCGCAAACTCGATCGCGCACTCGGTGACACCGCAGTGCTCGGAGTCGTGACCAACATCGAGTTCGCACGATTCCTCCTCGCTGATCCGGATGTGATCGCGGGCAACCTCGACACCGGTCTGCTCGATCGTCGCGTCGAAGACTTTGTCGCAGCCGACGCCTCCGACGAGGTTCTCATTGCTGCCGCGGCGTATCGCTGGCTCTCGCGATGGACAACTTCGGAATCCGTTGATCCCTGGGACGTCCCGAGTGGATGGCGCGTCGGAACTCCCGCTCCGACCAGCATCAGGCTCGCCGCCGGCACCCGAACGTCGCACGTTGCGATCGTCGGCGTTCCCGCCGATGCAAAGGTCGAGGTCGAAGGTTCACAGCCGCGCGCATTCAGCGCGACCCTGACGGGATCCGAACTGGCGGTGGTGATCGACGGACGCCGACGCACGTTTGTCGTCGCCGAGACCGATGGTGGTCTGTGGCTGGCAGGCGGCGGAACCTGGCACGTGCGCGAGGTTGCCGAAGTCAGCGTTCGCGGTGAGGACAAGCACGCCGGTGACGCCGAAATCGCCAGCCCCATGCCCGGTGCCGTCATCGCAGTCAACGTCGAGAACGGCGCGGCAGTGAGCGCGGGACAACCACTCGTCGTGGTCGAGGCCATGAAGATGGAGCACTCCTTGACGTCCCCGATCGACGGGATCGTGGAAGTGCTTGTCCGTCAGGGCGATCAGGTGATGGTGGATCAGGTTCTGGCCCGCGTGGTACCTGTCACGGACGAAGAGACTGCAGAAGTAAAGACCGAGAACACGACGCAGAAGGAAGACGCCTGATGTCCGATTACCTTGCCACCGGAGCGCTTCCGGACGAATACCAGCAGCTCGCCAAGACGGTTGCGGACTTTGCGAAGACCGTAGTGGCACCGGTTGCTGCCGAGCACGACGCCAACCACACCTTCCCGTACGAGGTAGTGGCCGGGATGGCTGACATGGGACTGTTCGGCCTGCCGTTTCCCGAGGAGTACGGTGGAATGGGCGGCGACTACTTCGCACTCTGCCTGGCGCTCGAAGAGCTGGGCAAGGTCGACCAGAGCGTCGCGATCACTCTCGAAGCTGGTGTGTCCCTTGGTGCCATGCCGATCTACCGTTTCGGTAACGAGGCACAGAAGCAGGAGTGGCTTCCGCAGCTCACCAGCGGCAAGTCGTTGGCTGCCTTCGGCCTGACCGAGCCCGGTGCGGGTAGCGACGCCGGCGGCACCAAGACCACCGCGAAGTTCGACAGCGGTGAGTGGATCATCAACGGCAACAAGCAGTTCATCACCAACTCGGGCACCGACATCACCAAGCTCGTGACGGTCACCGCGGTCACGGGTGTCAAGGACGGCGGAAAGAAGGAGATCTCGACGATCCTCGTGCCGACCACGACGCCCGGCTTCACGGCCGAACCGGCGTACAACAAAGTCGGTTGGAACGCATCCGACACCCATCCGCTCACGTTCGCCGATGTTCGTGTCCCCGAAGAGAATCTGCTCGGTGAGCGCGGCCGCGGCTACGCGAACTTCCTGCGCATCCTCGACGAAGGCCGCATCGCCATTTCCGCGTTGAGCGTCGGTGCCGCCCAGGGCTGTGTCGACGAGTCGATCAAGTACGCCAAGGAACGCGAGGCGTTCGGTCGCCCCATCGGACACAACCAGGCCATCGCGTTCAAGATCGCGCGTATGGAGGCTCGTGCCCACGTCGCACGTACCGCGTACTACGACGCGGCCGCACTCATGTTGTCGGGCAAGCCGTTCAAGAAGCAGGCGTCCATCGCCAAGCTCATCTCCTCCGAAGCTGCCATGGACAATGCCCGCGACGCCACCCAGATCCACGGCGGATACGGCTTCATGAACGAGTACGCCGTCGCGCGCCACTACCGTGACAGCAAGATCCTCGAAATCGGTGAGGGAACCACCGAGGTGCAGTTGATGCTCATCGCCCGTGAGGCAGGGTTGTGACGAACCCCAAGAAGATCACTCAGCGCGGGCTCTGGTTCGAGGAGTTCGAGGTCGGCGCGATCTACGAGCATCGCCCAGGCCGGACCGTGACCGAGGCTGACAACGTCCTGTTCACGACTTTGACGATGAACACGCAGGCGTTGCATCTCGATGCCGCGTACAGCGAGGACACTCAATTCGGTGTGCGGTTGGTCAATTCGATGTTCACCCTGTCGACCATCGTCGGCCTCTCGGTCGCGCAGTTGACGCAGGGCACCATCGTGGCGAACCTCGGTTTCTCCGAGATCAGCTTCCCGAAGCCGCTCTTTCACGGCGACACCTTGTATGCCGAGACGCTCATCGCGGACAAGCGCGAGTCGAAGAGTCGTCCAGGTGAAGGCATCGTGACGCTCGTGCACACCGGGCGTAACCAGCACGGCGATGTCGTCGCACTGGCCACGCGCAAGACGTTGGTGCAACTGCGTCCGGCAGAGGTGTCCTCATGACGTGGACGCCACCGGGGCCGGCCTGGTTGTTCTGCCCGGCGGATCGTCCCGAGCGCTACGCGAAGGCGGCCGCCGTTGCCGACGTCGTGATCCTCGATCTCGAAGACGGGGTGGCTCCGGCCGACAAAGAAGCCGCACGTGCAGCCCTGATCGACACTCCTCTCGATCCGGACCGGACGATTGTGCGCGTCAATCCGGTCGGTACGCCTGATCACGAACTCGATCTGATCGCGCTGGACGGCACACACTATTCGCGTCTCATGCTGTCCAAGTGCGAATCGGCCGAGGACGTCCTCTCGCTCGCACCGGCGGACGTGGTTGCACTCGTCGAGTCCCCGCGAGGAGCCCTCGCCGTGGCCGACATCGCGCTTGCTGCGAACGCCATCGGTGTCATGTGGGGAGCCGAGGATCTTGTGGCCGGTCTCGGCGGTAACTCGAGCAGGCACCCGAACGGTTCGTACCGCGACGTTGCCAAGCACGTCCGATCGACGTCTCTCCTGGCTGCGAAGAGCTACGGCCGGTTGGCTGTCGATTCCGTTTATCTCGACATCAAGGACCTCGTCGGCCTGGGCGTCGAGTCCGCTGATGCTGTCGCAGTCGGCTTCGACGTGAAGGTTGCGATCCACCCGAGTCAGGTCGAGGTCATCCGTGGTGCCTTCGCACCTTCGGAAAAAGAGATCGACTGGGCCACACGAGTGCTTGCCGCGGTGTCTACTGAACGTGGTGTGTTCGCGTTCGAGGGCAAGATGGTCGACGCTCCCGTTCTTCGTCACGCCGAGAAGCTTCTTCACCGAGCCGGAATCTTTCAGCAGAAGGAGAACTAACGGATGAGCAAAGTCGTGAATACGGCAGCTGAGGCAGTTGCCGACATCGCGAGCGGATCCAGGCTCGCAGTGGGCGGCTTCGGGCTGTGCGGTATTCCCGACGCACTGATCGCGGCGATCGCCGACGGCGACGCCACCGATCTCGAGGTGTTCTCCAACAACTGCGGTGTCGACGACTACGGTCTCGGCATTCTGCTCGGCGCGCACCGGATCGCCAGGGTGACGGCGTCGTACGTGGGGGAGAACAAGGAGTTCGCCCGCCAGTATCTCGCCGGTGAGCTCGAAGTGGAGTTGACGCCGCAGGGGACGCTGGCCGAGCGGCTGCGAGCTGGCGGTACCGGCATCCCGGCGTTCTACACTCCGGCCGGCGTCGGCACACCGATCGCCGAGGGCGGCTTGCCGTGGCGATACAACCCGGACGGTTCGATCGCCGTGGCGTCGCCACCGAAGGCGACGGCAGTGTTCGGTGGCCGCACGTATGTATTGGAAGAGGCGATCACCGCTGACTTCGCGCTCGTGCACGCGGACTACGGCGACACCGAAGGAAATCTCGTCTTCAACAAGACGGCGATGAACTTCAACCCGCTTGCTGCCATGGCCGGCCGGATCACCATCGCGCAGGTGGAGAACCTCGTCGAGCCGGGCGACATCGACCCCGCACACGTGCACCTACCTGGTGTGTTCGTCGCGCGGGTCGTGCACACAGGCCCACAGGAGAAGCGGATCGAGAAGCGGACCGTCTCAGGGGGTACCAAGTGAGCAGCGCAGAGGAAACTCGTATCGGTTGGACCCGCCACGAGATGGCCGCTCGCGCTGCTGCCGAGATGCGGCCGGGTGAGTACGTCAACCTCGGTATCGGCCTGCCGACGCTGATCCCCAGTTACTTGCCCGAGGGTGTCAAGGTGGTCCTGCACAGCGAGAACGGCATCCTCGGTACCGGACCGTATCCGACTGATGATCAGGTCGATGCCGACCTCATCAATGCAGGTAAAGAAACCGTCACTGTCAATCCTGGTGCCGCGTTCTTCGACTCGGCCCTCTCGTTCGGGATGATCCGCGGCGGCCACATCGACACCGCGGTGCTCGGCGGGATGCAGGTGTCGAAGACGGGTGACCTCGCCAACTGGATGGTCCCCGGCAAGATGGTCAAGGGCATGGGCGGGGCGATGGACCTGGTCCACGGTGCCCGCCGCGTCATCGTCGTGATGGAGCACACCGATCGCGACGGAAACCCCAAGATCGTCGAGGCATGCACCCTGCCGCTTACCGGGCAGGGCGTCGTCAACCGGATCATCACCGACCTCGCGGTGCTGGACGTCACCGCGGACGGGCTGGAGCTTGTGGAGCTGGCTCCAGGTGTCACCAGTGAACACCTGAAGAGTGTGACTGGTGTGGGTTTTTCCTGAAGCTTCGTACCTTCAATCGAAAGAACGCGCCGACCGCTGGTCGGCGCGTTCTTTCGTCGGTCTGTCGGCGTGTACCGATAGTCTCGATCAGCGACTGTCGAATCTGGTTCGAGCTCGGGCACCAAGTAGCTGAGGGGCCTGTAAATTGTCCGAGGTGACTGATGTGGATGGGGGTGCAGATCGTCGGCAGCAAATTGATTGTTCCAGGGGTGGAGATGTCGCGCACAGTGTCTGAACCGTGCGTTTCGGCAATGCGATCGGGGGGTAGATGAGCTGGGCGATTTGTAACGAATTGCAGCAAAACCGTCGATACACCGGGGTATGGATTTCTCTTGTCACCTATGTATCGGAGACAATGGGTGGTTCTGGCTCGTCGAGGTTGGATGAGGTCGGTAGCTGCTGCGAATCGGACGTTCGGCTCGCACGGGTGCGCAATGGTGTGGAAGAGAGGCTGTGGGCGTGAATTCGCTGGGTAACGGAGAACTGGGGAGCGGCAAGCCGGAGGTCGGCAGCTCGCCGGAAGACGTTCAGCGATCAGACGCATTCCCACTTTCGGCGGCCCAGCTCGGTATGTGGTTCGCGCAGCACCTTGATCCCGCAGTACCGGTCAACATCGCCCAGTACGTCGAACTCCGTGGTGCTCTGGAGCTTGACGCCCTTCGCCAGGCCTGTGCAGACGCCGGTCGCGAAATCGGGTCGGCCTTCGTGCGGATCTTCGAGATCGATGCCCAGCCGTACCAGATCATCGACCCCACACTCGATGATTCAGTCGGTTACGTCGATCTTCGTAGTGAAGACGACTCGCACGACGCCGCCATGCGGTGGATGCGAGCAGATCGCAGTCGGCCGATCGACATGCTTACGGACCGACTGATCTCTGCCACGATCCTGCGCCTCGGCGAGAACCGCTACTACTGGTACACGCGGGTCCACCACACAATTCTCGACGGTTTCGGTGCGTCGACGTTCGTCACTCGTGTGGCGGAGCTGTACTCGGCGCGCGTGGAGGGCCGGGATCCGGAGCCGAGTGAGGCCTCCGATCTCCGGAACGTCTACGAGGTAGACAACAAGTACCGCCAGTCGAGTCGTTTCGAAACCGATCGCAAGTACTGGGCAGACAAGATCGAGAATCTCGACGAGATCTCGAGCCTCGCGGGTCGAAGTGCCGCGCCGGCTCCAGTCAGTCGGATCGACAGCGCAGCGCTGTCCAACCACGTCGAGGCGCTGCTCGGGCGGTTCCTCGAGCGCATAGAGAAGACCACTGTTGCCGGCACTGTCGTCGCGGCGTTTGCGGCGTACCTCGCTCAGATGACCGGACGAGAGGACGTGTCGCTGAGTCTGCCCGTTTCCGGTCGAACGACAGCCGTGCTGCGTCGATCCGGAGGCATGGTCTCCAACGTCGTGCCGCTGCGCCTGACCGTCACTGCGGACACCACCGTCCAGGAGCTTCTGGACGACGTCAGGAACGAAATGTCCGGCGCGCTGCGCCACCAGCGATACCGACACGAGGACATGGTTCGCGGCGGTGACGGGCCGGGCCGGGGCGGATTCTTCGGCCCGTGGATCAACATCATGATGTTTTCCACCGAGTTGGCGTTCGGGCCCCTCGTCGGCGAGCTTCACATCCTGTCCACGGGTTTGATCGAAGACCTCGGTGTCAACCTGTACCAGAGCGTCGGCGATACCCGCACACACATCGACTTCGAGTCGAATCCCAATCTGTATGCGCCCGCGGACGCCCAGCGAAATCACTCGCGGTTCGTGGAGTTTCTCGAGAAGTTCGTCTCGGCCGAAACGAGCCGCAAGGTCTGGGATCTTCCTGTCGCCACCGACGAGGAGCGAAACAAGGTTGCCTTGTGGAACCGCACCGGCTTCCACGTTGCCTCGCAGACCATCACCGAAGCATTCGAGCGTCAGGTCGAGAGAACTCCCGATGCCACCGCTGTCGTTTTCGAAGGCGCCAGCCTCACATACGCCGAATTTGACTCTCGCGCAAATGGTTTGGCTCGTCAACTCATCGCCATGGGTGTTGGGCCCGAATCGCTTGTAGGACTGTCGATCCGCAGGTCTTTGGACTTGATGGTCGGTCTGTACGCGATTGCCAAGGCCGGCGGAGCCTGGGTGCCGGTGGATCCCGACCACCCAGCGGAACGCACGGCCTACATTCTCGAGTCGGCGCAGCCCACGTGTGTTGTGACCACTGCGCGGGACGACGTGGATCTGCCCTCGGGCACACGGGTCATCGAGATCGACACACTGGACTATGGGCAGCTCGACAGCAGGCCGATCGCCAACGCAGATCGCCTGTCTCCCTTGCATTTCTCGAACACCGCGTACGTGATCTACACCTCCGGCTCGACCGGGCGACCCAAGGGTGTCGCGGTCACTCACGCAGCGATCAACAATCAGCTTCAGTGGATGAACGCCGAGTACGGGCTTTCGGCGTCGGACATCTACCTGCAGAAGACCGCTACGACATTCGACGTGTCGCTGTGGGGATTCTTCATGCCGTTGCAGGTCGGCGCCACGCTCGTCGTCGCGACTCCGGACGGTCATCGAGACCCGATCTACGTGGCGAACAAGATCGCGGAGCTCGGCGTCACGATCACCGACTTCGTGCCATCCATGCTCACGCTGTTCACTGCGAATGCACCTGCCGGATCTTGTGATTCGTTGCGCCACGTGTTCGTCATCGGCGAGGCGCTCCCGCCCGAGACGTCTTCCGCCTTCCGCGAACTCTGTGGAGCCGGACTGCACAACCTGTACGGTCCGACCGAAGCCGCGGTATCGGTCACGTACTACGAGGCCGTGGCCACGGATACTACTTCCGTGCCGATCGGTATGCCGCAGTGGAACACTCAGGCGCACGTACTGGACGGACAACTTCGCCCGACCCCCATCGGGCAGCCGGGTGAGCTCTATCTCGCCGGCGTTCAACTCGCGCGCGGATACGTTGGTCGACCGGACCTGAGCTCGGATCGGTTCGTAGCCAATCCGTACGGCACGGCCGGTGAGCGTATGTACCGGACCGGCGACCTCGTCCGTCGCAGTGAGGACGGAAACCTCGACTACATCGGGCGTACCGACTTCCAAGTGAAGTTCCGTGGGCAGCGCATCGAGCTCGGCGAAATCGAGACCGTCCTTCTGGCACACCCCGACGTTTCCCAGGCTGTTGTCTTGGTGACCGTCACCCCGACCGGTGATCAATTGGTCGGCTACGTCGTGCCGGGCCCGGGCCGAAACATCGATGCTGCGGTGCTCAGTGAGTTCGCCGGTCGAAGCCTCCCTTCGTACATGGTTCCGGCCGCGTTGATGGTGCTCGATGCGTTGCCGCTCAACACGAGTGGCAAATTGGATCGTGCCGGGTTGCCCGAGCCGGTGTTCGCGAGTGCGAAGCAGTACCGCGAGCCCCGCACCGAAATCGAGCGGGTTGTCGCTGACGTCTTTGCCGACGTTCTCGGTGTCGAGCGCGTCGGTATCGACGACGACTTCTTCGAACTCGGTGGAAACTCGCTGGTTGCAACACAGTTGGTGACCCGCGTGGGTTCCGCCTTGGGAGTGCAACTCGGCGTTCGAGAGCTTTTCGAGTCCACCACGGTCGCTACCTTGGCGGCCCGCGCCGAGTCTGTGGCGGGTAACGCCAGGCAGCTCACCCCGCTGATCGCCAAGCCTCGTCCCCAGGTTGTCCCGCTCTCGCTTGCACAGCAGCGCATGTGGTTCATCAACCGTCTCGATCCGTCGACGCCCGCGTACAACCTTCCGTTCACGGTCCGGCTCACCGGTTCGGTGGACCCGTCCGCCCTGCATGCCGCGGTGATGGATCTTCTCGAGCGACACGAGTCCTTGCGGACGATCTACCCTGATGTCGACGGAACCGCGCAACAGCTTGTACTGCCGGTCGATCGGGCTGCAGTGGAGTTGAATCCGGTCAAGATTCGGAATTCGCATCTCGACGCGGCCCTGTTCGACGTGGCGTCTCGCGGCTTCGACGTGACGCTCGAAATCCCGGTACGGGTTGCCCTCTTCGAGGTGTCTCCGACGGACTACGTCCTGGTGATGGTTCTCCATCACATCGCTGCAGACGGACTGTCGTTCCGTCCGCTCGCACGTGACCTTCTCGTCGCATACTCTGCGCGAAGTGAGAAGTCTGCGCCGGCGTGGACGCCGCTGCCGATTCAGTACGCCGACTACGCCCTGTGGCAGCGCGAAGCACTGGGATCCGACGAAGACCCGCGCTCGGAGTCGTCTCGCCAGATCAACTTCTGGCGCCGGGCACTTGCCGATTTGCCGGATCAGTTGGATCTGCCGACCGACCGACCTCGTCCTGCCATCGCGTCCAATCACGGTGCCAAGCACCATTTTCAGATCAGCGAACGCACGACGCGCAAGTTGAACGAGTTGGCGCGCTCGAGGAGCGTCTCGCTGTTCATGGTGTTGCAGGCGGCATATGCAACGCTGTTGAGCCGGCTCAGTGGTACCTCCGACATCGCGATCGGTGCCCCGATCGGCGGGCGAGGCGATCAAGCGCTCAACGACGTGATCGGCATGTTCGTGAACACCCTGGTGCTTCGCACCGAGGTCGATCCGAACGAACGATTCGAAGAGTTGCTCGCTCGGGTAAGGGAATCGGGCTTGTCTGCCTACGGGCATGCCGATGTGCCGTTCGAGCGGTTGGTCGAAGTCCTGAGTCCGGCGCGTTCGCAGGCTCGTCACCCGCTGTTCCAGGTTGCGCTCACTGCGGAGATCAGTGGACGACGCGAACTGGAATTCTCAGGTGTCAAAGCAGTTGCAGCTGAATTGGAAGTACCGGTCGCCAAATTCGATCTCGAACTCATGGTGTCCGAGAATCCCGAAGGGACCGAAGACGCGGATGTCTTGAGTGCCACCTTCACCTACGCCACGGACTTGTTCGATCCGGCCACGGTGAACACTTTCGCTACTCGGTTCGTGCGCATTCTCGATGCCGTGGCTACCCGACCTGAAACGATCGTCGGCGATATCGACCTGCTCTCACGCTCCGAGCGCACCGATCTGACGGTCGTAGCCGCGGATTACACGATGCCCCGGCAGAGTCTCGTCGACATCTTCCTGTCCGGCACGGCTGAGGCGGATTCGGTTGCTGTGCGCTTCGAGGGTCGATCGATCACCTACCGTGAGCTCGATGAGCAGTCGTCGAAGCTCGCACGGGTTCTGATCGGACGTGGCGCCGGCCCCGAGACCATTGTTGCTCTCGCCTTTCCTCGCTCGTACGAGATGGTCTGTGCAGTATGGGCGGTGGCGAAGTCAGGGGCGGCATACGTCCCAGTCGACCCGAGCTATCCGGAAGATCGTGTCCGGCACATGCTGGCCGATTCTTCGGCCGCGATCGGACTCACGTCGGGACAGTTCGTAGATAAGCTTCCTGCGGTCACAGAATGGTTGGTCCTTGACGGCCAGGCGCTGAACGGAGAACTGTCGACGCAATCTTCAGCGCCGGTCACGGACGAGGACCGAATCGCTCCGATTCACAGTTCTCACGTTGCATATGTCATTTACACATCCGGTTCCACGGGAAAACCGAAGGGTGTCAGCGTCACTCACGGTGGTCTCCGTGGGGTCAGAGACGCAGCACAGCGTCGCTACGAGGTAGAACAGTCCTCACGCTTCCTCCATATCTGTTCGCCGAGCTTCGACCCGTCGGTACTCGAATGGATGGTCGCCTTCTCTGCGGGTGCAACTTTGGTGATCGTTCCGTCGACAATTATCGGTGGACACGAGTTGTCGGATCTTCTTCATTCCGAGAAGGTCACACACGCGATCATCACTCCCGCAGTACTCGGGACCATGGAGCCGGCAGAGCTGCCTGAATTGCGAGTCGTCTCCGTCGGCGGTGACGTGACCACTCCCGAGTTGCTGGCGAAATGGGCCCCAGGGCGCGCCTACTTCAATGGGTACGGTCCGACCGAGACCACTATCATCTCGTCGTTCGGCGATCTCGCGATCGGCCGATCGATCGACATCGGGCGTCCCGTCGAGGGCATGTCGGCACTGGTACTCGACGAGCGTCTGCATCCTGTTCCAGTCGGTACCAGGGGAGAGCTCTACTTTGCAGGCGCTGCATTGGCTCGCGGCTACCACGAGCGGCGAGGTCTTTCTGCGGAACGGTTTGTTGCAAACCCGTATTCGCCGGACGGCGAGCGAATGTACCGGACCGGCGATGTCGTGCGCTGGACCGGCGGAGACGCGCGCGGTGACGCGGGGGTTCTCGAATACGTCGGCCGCAGTGACTTCCAGGTCAAGGTTCGCGGATTCCGTATCGAACTCGGTGAGATCGACGCAGTTCTGTCCTCGCACGAGTCTGTGCGCTTCGCGGTGACGGTCGGAAGCGAAGGCGCGGCGGGTGTCACAACCCTCGTTTCCTACGTCGAACTGGCTGACGGGTCGAGTTTCGATCGGGACGTGCTCGCCTCGTTCGTGGCAGAATCTCTGCCGAGCTACATGGTTCCGTCCGTCATCATGGAACTCGCTGAGGTTCCGTTGACCCCGGTGGGCAAATTGGATCGCCGGGCTTTGCCGGAGCCTGTTTTCGAGGTCCGCGAGTTTCGTGCACCCACTACGCCGGTGGAAGAGATTGTCGCGCAGGTGATTGCGGATGTTCTCGGAGTGGAACGAGTCGGCCTCGACGACGACTTCTTTGAACTCGGTGGCAACTCCCTGGTGGCTACTCAGGTCACCTCCCGATTGGGGCGGGCGCTCGACACGACGGTGCCGGTGCGAACGCTATTCGACGTTTCCACCGTCGAGGCGCTCGCCGCACACATCGAGTCGCACGTAGGTAGCGGCGGGCAGAAGGCGCTCGTCGCACAGGTGCGTCCCGCGGAAATTCCGTTGTCGCTGGCGCAGCAGCGCATGTGGTTCCTGAACCGCTTCGACACCGACTCAGCTGCTTACAACATCACTTTTGCTCTGCACCTGACTGGTCAACTCGATACTGCCGCGATGGAAACTGCGCTCGAGGACGTACTGGCCCGGCATGAAGTGCTCCGAACGGTATATCCGGACGGGGCTTCCGGACCGAAGCAGTCGATTCTGTCGCTCTCGGAGGCGTTTGGCGGACTGACCGTGGAGTCGGTTTCGGATCCGGACGAGCTCGAAAGTCGAGTCGCTGCAATCGGATCCTCAGCGATCGACATCACCGTCGACGTGCCGATCCGTGTCCGCCTGTTGACGGTCAGCGACACCGAGCACACCCTCGCGATCGTGGTTCATCACATCGCCGCTGACGGTTGGTCGATGGCGCCCCTGGCACGCGATGTCATGATTGCCTACTCGGCACGCAAGGACGCGATCGCGCCGGCGTGGCAGCCGTTGACTGTGCAGTACGCCGACTATTCGTTGTGGCAGCGTGAGGTTCTGGGGTCGGAAGACGACTCGGAATCACTGATCTCGCAGCAGATCTCGTACTGGACCGAGACTCTGGCAGACCTACCGGATGTGATCGAGCTTCCGTCGGACCGGTCTCGGCCTGATGTGGCGTCGATGCGCGGCGAGCGATTCGCGTTCGAGATCTCCGGGGATGTGCACCGTCGATTGGACGCGCTGGCACGGGAGAACAACGCGACGCTCTTCATGGCGTTGCACTCGGCGCTTGCCGTTCTGATGGCCCGACTGAGCGGAACCTCGGACATCGCCGTGGGCACTCCCGTTGCCGGTCGTGGCGACGAGGCGCTCGACGATCTCGTCGGCATGTTCGTCAACACGCTTGTTCTGCGGACCGAGGTCGATCCGGCCCAGGCATTCACGGATCTGCTGGCTGCGGCGAGTGATTCTGCGCTCGGAGCGTTCGCTCACTCGGACGTGCCCTTCGAGCGGTTGGTGGACGTCTTGGCTCCCGCCCGGTCGCAGGCCAGACATCCGCTGTTCCAGGTCGTGCTGTCCTTGCAGAATCTCGCGCAAACGGCATTGGAACTGCCGGGACTGGCGATCAAGGCCGCCGAAATCGACACGACCACTGCCAAGTTCGACCTCGAACTCGCAGTAACCGAGTCGATCGGCGAAGACGGGATCCAGCAAGGGCTCTCGGCCGAATTCACCTTTGCTGCAGATCTGTTCGACGTTTCGACGGTCGAGGGGTTTGCTCGGCGTCTGGTTCGTATCCTCGAGACTGTCGTGTCGGTTCCTTCGATTGTCGTCGGTGACATCGATATTCTCGATGCGGCCGAGCGGGGTGTGCTGGCCGATGTTCATGGAGGTCAGTCGGTCTCGGGAACCCTGGTCGAGATTCTCACAGCGGCGGCCGCTTTGGATCCGTCGGCGGATGCGATTCGCTTCGACGGTGAGTCGATCAGCTACCGCGAACTCGACGAGCGGTCGTCGCGACTCGCTCGTGTTCTGATTGCGAAGGGCGTCGGGCCGGAGGATCGGGTCGCGATCGCGATTCCGCGTTCGGCCGATTCGGTTCTCGCTCTATGGGCAGTGGCGAAAACGGGTGCTGCGTTCGTACCAGTCGACCCGACGTATCCGGTTGACCGTATCGCCCACATGATCTCCGATTCCGGTGCGGTGCTGGGTCTTGCGCTCAGTGACGTCGAGGCAGGATTGCCGTCGGCGTTGACGTGGGTTGTTCTCGACGACGAGAAGACAGTGGCGGCGTGCGCGGCAGAATCCTGCGCGCCGGTGAGTGATTCGGATCGACGTAGTGCGATCGACGAGCGGCAGCCTGCGTACGTCATCTACACGTCCGGCACCACAGGTCTGCCCAAGGGCGTTGTGGTCACCAACGCCGGTGTGGCGAATTTCTGTGCCGAGCAGGTCGAGCGCTATGCGCTGACCGCGGATGCTCGGACGCTGCATTTCGCCTCGCCGAGTTTCGATGCGTCGGTCCTCGAGTTGCTGATGGCATTCGGATCCGCGTCGACGATGGTGATTGCGCCGACGACGGTGTACGGCGGCGCGGAACTGGCCGAGATCTTGCGCTCGGAGGGCGTGACGCATGCGTTCGTGACGCCCGCTGCGCTGGCATCAGTGGATCCGAGCGGGCTTGACGCGTTGCGGGTGGTTGTCGTCGGTGGCGAAGCCAGTTCGCGGTCTCTCGTTGCCAAGTGGGCGGTGCCGCTTCCGGATGGCGGTGTGCGTGGATTCTTCAATGCGTACGGTCCGACGGAGTCGACAGTCGCCTCGAACATCAGCGATACGCTGACCGCGTTTGATCGTATGAACATCGGCGGCCCGATTCGAGGTATGGCCGCGCGGATCTTGGACGGCCGCTTGCAGCCTGTGCCGGTTGGTGTCGCAGGTGAGTTGTACGTGTCGGGTGTTCAGGTCGCTCGTGGATACCTGGGACAGCCGGCATTGACGGCGGGTCGTTTTGTCGCAGACCCGTTCGGGGCGCCGGGAGAGCGGTTGTACCGCACGGGTGACGTGGTCCGGTGGATCGACGGTGGCGCGGTGGAGTACGTGGGCCGCAGCGACTTCCAGGTCAAGATCCGTGGGTTCCGTATCGAACTCGGCGAAATCGAGGCCGCACTGACCCGATGCGCGGGCGTTGCGCAAGCTGTTGCTCTTGTACGCTCCGACGATCACTTCGGCGATCGCCTCGTTGCATACGTGGTGCCACAGGCCGGCGCCGAGGTGGATCCCGCACAGGTCATCGAGTCGGTGTCGACGTTCCTGACCGGCTACATGGTTCCCGACTCGGTCCTGGTGCTCGATTCGATTCCGTTGACTACCGCGGGCAAGACGGACATCAAAGCTCTGCCATCGCCCGTGTTCGAGTCGAAGGTGTATCAGGCGCCGATCACGACCGTCGAAGAGACTGTCGCGCAGGTGTTCTCCGAAGTTCTCGGAGTCGCACAGGTTGGCCGCGACGACGACTTCTTCGAGCTCGGAGGCAACTCGCTGATCGCGACCCGTGTCGCGGCACGGCTGGGGGAGGCGCTTGACACAAGCGTTCCGGTTCGTGCGCTCTTCGAAGCGTCGACCGTGCAGTCACTCGCCCTCCGGCTCGAGCTGCACGCCGGTTCGGGTGCCACGGCCCCACTGGTCCCGCAGTCCCGGCCCGCTCGGATCCCACTTTCGTTGGCGCAGCAGCGCATGTGGTTCCTGAACAGGTTCGAACCCGAGTCGGCAGTGAACAACGTTCCGGCGGCGATCAGGATTTCGGGCGCCCTCGATGTGGCAGCTCTCAACGCTGCCGTGATCGATGTCGTGGGCAGACACGAATCACTGCGGACGCTGTATCCGGACGTCGACGGCGTCGGGTATCAGGAAATCCGTGACGTTCGAGACGTTGTTGTCGATCTCAGCCCCGTGTCGATCACGGAAGATCGCCTGGCTGCAGGCGTCGCAGAGCTGGCGACGGTCGGCTTCGACGTGACGTCTGAAGTCCCGTTGCGCGCCAAGCTCTTCAAAGTCGGCGATAGCGAATACGTCCTGGTGTTCGTGGTGCATCACATCTCGACCGACGGTTTCTCGATGGGCCCGTTGACCCGCGACGTGATGGTTGCCTACGAAGCACGTACACGAGCGTCCGTGCCGGCTTGGACGCCGTTGCCGGTGCAGTACGCCGATTACTCGTTGTGGCAGCGTGAGGTTCTCGGGTCCGAGGAGGATCCGCAGTCCGTGATCGCGAAGCAGATTGCGTTCTGGTCGGATGCGTTGGCTGATCTTCCGGAGCAGTTGGATCTGCCTGGTGATCGTCCGCGTCCCGAGGTCGCTTCAGGGCGCGGAGCCGAGGTCGAGTTCGATATCGACGCCACTCTGCACGAAGCTGTCAATTCGATTGCGCACAGCAGTAACTCGACACCGTTCATGGTTGTTCACGCAGCGCTCGCCGTCGTACTTTCTCGTTTGTCTGCAACGACCGACATCGCGATCGGTACACCGATCGCGGGTCGCGGTGAGGCGCAGCTCGACGATCTGATCGGTATGTTCGTCAACACTTTGGTGTTGCGTACCGAGGTTGATCCGTCGATGTCGTTCGCGGATCTGTTGGCTTCGGCGCGTGAAGTGGATCTACAGGCGTTCGCGCATGCGGATGTTCCGTTCGAGCGTGTGGTGGAGGTTCTCGATCCGGTTCGTTCGCAGGCTCGTCATCCGCTGTTCCAGGTGGCGTTGACGTTCCAAAACCACGAACAGGCAACGCTCGAACTGGGCGACCTCGAAGTGTCGATCGAAAGTGCCGATCTTGCGTTGGCGAAATTCGACCTCCAGTTGACTCTGACTGAACGAACCGACGAGGCCGGCGCACCTGCCGGAATGTCCGCCTCGTTGACGTATGCGACGGATCTGTTCGACGAGTCGACCGTTGTGGAATTCGGTGATCGGCTGGTACGGACCTTCCGCGCGGTGACTGCTGATCCCACCGTCGATCGTGGTGTGGATTCGACGTTGTCGGCGTGGTTCGATGATGCTGCTGCGCGGTTTGGTGATCGGACCGCGGTGCGGTTCGGTGGCGAGTCGTTGTCTTATGGTGAGTTGTCGGTTCGGGCGAATCGGTTGGCGCGCAGGTTGATTGCTCAGGGTTGTGGTCCGGAGTCGTTGGTGGCGGTGGCGTTGCCGCGGTCGGCGGATCTTGTGGTGGCGTTGTTGGCGGTGGTGAAGTCCGGTGCGGGGTATTTGCCGGTGGATCCGTCGTATCCGGCTGATCGTGTCGAGTTCATGTTGGCCGATGCTGCTCCGGTGGCTGCGATTTCGTGGTCCGGGCGTGAGTTGGTGTTGCCCGCTGGTTTGCCGGTGGTTGATATCGACGCGGTGGATGTGTCGGAGTTCGATGGTTCGGTGGTGACGGATGCGGATCGTGTTGCGCCGTTGCGGTCGTCGAATGTTGCGTATGTGATTTACACGTCGGGTTCGACGGGTCGCCCGAAGGGTGTGCAGGTTCCGCACTTCACGGTGGCGAAGTTGTTTGCGAATACCGAGAGTGTGTACGGATTCGACGAGTCGGATGTGTGGACGATGTTCCACAGTTATGCGTTCGACTTCTCGGTGTGGGAGTTGTGGGGTCCGCTGTTGTACGGCGGCACGTTGGTCGTCGTGGACTATGTGACGTCGCGGTCGCCGGAGCAGTTCCTGGAGTTGCTTGCTGCTGAGCGGGTGACGGTGCTCAATCAGACGCCGTCGGCGTTCTATCAGTTGGCCGAGGCTGATCGGTTGGCGTCGGAATCCGGTCAGGCCGCCGAGTTGTCGTTGCGGTGGGTTGTTTTCGGTGGCGAGGCGCTCGAGCTTCGACGCATGTCGGACTGGTACGGCCGCCGCGGTGACTCCGCGCCGACGTTGGTGAACATGTACGGCATCACGGAGACGACGGTGCATGTCAGCCATCGCGTGTTGGATGCTGCGATGGCGGCGGATGCGTCGGCGAGTGTTGTGGGTCAGGCTATTTCGGGTTTGCAGGTGTTCGTGCTCGATACACGTTTGGCTCCGGTGCCGGTTGGTGTCGCGGGTGAGATGTATGTCTCGGGTGTGCAGTTGGCTCGGGGTTATCTGGGTCAGGCGGGGTTGACGTCGACGCGGTTTGTGGCGAGTCCTTTTGCTGCTGGTGAGGTGTTGTACCGCACGGGTGACGTGGCGTCGTGGAACAGTGCTGGTGATCTGGAGTATCTGGGTCGCGCGGATGATCAGGTGAAGATCCGTGGGTTCCGGATCGAGATCGGTGAGATCGAGTCTGCGGTGTTGGCGGATGTGTCGGTGGCGCAGACGGCGGTGGTTGTTCGTGAGGATTCTCCGGGTGATCAGCGGTTGGTGGCGTATGTGGTTTCGGCTGCGGGTGTGAGCGTTTCGGTCGACGATGTCCGCACCGGTGTGGGTTCGTTGTTGCCGGAGTACATGGTGCCGTCGGCGTTTGTGGTGTTGGATTCGATTCCGTTGACGGTGAACGGGAAGTTGGATCGTCGGGCGTTGCCGGTTCCGTCGTTGCAGGTTGCGGTGTTCCGGGCTCCGACGTCGGTGGTGGAAGAGGTTGTGGCGCAGACGTTTGCGGATGTTCTGGGCGTTGAGCGTGTTGGTTTGGATGATGATTTCTTCGCGCTCCGGGAGTTGTTCGAGGCGTCGACCGTTGAAGGGCTTGCTGCCCGACTCGGTTCTCATGTTGGTGGTGGTTCGCGTGCGGCGTTGACTGCGCAGGTGCGTCCGGCGCAGGTGCCGTTGTCGTTTGCGCAGCAGCGCATGTGGTTCCTCAACCAGTTGGATACGAACTCGGCAGGGAACAATGTTCCGGTTGCGATCACGCTCACCGGAAAACTGGACGTGTCGGGGCTGGAACAGGCTGTCTCGGACGTTGTCGGCCGCCATGAGGTTCTCCGCACGGTCTACCCCGAGGTCGACGGAATCGGCTACCAGAAGATCGTTGCACCGGCTGATGTCGGCGTGAACCTCGCTGCAACCTTGGTCTCGGATTCAGAGATTGTTTCCGAGGTAACGAACTTCGTGGCGACGGGTTTCGACGTGACAACCGAGGTTCCGTTGCGCGCCAGGCTTTTCCAGACCAAGGCCGACGAGCACGTTCTCGTATTCGTGGTGCATCACATCTCGACCGACGGTTTCTCGATGGGCCCGCTGACCCGCGACATCATGACCGCCTACTACGCCAGAACCAACGGCCAGGCTCCGACCTGGACGCCGTTGCCGGTGCAGTATGCCGACTACGCACTGTGGCAGCGTGAGGTTCTCGGGTCCGAGGACGATCCGCAGTCAATCATCGCGCAGCAGATCACTTACTGGGCGCAAGCATTGGACGGCGTGCCCGAACAGTTGAATCTTCCCGGGGATCGGGCCCGGCCGGCGGTATTCTCCGGTCAGGGAGCAACATTCGAATTCTCGATCGGTCAGGAACTGCATGAGCGGCTGATCGGTGTCGGTCGTGAGCACAATGCGTCGATGTTCATGGTGGTCCATTCGGCGCTGGCATCACTTCTCGCACGTCTGTCGGGAACAACGGACATCACCATCGGCGCGCCGATGGCAGGACGAGGTGAATCCGAACTCGACGATCTGATCGGAATGTTCGTCAACACATTGGTGCTACGTACCGAGGTTGATCCTTCGGCCCCGTTTACCACACTTCTGTCGTCGGCTCGAGAGACCGATCTTCAGGCGTTCGCGCACTCGGACCTTCCCTTCGAGCGGCTCGTGGAAGTGCTGGATCCCGTTCGGTCGAGGGCACACCACCCGCTGTTCCAGGTGGCATTGGCGTTCCAGAACCTGGGGCAGAATTCGTTGGCTCTGCCGGGTCTGACGGCCGCCGAGTTCGCAATCGACGAGACTGTGGCCAAGTTCGACCTGCAGCTCACGATCAGTGAGGTATCAGAAGGGCTGTCGGCGACGTTCACGTACGCGACGGATCTGTTCGACGAATCGACCGTCCGCGGATTCGCCGCACGATTGATGCGCATCCTGAACGGAATTGCGACGGACCCCGCAACTTCAGTGGGTGACATCGAAATCCTCGACTCGTCCGAGCGTGAGGTTCTGACGAGTCAAAGGGCTTCGTCAGGAGTAGCGCAGGCGCCGTTGGCCGAGATTCTTGCCGACGCTGCTGCGCGTTACCCGGACAACGTCGCATTGCGCTACCCCGGCACGGCGCAGGCCGTTGCCGGTAGGTCCATGACGTATCGCGAGGTCGACGAGTGGTCGTCGAAGCTGGCCCGCGTTTTGATCAACCGTGGTCTCGGGGCTGAAGATCTTGTGGCGGTGTCGATTCCGAGATCCGTCGAATCGGTACTCGCGGTCTGGGCAGTGTCGAAGACCGGGGCAGCGGTCGTTCCGATCGATCCGCACTATCCGGCAGACCGTATCGCGCACATGCTCAGCGACTCTGGTGCAAAGGTAGGCCTGACCCTCGACGTCGAACGTCCGAACCTCACCGACGACGTCGAGTGGTTGGTCGTGGACGGACCACGTGGCGAACAGATGACCGCCGGAGTGTCCGCAGCGCCAATCGATGCCGAGGAACGTGTCCGTCCACTGACGACTGCTCATCCGGCCTGGGTCATCTACACCTCCGGCACGACCGGTCTACCCAAGGGCGTTGTCGCCACCAACGCAGGTCTGGCGAGCTTCAGTGTCACGCAGGCCGCGCATTACCTCGTGAAGCCCACCTCGCGGACATTGCACTTCGCGTCACCGAGTTTCGACGCGTCGATGCTCGAGTTGTTCCTCGCGGTGGCCACCGGCGCGACGATGGTCATCGTCCCACCTGGCGTGTACGGCGGCGACGAGCTGGCTGAGGTGTTCCGTAGCGAACGAGTCACCCATGCGTTCATCACGCCGGCGGCTCTGGCGTCGATGGACCCGAGCGGCCTGGACGACCTGACGGTCGTAGGCGTGGGTGGCGAAGCGTATTCGCCGGAACTGATCAGCAAGTGGACGACAGGTGACGGCTCGACCGCATCGGCTTCGGCTCCCAGGACGTTCTTGAATGTCTACGGCCCGACCGAGACGACGATCGTGACGAACGTCAGCGTTCCGCTTCTGCCGGGTGACCGAATGGACATCGGCGCCACGATCGGTGACATGGCCGCTTTCGTTCTGGACACACGACTCAATCCAGTTCCACTCGGAGTCTCGGGCGAGCTGTATCTGTCCGGTCCTCAGGTGACCCGCGGCTATCATCGTCGCCCGGGCTTGAGCGCCGATCGATTCGTGGCAAACCCGCACGGTAATCCGGGCGAGCGAATGTACCGAACCGGTGACGTGGTGCGCTGGGTCGCTGGAACCGCACCCTCCACCTACGCCGTGGAATACGTGGGCCGCAACGATTTCCAGGTCAAGATTCGCGGTTTCCGTATCGAACTCGGTGAGATCGATGCGTCATTGACCGCACACCCCGAGGTCGAGTTCGCTGCGACGATGGGTACGACCCTGCCGTCGGGTGCTCCGGCACTGGTGTCGTACGTGTTCACCGGAAAGAACGCTTCGGTCACTTCGGCGGAATTGATCGAATTCGTCTCCAGAACCCTTCCGGCTCACATGGTTCCGGCTTCGATAATGGTCTCCTCGGACATGCCACTGAGCCCGGCCGGCAAGCTGGACCGAAAAGCGCTCCCAGCGCCGGTCTTCGAGACCAAGGAATTCCGCGCCCCGGTTACCGAGATGGAACAAGTCCTGAGCGAGATCTTCGCGGACGTTCTCGGTCTGGATCGAATCGGAACGGACGACTCGTTCTTCGCGCAGGGCGGCGACTCGATCATGTCGATCCAGCTCGTCTCGCGGGCGAAGGCACGTGGGGTCGTATTCGCACCCAGTGACGTCTTCGAGAGCAAGACTGTCGCGGCATTGGCCGAAGTGGCGAAGTATGCCGCCGACGTCGAGGCCGCGGTGGTGCTCGAGGAGTTGCCGGGCGGTGGAGTCGGCTGGATGCCGTTGACGCCGATCGAACGATTCATGGTCGAGCGCGGTGGCAGCTACAACCGATTCACACAGACGATGACTCTCGAGCTTCCACTCGGAGCGCAGCGAACCGACATCGTGCGAACCCTCGCCGCCGTCGTCGACCACCATGACATGTTCCGATCGCGGTTGATCTCCGACGGTCGCGGATGGGGAATGTCGGTCTCCGAGCCGGGAACCGTGGACGTCGAGGATCTACTCAGCCGGGTGGATGTTGATGCGTCCTCGGACGAGTCGACAATTGTTCTCACGGCTTCCAAGGGCCTCGACGAGGCTCTCGGCCGGTTGAATCCGGCAGGCGGCGTGATGGTTCAGTTCGTGTGGGTCGACTTCGGTCCCACTCGCACCGGGCGCTTGATCATTGCTGCGCATCACTTGATCGTCGACGGGGTTTCCTGGCGAATCATTGTTCCGGATCTGGTGTCGGCTGCGGCTCAGATGGCCGGGGCGGGCGGAGCGACGGGGGATGTGGCTCTCGAACCTACGGGTACGTCGATGCGACGTTGGGCTCATGCATTGTCCGAAGAGGCACATCGGGAGTCACGGGTAGCCGAGCTGGATACGTGGCGGAAGGTGTTGCAGACACCGGATCCGGTGCTGGGCAAGAGGGCGTACGACTCTGCGGTCGACGTTGCGGCAACGGTTCAGCGGATAAGCGTGACGGTCCCCACTCAGGTGACGGAGACTCTGTTAACCACGCTGCCGGAGGTTTTCAACGGCGGCGCCAACGACGGCCTGCTCGCTGGACTGGCACTCGCGCTGATCGAGTGGCGTCGCCGAGCCGGAATCGACTCGACGTCTGCCTTGCTGCAACTCGAGGGCCACGGTCGCGAAGAAGCCGTGATTCCCGGTGCGGATCTGTCGAGGACTGTTGGCTGGTTCACTGCAGCCTTCCCGATCAGTCTCGATCTTTCCGAGGTAGACCTGGGTGACGCTTTTGCCGGAGGTGATTCGGCGGGACGCGCGATCAAGGCAGTGAAGGAGCAGTTGCTGGCGATCCCGGACAAGGGCGTCGGGTACGGACTGCTGCGCTACCTGAACGAAGACACGCGCGCAGTGCTTTCGCGCTTCGCAGGGGGACAGGTCAGCTTCAACTACTTGGGAAGGGTTGTCGCCGAGGATCTTCCGGCAGGTGTCGAGGGGCTCGGCTGGCTGCCGGCGGGCGATTTCGCCAACGTGTCAGCACCCGAAGACGTCGACATGCCCGCAAACAAGGTCGTCGATATCAATGCGATCGTCAACGACGGCGCAGACGGAGCTGTTCTGGAGGCCTCCTTCGCCTACCCCGTCGGTGCCATCGACGGCGAGAGCGTCGAGGCGTTTGCACAGATTTGGGTCGAAGCACTGACCGCCCTGGCGGAGCATTCTCGATCCGTCGGTGCCGGAGGACTCACTCCGTCCGACGTGCCGCTTGTCTCGGTGAGCCAACGAGATATCGACGGGTTCGAGAATCGATTCGGTACGGTGACCGACATCTGGCCGCTGGCACCGCTGCAGTCGGGCTTGCTCTTCCATGCGATGTTGGCGGAATCCAGCGTCGACCTCTACTCGGTGCAGATGATTCTCACTTTGTCCGGGAAGGTCGATGCCGACCGATTGCGGACTGCAGCACAGGGAATCATCGACCGTTACGCGAACCTGCGAACAGCATTCACGGCCGACGACGACGGAACGCCGGTCCAGATAGTCCTCGAGGACGTTGCTGTCCCGTGGCGGAACATCGATCTCAGCGATGTCGCGGCGGTCGACCGTGAGGCAGCACTGGACGCAGTTTTGACGGCTGACCAGGCGACACACTTCGACATGGCGTCACCGCCGTTGATTCGGTTCACCTTCGTCACGATGGCGGAGGGGGACTACCGCTTGGTCGTGGCGAATCACCACATCATTCTCGACGGTTGGTCGGTGCCGCTGCTTTTGCAGAACCTGTTGGCGCTGTACGCGACGCGTGGTGACGACTCGGTTCTTCCGCGTGTGCGCAGCTATCGCAATTACCTGGCGTGGCTTGTCGATCAGGATCGCGATCGATCACTTACCGCCTGGGCGGATGCGCTTTCCGGCGTCGAGCAGCCGACGCTGCTCGCTCAGGTCACAGGCGGACAGGAATTCACCGCGCTGTCACAGAAGCTGAACGTGTCGATGTCGTCGGAGACAACCGCGACGCTCACAGCTCTGGCTGCACGACTCGGCGTCACCGCCAACACGATCGTGCAGAGCGCGTGGGCGGTCCTGCTCGGTGCGTTGACCGGAACCGACGATGTTGTCTTCGGTGCAACAGTGTCCGGCCGGCCCCCGGCACTCACAGGCGTCGAATCGATGGTCGGGTTGTTCATCAACACCCTCCCGGTGCGGGTGCGCCTCGACGCTGCGGAGTCCGTCGAAGAATTGGTTGCCAGGGTCCAGATCGAGCAGGCGAGAATGCTCGATCATCACTATCTCGGTTTGACCGATGTGCAGAAAGCTGCGGACGTCGGAACATTGTTCGACACGTTGGTGGTCTTCGAGTCGTACCCGGTAGACCGTGAGGGCCTCGCCGCACAGGCGGATGTTCTCGACGGAATGATGATCGACGACATCTCCTCGGACGATTCCACGAACTACCCGTTGACCCTGCTGATCGCACTCGACGAGCAGTTGCACTTGACACTTCGGTACCTGCCGGACTTCTTCGATGCCGACTACGCAACTGCGTTACTGGACAGAGTTCTTCGACTGCTCTCCGCCGTCGCTACCGATCCTTCCGTTCGTGTTGGTGACGTGTTGTGTCGGGTGTGTCGGTGTTGGATGGGTTCGATGCGCAGGTGGCGGCGTCTCCGGGTGCGGTAGCGGTCTCGTTCGAGGGGCAGTCTCTGTCGTATGCGGAGTTCGATGCTCGGGTGAATCGTTTTGCCAGGTATTTGGTTTCGGTGGGTGTGGGGCCGGAGTCGTTGGTGGGTGTTGCGGTTCGTCGGTCGGTTGATTTGTTGGTTGCGGTTTACGGTGTGCTCAGGGCTGGTGGTGGGTATGTTCCGGTGGATCCGGATCAGCCTGCGGAGCGTAATGGGTATGTGTTGGMGKCGGCGTCGCCGGTGTGTGTGGTCAGTACGTCTGATGTTGGTTTCGATGCTGGTGTKKTGCCGGTGGTCGAGGTTGATGTTGTTGATGTGTCTGGTTTTTCGGGTGCRCCTGTSTYKGATGTGGATCGGGTTKCGCCGTTGCGGTCGGGGAATACGGCGTATGTGATTTTCACGTCGGGGTCGACGGGTCGGCCGAAGGGKGTGGCGGTCAGTCATCGCAGTGTGGTCAATCAGGTGTCGTGGTTGGCGGAGCGTTATGCGGTGTCGGGTTCTGATGTGGTGTTGTTCAAGACTCCGGTGACGTTCGATGTGTCGGTGTGGGAGTTGTTTGTTCCGTTGGCGGTGGGTGCTCGGTTGGTGGTGGCTACTCATGACGGTCATCGGGATCCGGGGTATTTGGCGTCGGTGGTGGCGGCGGAGTCGGTGTCGATGGTCTCGTTTGTGCCGTCGATGTTGGAGGTGTTCGTCGATCAGGTTGTCGACACGTCGGAGGCGACGATTTCGCGTCTCGGTGGTGCTGGGTTGGGTTCGTTGCGGGTGATTTTCGCGGCGGGTGAGGCGTTGCCGGCGTCGGTGGTGGGTCGGGTGTTGTCGGTGTTGCCGTCGGTTGAGGTTCATAATTTGTATGGTCCGACGGAGTTCACGGTGCATGCGACGGCGGCGGGTCCGCTCGATGGTGTGGGTGTGGTGGTGCCGATGGGTGCTCCGGTGTGGAATTCGTCGGTGTTGGTGTTGGATTCGCGGTTGCGTCCGGTGCCGGTGGGTGTTGCGGGTGAGTTGTATTTGTCGGGTGTGCAGGTCGCTCGTGGGTATTTCGGGCGGGTGGATTTGTCGGCGGAGCGGTTTGTGGCGAATCCGTTCGGTGGGGTGGGTTCGCGGATGTATCGCACGGGGGATGTGGTGCGGTGGATCGGTGTGTCGGGTGAGCTCGAGTATGTCGGTCGTAGTGATTTTCAGGTGAAGTTGCGTGGTCAGCGGATCGAGTTGGGGGAGATCGAGTCTGCGGTTCGGGATCAGGTGGGTGTGGGTTCTGTGGTGGTGGTGGTGTGGCGTGATCAGTTGGTTGCGTATGTCACTGCTGCGGTGGGGTCTTCGGTTGATGTTGATGTGGTGAAGGTGGGTGTGGGGGAGCGGTTGGCGTCGTATATGGTGCCGTCGCAGTTTGTGGTGTTGGATGCGTTTCCGCTCAATGCTTCGGGGAAGTTGGATCGGAAGTTGTTGCCGGAGCCGGTGTTCGAGGCCGCGGTGTTCAGGGCTCCCTCTACCGAAGCTGAACTACTTGTCGCAAGCGTCTTTTCGGAGATTCTCGGTGTCGAGGAAATCGGGGCGGACGATAGCTTCTTCGAGTTGGGTGGCAACTCATTGGTCGCAGCGAGGGTTGCAGCTCGGCTGAGCGCAGCAGTTTCCGTGGAGGTCCCACTGCGACTCATCTTCGCGACTTCGACGGTCAGCGAACTTGCAGAACGGATTGCGCTCGGAATTCGGGTGGGCTTCGATGCGAAAACCGATGATGCACTACGAACGCTTCTGCCGCTGAGAACGACAGGGAGCGATGTGCCGTTGTTCTGTGTTCATCCACTCGTTGGACTGGCGTGGCCTTTTGCACCGTTGGCGGCAGTTGTGGACCGTTCGATTCCGCTCTATGGGTTGCAGAGCCCAGTTCTGACTGATGAGGCATTCCAGGGACGATCCCTTGATGATTACGCAGATCGCTACGTGGACGAGATCACCCGGGTTCAGCAGTCAGGCCCGTACCGAATTCTCGGTTGGTCGCTCGGCGCGATCATCGCTCAAGCGGTTGCGGCGAAGATGGAGGAGCGAGGCGAGATCGTTGAGGCGTTGATCTTGCTGGACGGTTCGCCGGAGACACGCGACGAATCAGAGCATGCTGTCCAGGTGCGCGCTGAGTTGGCTGCAATAGGGATTGTCTTCGGCGAGAACGAAAGTCTCGATGAATTGTCGGTCGAGAGGTCAGCAGAGATCTTGGCGGCTGTCGACGGAGAGAGAATCGGACTCGATGCGTCTGCGATCAAACGGTTGCTCACAAGCATTGCGATTTCGGCGAAGCTGATCAACGCCCATCGGCCGCAGTCGTTCGGGGGGCCGATCACTTTCGTGAGTTCGTTGGATCGTTCGGGCGCAAAGCAAGCCGACAAGGTTTGGGGTCCGTACGCGCACGGAGGACTGACGGATGAATTGGTCGACGTTCACCACCTGGAAATGATGTCTCCTGAAGGCGTTCGCGCTATCGGGCTGATTATTGAGCGTGTGTTGCGCGGTGGCGCCGCTGATTGATCAGCCGGCGCATACGAGCCTGGTCGGGCGATGGCCAGGCTCGTATGTTTCGCTCTTCCCGACTGGCCGTGTAGGAGGTCATGTTCGCCCGTGACAGCACACGCTTGTCGATCGGAGGTTGTCGAGTGTGCGATTTCAACTTCTGCGGCGACCTTCGCGACGTCTGAGTCAGCTATGCGCAGGGGATCGGCGTGAATTCCGGATCGAGCGCGGATTTTACGAGGTCCAACGAATGCGCATCACGGACCAGACCCGCATGCGAGGCAGTGTTGCCTGGGCAGCCATCCTGGACCCAGATGTTGTTGACAACAGAATTGGGGCCTGCGGTAAGGAACGAAGCTTCCGGAGGGGTTGAAATCTGGTCGTGAGCGGTCGCGATCACGGTATACGTAACTCCCGGTTGGGTTTCCGAGCCCGCATTGAGCTCAGCCAACAGTGGTGTCCCTTGAAGTTGTTGAACACCGGCTGGTCCCCAGATCGCCTGAACCAAGAGGTCTCCGGGAAGTCCCATATCTGACAGTTGTTTAGCGTTCGCTTGCAAGCCGCCGAAGGTCGTGCCGTGGTTGGTAGCGCCGAGGGTGACCAGAGAATGGACGGCGTTTTTCGACGGATCTTCCGGAGTCGAACCACCGTCGAACTTCAGGTACTGGCGAGCGACGACTCCCCCTTGGGAGTGGCCTACGAGATCCACCTGGCTTGCACCCGTAGAACGGCGAACTGAATCAACGAAGGTTGCAAGCTCTTTCGCTGAAGTCGCAATGTCCCTGATACCCCATTGGAGAGCATTGGGATTGAAGATTTCCCGTGCGCCTCCATAATTGAGTGCAAATACGCAATAGCCGAGATCAGCAAGTTGCGGGGAAAGTTCAGCCCATGTATCAACCATGTTCGCGGTTGTTCCGTGGATGAGAACTACCGGACGAGGATGCTCGGCGCTCGGAACGCAATTCCAGTTGTTCGAACCGGCCGGCGATGGACCCATAGTGGCGAAACCGGGGCTGGGCTCATGATCATCCGCTAGGGCGCTGACGGAGGTGCCTGACAGCAGGAAGCAAGTTCCCAGTACGACCAGCATGATCCGAATGAACCGCACCGCTACATTCCTCCCATGATGCTAAACGGTGCCTCGCGCTGGAGTTGAAGCCAGCACGAGGCACTTGAATCAGACGCCCAGAGACTGTGCGATGAATGGCCAGGACTTGTGTAGATCGTCCTGCCAGTAGCCCCATGAATGGGTACCTGTTGGACGGAAATCCACTACTGCCGGAATATTCAGTTCGAAGAGCCGCTTCGCCATGTTGGAGGTACACAGATTGGTTGCAAGCTCGATCGGGCTGCCGACAACGATCTGGTCGAACATCGCAGCGCGACCGTCCTGGATGCGCGGATTTGCAGGGGTGTCATTGGGGAAACCGGGGAGCCCGCTGCCGGTGCTCATGTAAATCTGTGTGCCACGCAGCTTCTCAGCGTTCACAAGCGGGTCGTGTTCCCGCCAACCGGGGCCGTCGAACGGACCCCACATGTTCTGTACGTCGTCAACGCCGCCGATCCACTCCGTGGTGGTCTTGACGAACTGCTGGCCAAGCGGATCGCTGGTCTGGGCACATCCGCTGAATGCGGCAACGGAGTTGTAAAAGCCTGGGTACTCGATCGCCAGGTTGAGCACAGAAGTGCCCGACATCGAGATTGCGGCAATGGACTGTTCGCCATTGCTGCCAAGTTGCTTGTTCAGCAACGGAGGGAGTTCCTTACCCAGAAAAGTGCTCCACATGTTCTTACCAAGTTTCGGGTCTTCCTTCTCCCAGTCGGTGTAGTACGACAGGCGGCCACCAACTGGCGTCGCGACGTTGACGTTCTTGTCCTGGAAGAAGTCGACGACGTCGGTCTGGTACTCCCAAGTAGCCGAATCTTGTCCACCACCGGCGCCGTTGAGCAGGTACAGGATGGGACGGGGTGCGGAGTCATCGGCAGGAGTGATGACCTGAATTGGAACAACGCGGTCCATCGACGCCGCGTATACATTCACGATCTTTTGGCGATCGTTCACTTGCTCGACTGAGACGACGTAAGAACCACTCGTGACGGACTCCACCGAATCTCCGCCGCCCTGGTGAGCGACAGGTGACGCAGTTGCGATACCGGCCGGAACCAGAGCGCACACCATCGTCACCGCGGCGACACCGGTAGCGCGCCTCCACATGGACTGCCTTGTACGCGTCAAGTTAGATACCTCTCGTTGCGTGGCACGGGTACATCGATGCTCATCCCTGGTGCCACTTGTTTCTCGAATTGTGAAGTCGGTTTGCGGTCTGTATTCGTTACGACATCGCCGCGGCGCGTCGGTATCCCCGAATCGCTGGGTAGACGAAGACGAGAATCATGCCGAAGGACCAGAGCAGCGTCTTGACGAGGGGTTCCGCCACAGGACCCCCTAGCGACAGCCCTCTCATCGTGTCGATCGCGACGGACATCGGTTGCTCTGCCACCACCGGTTGAAGCCACTTCGGGTAGGCCATCACAGGGACGAAGCCGGAATTGAAGAACATCAACAGTGTGCACGAGATGGATACGATTTCGACGAGCGGCAAGTTGTCGGAAACCGTGGCCAGGGCCGTCACCATCATGGCAAAACCGACGCCGAAAATGACGGGCAACGCCAAGATCGCAAAGGCCGCGAGCGGGCCCTGATTGAATCGGAACCCCAACAGGTAGCCGACGCCGAGAATCACGATTGACGTGAGGAGAACTCGGACTGCTTCTGCGATCATGCGTCCGACGAGGCCAGAGGCGCGGTGCGCAGGCAACGTCCAGAATCGACTCAGTAGTCCGGACGCGCGTTCACCTTTGAGACCGACCGCACTTGCAATCGACCCGAACATTGCGCCGACGAGGATGATCAGTGGAACGGTCCCGAAAATACTCGACTGGCCGGTTGCTGCCGTAATCGAATTGCCCAATACGACCCGGAACATCAGCAGCATGAATGCTGGGTAAATGAGGGCCTGAATAGCGGTCGATGGATCGCGCAGCCAGGTGAGCAACAGGCGTTTGGCCTGAATTCCACTGTGAACGACCAGCGCCTTGAACGAGTTCTCGGGGAGCGCATTGTCTGGGTAAGGGAAGTTGAACCCCTCGACCGGGCGGACTACAGCCATGAATCGATCTGTCGGCTCGCTCATGACCGCCTCATACTTGCCCAGAACGCGAGTGGCGCGAACACGACGATCAATCCGATAGTCCAGGCAACGACGGGAAAGAGGACGCTCCAGGTGACCCCGCCTTGCGCAAGATCACGCATGGCGAATGAAAACTGCGATACCGGTTGATTGCGTACAAACGGCCGAATCCATTCGGGAAAGCCAGTCTCGGGCGCAAAACCGCAGGACAACATCCCCAGAATCAACTGTGGCAATGTCAGCGCTTGACTGGTGGCCTGCGGGCTCTTCGACAGTGAGCCGATCGCATCACCGGCGAAGGACAAGCAGGTGCTGAACGCCAAGGCGACCGCGCAAAACAGGATGGCCTGTCCGATTCCTGCTGAGAATCGAAAACCGATCAAGTGGCCGAACGCCAATGCGGCAGCAAGCGAGACTGTTGATCTGACGAACCCACTGGATTGACGGGACAGCAGCGGAATCGGGCCGACGACGGGCATGGTTTTCATCCGGTTGCTGAATCCGGTGATTGATTCGGTTGACGACATCTGAGCAGCCGAGATCGATGTGAATGCCATGGCTTGCAGCACGATGATCGGCATCAAGAACTGCGCGTAGTTGATCCCTTGAAGTTGCATGACGAACTTCAGAGGAAGGTAGAACCCGATCGTGAAAATCAGCGGTGCGATGACTGCAACGAGCAGTTCATAGCGCTTCACCATCGATTTGACGGTGCGTGCCGTCAACACCCACCACTGATTGATCGCTGACGGATGTGGTCGGCGGTGCTTGCCAACGCTCAAGGCGTCAGGGACTGCAATCTTGCTGCGCGTGTCTCCACGGACAGCCACCTGATCGACCCCGAATTTGGTTGTTGTCGTCACTTTGTCCCACTTACATGCTGCTCGCCAGTGAGTGCGAGGAAGACATCATCGAGTGACGGGCGGCGAAGTGCGATGTCGGCAAGCGGTATCCGAGCATGATCGAGACGGCGCAGTGCTTCAGAGAGCGTTCCGGCGCCGACGGGCGCGGGGATAGCGATTCGGCCGCTCTCTTGTGCCAGGTCGAAGCGGAAGTCTCGGGGCACCAGATTTCCTAGAGCGTGGACCGCGTGGGCCAACTGCTTGAGGTCTGAAGGCACGATCTCGCAAAAGCTCGCGCCAGTCCGAGCCTTCAGTTGATCAGCAGTCCCCTCAGCGATAACCGCGCCTTTGTCGATGACGATGATGTTGTCGCTCAGGAGATCCGCTTCCTCGAGATACTGGGTGGTCAGGAGCACCGTGATGCCCTGCTCCTTCAAAGATTGAACCAGTGACCAGACACTCTGACGGCTTCGCGGATCGAGGCCGGTCGTCGGTTCATCGAGGAAAACCACCTCGGGGCGAACGACGAGCCCACAGGCGATGTCGATCCGTCGACGCATACCTCCCGAATAGTTCCGGACAACGCGAGATCCTGCCTCGACGAGGTCGAACTGCGAGAGTAAATCGGCGGCGCGTACCTTGGCCGACATCCTGTCGAGTCCCATCAAGCGGCCGAACAGTTCGATGTTCTCGCGGCCGGTGAGAGAATCGTCCAGGGCGGCGAACTGCCCGGTCATCATGATGGAGCGTCGAACCTCTGGAGCGTTGCGCACGACGTCATAGCCGGCCACCATCGCGCGTCCACTGGTGGGACGAATGAGCGTGGAGAGGACCTTCACCGTCGTTGTCTTGCCTGCGCCGTTGGGACCTAAGATGCCGAGCACTGTCCCACGTGGGGCGGTGAAGTTGATCCCTCGCAGCGCGTGCACGTTCTTGAAGGACTTGTGTACGTCCTCCACTAGTACCGCTGCGTCCGTGGAAAAGGGCATCAACACTCCGCTGTCTGCATTGTCGGAACGGGCACGCGCTCCCGACGGGCGCACAGATGCCTTCTGTCTTCTATCCGTGATCTCCGCTCAGATGTTACCGGAGGGTCAAACCGACACTCGGGCAATCGGACGCGTGAGAGGGGGTATTTGGCTCCTGCCAGCAACTCTCACCTTCGATTTCACCTTGTGGCAAGAATCACAAATATTCTTTGTAACGTAAAGATCTCCTCTAATTGAACGAATGACCAAATGGATTTTCAACGCATCTGCGCAGGTGGGTATTCGGTTGCGCGGACCGGAGGTCTTTGATTTGACCGGTGACGAAAGTCCCCCGATTCCTTCCGGTTGGTCCTCTGGGCCCGCTGCTCAATGTCTTGTGGGGAGATTCGCGATACCGTTGGGAAATGGCGAACGCGACGTTGTCGGTGGTTGTTCCGGCTTTTAATGAATCTGAATACATCGAAACGTGCATCGAAGCGCTCATTGCTCAAGGTGAATATGTCGACGAAATCATCGTCGTTGACAATAATTCCTCGGACAACACTTCCGAGTTGATCAAGAAGTATCAAAGTAGTTGTCCCAAGGTTCGGCTTCTCAAAGAATCCCGACCCGGGGTGGTGCATGCGAGAAACAAAGGGTTTGACGCGGCTAGTGGAGAAATTATCGGACGTATCGACGCGGATACGATCGTGGGGGAAAACTGGGCCGTTGCGGTTCACGAATTCTTCGAGCGTCGCGACGATTTCTCGGGCGTAACTGGCCTGACTTACCTTTATGAATCTCCGATCGCCGGCCTTCAGCGCCGATGGACGAATTGGCGACTCGGTCGCGGGGCCCAGGGGGCGGTTCGGCCCGTTGTTGCAGTTCCAGGCAGTAACATGGCGATGCGTCGGTCGGCTTGGTTGGCCGTTAGGGATGCGGTCAGCGATCGAACCGACATTCACGAGGATATCGATCTATCCCTCTGCATGGCGCATGTTCGTTGCGCAGTGGGGCAGATCTCGAGCATGGCCGCAAAGGTTTCGGGTAGGCGTGGAGTTAGTTCGCCGCGCGTGTATGCACGATATAATCGAGCATCGAAGAAAACCCTCGAGCATCATGGTGTATCGAATTGGAAGTTAACATTCTTGATCGCAGCGGACAGTATTCTGCATGCAATCTTGTGGCCTCTTTATCGAATGTATGACAAGAATTCCGGACAACTCTCTTCTCGGGTCTTGGGTCGGAGGCAGCGGGCGCGGGATCTTCCCGTCTTTTCTTGATAAATCCGTCCGGTATTTATTCGAGAATGCTCGTGTTTAGCTGAATAATCGGGAGTGCCCGATAATTGCGGACAATTACTGGTTCGGGTTCGTTGCGAACTATTTCTTTTATTGCACGGGATTAACTGGCAGAATATTTTTCTGCTGCGATTGTTACTTCCGGTGCAACTTGTAGCTTTTGGAGCAGGGACGTTATTCCACTGTAGTCCTGCACGAACAGTTCGTTGCGCGGTTCCAATGCGACATCATCGAGCATCTTCCGTCCTCCAGGTATGGCTTCAATTTCCATGATTGCTCGCCACGCGCCGAAGTCGGTCCCGCTGAACGCACGCATCGCGTCCTCGAAACCTTCCAATAAATAGCTGCGATCTCCACGATCCAGGGAATCCCAGACCAACACGGCTAGTTCCCCGGCAATCGAGGCATGGCAGTACTCGTCGCGAGCGTGCAACCGAATCGTCGCGCGGTTGATCGACTGCACGCCCGGGTCATCCGAGATCAGGTCGAGGTATGCGGTGATCGACACCTCGGCGACGGTCATGAACGCCAACTGTGTCAGGGCGATCTTGCGAGACCCCTCGGCTGCGTCGAGGGCTTGCGCCCGCGTGTGGACCGTCAGGACGTCTGGCAGTGCCTTGGCCGGAAGCGCCCAGCCCCTGCCTCGACGGGTCGCTGAACTGGCATTGAAGTGCATGAGCGTGTGATATTGCTCGTCGACCATCGCCTGATTGACGGCCACTGCAGCCCAATCTCCGAGTCCGACGCCGAGTCGGTCTTCGGCGAGAACGTCGAAGCCGGGATTGACGACGTACTTCTCGATGTCCATGACGTTCTTGTTGAACGCGATCCATGCCCAGGCTTGCAGGCGTTGCTTCTGCTCGGGACTCAATGCCAGATAGGTCGGATGCTCCGCGAACGGGAGAAGTGCTTCGGGGTAGTCGGACAACGACGAATCGAAGAGATCGTCCAGTTCCGGCTCCGCCTTCTTCACGGTTGCCCGGCGCGCCCAATTGCTCGCAAGCCGACTGACGATTGCACTCTCGACCGGATCCGAGGCGTCGTACTCCGGGAGGCTGGGCGGACTCACTCCAGGTCTCATCGTTCCCTACTCTCTGTGCCCTTCGGCAATGCGATCGAACAAGCTCTGGCACTCCGCGTTCAATTCGCCGGAGTGATCGTCGAGCGCTGCCTCGGCGGTTTTCATCAGCGTCGTGAAGTCGCCGAGCGTCTCGGCCGCCGTGTCCACCTGTGAGGTGGCATCAAACAGTGCTTTTCGTGTCGCACCTGCATGCGGATTGCCCGCTTGTACGTCCCAGTACACCTCCGGTTCGCCGCCGGCTATCCGCGCCAGGAGCGCGAGCAAGGTCCGATGCGGGGGAGGGGCGACCGCGAGGAGTTCGTCCGCAGAAACTCCGAGTTCGGCCAGGGCAACGCCGAAAGCCAGCACCGACGCGTGTGTCAGAACCTGGGTAGCCGCGGCCAACCGGTCGTGACGATCGGCGTCCATCACCGCGACCGACGCTCCCCACGAGCGCACGACGTCGAGGAATCTGGCGGACTGCGGACCGTCGACGTACGGCACTGCGATGACGGCCCGACCGCGCGGTCCGAGCGACGGACGGAACATGGGGTTGAGTCCGAGGAACTCCCCTTCTCGGCCGGCGTCGGCGATTGCTGCGTCCATCCGCGATTTGACCGACAGTGTGTCCACAACGAGAGCACCGGATGTTCGAAGGCTCGGTAGTGCGGCTAGAGCGACCTGCTCGGGAACGGCGAGCACGATGACGCTCGAGGACTCCACGTGTGCGAGGACCCGGTCACTGGGTTTCGTGATGTCTCCGACGACTACATCTCCGTCAGGATCGCTGCCTGCTGGGTCGACGACGGTGACCGTCGACCCCCCGGCGCGAAGCAGTTCGACGAACATGGATCCGACGGCACCCAGGCCGCCGACAACCGTCGCGGTGCCTGATGCCGCCGTCATGGCTGGATCTACCCGCCGTACTCGAGGACCCGCGAGGAAACCGCATCGAGCGCACGGAGCAGCGTGGACGCCTTGACCGTGGTCTCGTCGAATTCTTCTTCCGGATCGGACAACGCTGTGATGGCACCGCCGATTCCGAAGGTCACGCCGCTCTCGGTGCAGACCAGCGACCGGATCACGATCGAGAGGTCTGCGGCGCCACCGAGGGCGAAGTACCCGATCGATCCCGAGTAGACCCCACGTGGGCCTGATTCGAGGCGGTCGATGATCTCCATCGTCCGTACCTTCGGGGCGCCGGTCATCGATCCGCCGGGGAACGCGGCGCGGACACAGTCCACCGCCGACGACCCCGGGCTCAGATGTCCACGCACCGTCGACACCATTTGGTGAACGGACGAGTACGACTCGATCGCGAACAGCCTCGGAACGTGGACACTTCCCGGAACGCAGACCTTGGTGAGGTCGTTGCGAGTGAGGTCCACGATCATCAGGTTCTCGGCGCGGTCCTTCTCGCTGTCGAGCAGGTCCTGCCGTAGCGCAGCATCACGCGCTCGGGTGACGCCGCGCGGACGGGTCCCTTTGATCGGCTTGGACTCGACGTTGCCGTCCGAGTCGACACGAAGGAACCGCTCAGGCGAGGCCGAGACCACCGAGATGCCGGTGAAGTCGAGAAGTGCGCTGTACGGCGTCGGATTGATCGAGCGCAGATACTCGAACGCCTGCTGTGCATCGATCGTCTCGTCGACGCTCGCCATGTTGGTCAGACACACCTCGTAGGACTCACCTGCCCGGATCTCCGAGAGGGCCGTTCCGATCAACGACAGGTACTGATCGCGATCATGCCGAAGGCGAGCCTGCGTCCAGACGGTGTCGCTGATCAGCGGAACCGGGGTGCGTTCCGGAAGGTCCGCGCCGATCCGCGCCAAGGTGTCGACGGTCGATTCGAGCCAATCGTCATAGCCGGCGTCCCGGACTTTCTCGCGCAACCTCAAAACGTGAGTGCGGCCGACGGTGTGATCGATGACGACGGCGCGATCGGCAAACACCAGAGCGGCATCAGGAGTGGGTGCCGGATGGACTGCCCTTCCTCCGGTCTGTGCTTTCAGTTCGTAGCCGAGGTAGCCCACGTAGCCGAGGTTGAAGTCGAGTTCCGGATGCGAGGGCACGAAGCGCGTCGCGAGTTGTGCGTCCAAGTAATCGAAGAACGGAACTCGAATGTGCTCGTCGGACAAGCCTTTTCGGCTGACAGTCAGTACCTCGGCTTGCACGTCGTACGTGATGAACTCGGCCAGCGGCCCCGACGAATCGCCGAGTATCGAAAAGCGCGCACTCGGCTCTGCGGTTGCCGCGCGGTCCAGCCAGAACGCGTTCGGGCCGTCGGCGAACAGTGCTGCATAGGCCGCAGACGGGTCCACTGCAAAATCGAGAGTCACGTCGTCGACGTCGTAGTTGATCGCCGGCCGCAGGTCGGGTGTTTGCGAAGTCGGTTCGGGTCGGATCACCGAATCCAGAGTGCGTCCGACGGACAGATCGCGGAAGTTCGCGAGCAAATCTATGCCGAACTCGGTACTGATGGACTCCGGATGGAACTGAACGCCCCACATCGGCTTGGTCCGGTGCCGGACACCCATGAGCAGTCCGTCGGACGTCCACGCGGTACGAACGAAGGCGTTCGGCAGATTCTCGACGGTCAACGAGTGGTAGCGAACAGCTCGGAACGGCGACGGAAGTCCGGCAAAGATGCCCGAGCCGTCGTGATCGATCAGCGAAATTCGGCCGTGCATCGGTACGGGCGCAACGACCACGTCCGCGCCGAACAACTCGCACAGGCCCTGGTGGCCGAGACAGACACCGAGAAGTGGGAGAGGCGCTTCTTCGATGAAACGGCGGCTGATTCCGAAATCACGGTCGCGATCCGGCCGGCCGGGACCTGGGGAGATGACCACGTTGTCGTATGACGCGAGATCGATGGAATCCCAATCCGCGTCGTTGCGGACCACGGTCGGCACAACCCCGTTGACCTCGGTCAACAGGGTGAACAGGTTGTAGGTGAACGAGTCGTAATTGTCCACCAGAAGGGTGCGGGAACTCATGTCGATGATCCTGATCTCGGTCCGACGGATTCCCGAACAGTGTCCTCCTCCTCAACAGGTGCGTTGATCACCAGGTCTTCGAGTCGACAGGTCTCGGCAATCATCAGCTCGTACAGGGCGTTGAAGAAGTCGGGGGAGAGGTCGTGTCTACGGGCGAATTCACGCGCCCGCTCCTGCACGAGGCGGACGCGGCCGGGTTGCATCATCGGAACCTCGCGGGAGCGCTTCCACTCGCCGATGCGTAGGCAGAGTTCCAGCCGCTGCCGCACCGTCTCGAGAAGTAGAGCGTCGATGGCGTCGAGGTCGCGCCGGAAGCTGTCCAATCCCTCGGCCTCGTCCGGATACGACGAGGTCTGCGTGCCTGCTTCGGAACTCGTTGTGGTCAAGAACTCTTCCACGAGGCCTCCCGGTGCTCGGCGTGACGCGAGGTCGACAATGTGGTGCCCGGAACGCAACCCACCTCCGGACACCGGCACCCCGACCGACCATCGCCGTTCGGGGAGGTGTTCCACGATCGTCATTCGCCGAAACCTGCGGTGGTGCCTAATTCTGCGAAACCTGCTTGGCGGGCGAATCAGGTTGCGATGCAGGCGGGTTCGTGAGTGCCTACTTGGGGGAGACCCAGGTGGTGATTTCGGCGTGGACTACTTCCTTGCCGCCCCGGTCGAAGATCGAGATGGGAACGAGAAGTTCCGTGCCACTCTCGATCGCCGCGAAGTCCGGCAAAGTCTCGAGTCGGGCGACCGCCCGCAGGCCGGTCTCGGCCTTGGCGAGGTAGTCGACCTTCATGGACTTGGGGATCCAGCGGTGCGAGTTCGGAACCGTCGCTTCGCTCAGCATGCCCATTGCGACCTCCGCGAGATTGCATGCTGCGATCGCGTGAAAGGTGCCGAGATGGTTGTGGACGCCCCACCATTTGGGGGAGCGGACCTCGCACAGGCCCGGTTCCAACTTGGTCACCCGGGGGAGAACGGAGGCGAAGTAGGGCACGCGAATGGACATCGCCGCCGAGAAAACTGCATGTCCGAGAGCGTTGTCCGGCAATTTCTGCCATCCGCGATAGGTGGGGCTGGAAGTAGTCATCGGACTATCTTACTTCTGAGTAAGGTTGTTGTCGCGCAGCTCACTCGGAAAGGCTGGTTCGGGGGAGTTGAGGAATCGGGCCAGGTACGGCATACTGGTCGGGTTGCCTTGTCCGGGACGCGGTCGTTTGCGGCCGTGATCGGGTAAGGGTAAGACGTCACAGACGATCGATCGCAGATCCCGTCAGGGTAATCGGGTCAACGACTGTGACCATGCAAGACATGCAAGACGAGAAGTAATGCAGGACGGAAGCAGTACCTACTTTGTGTTCGACATCGAACACGTCCGGTACGCATCACGCGCCAGATGATCGAAAGATTGTCCGGCGCAGGATGAGTGAGAAGGCGACACGCCCGACCGCGTGTACCGGAGAACAATGACAAACGAACAGCGGCAGCAGATCCTGATCTGATCCGATGCTCGGTTTACCGCTAACACGGTCTTCCGAACTTTCGGACTTGGTCCCGATCGCTTCAGTGTTCGTCGTGTCATCGTCCAGGCAAGGACTGTGCAGACGAGGTAGCTCGAGCCTGACCAGGCGGGCTACGAAACGCGGCAAGAAAAGGACACTAAGCGTGGCGGGACAAAAGATCCGCATCAGGCTCAAGGCCTACGACCACGAGGCGATCGACGCGTCAGCGCGCAAGATCGTCGAGACGGTAACCCGTACGGGTGCCCGCGTCGTTGGACCTGTGCCGTTGCCGACCGAGAAGAACGTATATTGCGTCATCCGCTCGCCGCACAAGTACAAGGACTCGCGCGAGCACTTCGAGATGCGTACTCACAAGCGGCTGATCGACATTCTCGACCCGACGCCGAAGACGGTTGACGCGCTCATGCGCATCGACCTTCCGGCCAGTGTCGACGTGAACATTCAGTGACGGCGGAGACAAAAACAATGACTGATACCAAGATCAAGGGAATCCTGGGCACCAAGCTCGGCATGACCCAGGTCTTCGACGAGAACAACCGGGTTGTCCCGGTCACCGTCGTGAAGGCTGGGCCGAACGTCGTAACCCAGATCCGTACCGAAGAGCGTGACGGCTACAGCGCCGTTCAGCTCGCGTTCGGCGCCATCGACCCGCGCAAGGTGAACAAGCCGACTTCCGGCCAGTTCACCAAGGCTGGTGTGACCCCGCGTCGCCACGTAGTGGAGCTCCGCGTTGCGGACACCTCCGACTACGAGGTCGGCCAGGAGCTCACCGCCGAGGTCTTCGAGGACGGCGCATACGTCGACGTCACCGGAACCAGCAAGGGCAAGGGCTTCGCCGGAACCATGAAGCGTCACGGCTTCAAGGGACAGGGCGCGTCGCACGGTACCCAGGCTGTTCACCGCCGCCCGGGCTCCATCGGTGGCTGTGCAACTCCCGGCCGCGTGTTCAAGGGCATGCGCATGTCCGGACGCATGGGTAGCGACCGCATCACGACGCAGAACCTCTCGGTCCACAAGGTGGATGCCGAGAACGGCCTGCTGCTGATCAAGGGTGCGATCCCCGGCCGCAAGGGCGGCCTCGTGATCGTCAAGAGTGCAGTGAAGGGTGGTGCACGGGCATGACCAGCACCGAGACCAAGTTGACCCTGGACGTCAAGGTCGCCGGCGGCAAGACCAACGGCACCGTCGATCTCCCCGCTGAGATCTTCGACGCTCCGGCCAACATCGCGCTTCTCCATCAGGTTGTCGTCGCGCAGCTCGCAGCTGCTCGTCAGGGAACCCACTCCACCAAGACCCGCGGCGACGTCCGCGGCGGTGGCAAGAAGCCGTACCGCCAGAAGGGCACCGGCCGCGCACGCCAGGGCTCGACTCGCGCACCGCAGTTCGTCGGCGGCGGAACCGTTCACGGCCCGCAGCCGCGTGACTACAGCCAGCGCACCCCCAAGAAGATGAAGGCAGCCGCTCTTCGCGGAGCCCTCTCTGACCGCGCACGCAACGAGCGCATCCACGTCATCACCGAACTGGTTGCAGGGCAGACGCCTTCGACCAAGGGCGCAATCGCGTTCCTCGGCGAGATTTCGGATCGCAAGAAGCTGCTGCTCGTCGTGGGTCGCCAGGATGTAGCCGCTTGGAAGAGCGTGCAGAACCTGGAAGGCGTGCATCCCATTGCACCCGACCAGCTCAACACCTACGACGTGCTCAATGCAGACGATGTCGTGTTCAGCGTCGAGGCACTCAACGCGTTCATCCACGGGCCCGCAGAGAGCGCTCAGAACAAGGAGGACGCCAAGTGAGCACCATCGCTGACCCCCGCGACATCCTGCTCGCTCCGGTCATCTCCGAGAAGTCCTACGGACTGATCGAGGAAGGCACCTACACCTTCCTGGTGCACCCGGACTCGAACAAGACGCAGATCAAGATTGCCGTCGAGAAGGTCTTCGGCGTCAAGGTGACCAGCGTCAACACCGCCAACCGTCAGGGCAAGCGTAAGCGGACCCGATTCGGTTACGGCAAGCGCAAGGACACCAAGCGCGCGCTCGTGACCCTGTCCGCTGACAGCAAGCCCATCGAGATCTTCGGAGGACCGGTCGCGTAAGCGCCGGGACTTGACGAGACATAGAGGACGAGAAGACTCATGGCAATCCGTAAGTACAAGCCGACAACACCGGGCCGTCGTGGCTCGAGCGTCTCGGACTTCGCCGAGATCACTCGGTCGACCCCCGAGAAGTCGCTGGTTCGCCCGCTGCACGGTCGCGGTGGACGTAACGCACACGGTCGTATCACCACCCGTCACAAGGGTGGCGGACACAAGCGTGCATACCGACTGATCGATTTCCGTCGCAACGACAAGGACGGCATCCCGGCAAAGGTCGCTCACATCGAGTACGACCCCAACCGCACAGCAAACATCGCACTCCTGCATTACGCAGACGGTGAGAAGCGCTACATCATCGCCCCCAAGGGCCTGGTGCAGGGTTCACCGGTCGAGTCCGGTGCAGGCGCCGACATCAAGCCGGGCAACAACCTGCCGCTGCGCAACATCCCGACTGGTACCACCATCCACGGTGTGGAACTGCGTCCCGGCGGCGGAGCCAAGATGGCTCGTTCCGCAGGCGCCAGCATCCAGCTCCTCGGTAAGGAAGGCAGCTACGCCACGCTGCGTATGCCTTCCGGTGAAATCCGTCGCGTCGACGTGCGCTGCCGCGCATCCGTCGGCGAGGTCGGCAACGCCGAGCAGTCGAACATCAACTGGGGCAAGGCCGGCCGTATGCGTTGGAAGGGCAAGCGCCCGACCGTTCGTGGTGTCGTTATGAACCCGGTCGACCACCCGCACGGTGGCGGCGAGGGCAAGACCTCAGGTGGACGCCACCCGGTCAGCCCGTGGGGTAAGCCTGAAGGCCGTACCCGCAAGAACAAGGCAAGCGACAAGATGATCGTCCGTCGCCGCCGCACCGGCAAGAACAAGCGCTAGGAGGGAGTGAAGGATGCCACGCAGCCTTAAGAAGGGCCCGTTCGTCGATGACCACCTCCTCGCGAAGGTGGATGTACAGAACGAAAAGGGAACCAAGCAGGTCATCAAGACCTGGTCCCGTCGTTCGACAATCATCCCGGACTTCATCGGCCACACGTTTGCAGTTCACGACGGCCGCAAGCACGTCCCCGTGTTCGTTTCCGACTCCATGGTCGGACACAAGCTCGGAGAGTTTGCACCGACCCGCACGTTCAAGGGTCACATCAAGGATGATCGGAAGGCGAAGAGGCGATGAGCAACACCGAAACCGCCAACCCGACTGCCAAGGCTGTAGCGAAGCACGTTCGCGTTACGCCGATGAAGGCACGTCGAGTTGTGGACCTGGTCCGCGGGCGCTCGGTTGAAGACGCCCTGAACATCCTGAAGTTCGCGCCGCAGGCAGCGAGCGAGCCGGTCGCCAAGGTGATCGCCTCCGCAGCAGCCAACGCCGAGAACAACCTCGACCTCGACCCCAGCACGCTTGTCGTTGCTACGGCGTTCGTGGACGAGGGCGCGACCCTCAAGCGGTTCCAGCCGCGTGCACAGGGACGTGCGTTCCGTATTCGCAAGCGCACCAGTCACATCACCGTGATCGTGGAGAGCCTGCCGAAGACCGGAACATCGACCCGTAATCGCCGGAAGGGAAGTGCTCAGTAGTGGGCCAGAAAATCAACCCGCACGGCTTCCGTCTCGGCATCACCACCGACTGGAAGTCTCGCTGGTACGCAGACAAGCAGTACGCGGAGTACGTCAAGGAAGACGTCGCGATCCGTAAGCTCCTCGCCACCGGCATGGAGCGCGCAGGAATCGCGAAGGTCGAAATCGAGCGCACCCGTGACCGTGTTCGCGTGGACATCCACACTGCACGTCCGGGCATCGTCATCGGCCGCCGCGGCGCCGAAGCCGATCGCATCCGCTCCGAGCTCGAGAAGCTGACCGGCAAGCAGGTTCAGCTGAACATCCTCGAGGTCAAGAACGCAGAAGCTGAAGCACAGCTCGTCGCACAGGGTGTGGCCGAGCAGCTCTCGAACCGCGTTGCCTTCCGTCGTGCAATGCGCAAGGCCATCCAGTCGGCCATGCGTCAGCCCAACGTCAAGGGAATCCGCGTTCAGTGCTCCGGTCGTCTCGGCGGCGCCGAGATGTCCCGGTCGGAGTTCTACCGCGAAGGCCGTGTGCCGCTGCACACGCTTCGTGCGGACATCGACTACGGCCTCTACGAGGCCAAGACCACCTTCGGTCGCATCGGCGTCAAGGTCTGGATCTACAAGGGCGACATCGTCGGTGGCAAGCGTGAGCTCGCCGCCAACACGGCCGCACCGGCCGGGGATCGCCCGCGTCGTGAGCGTCCGAGCCGTCCGCGTCGTTCCGGTGCCACCGGTACCACTGCGACCAGCACCGAGGCCGGCCGCGCAGCGACCGCAACCGCCGATGCTCCCGCAACTGAACAGAATCAGGAGGGCTGACGCATGTTGATCCCACGGCGGGTCAAGCACCGCAAGCAGCACCACCCGAGCCGTTCGGGTGCCGCCAAGGGCGGTACCCAGGTGACCTTCGGTGACTACGGCATCCAGGCTCTCGAGCCTGCCTACATCACCAACCGGCAGATCGAGTCCGCTCGTATCGCCATGACTCGGCACATCAAGCGTGGCGGCAAGATCTGGATCAACATCTTCCCGGATCGCCCCCTCACGAAGAAGCCGGCCGAAACCCGAATGGGTTCCGGTAAGGGTTCGCCCGAGTGGTGGATTGCCAACGTCAAGCCCGGACGCGTTCTGTTCGAGATGACGTACCCCAACGAGGAGATTGCTCGTGAGGCCCTGCGCCGCGCGATGCACAAGCTCCCGTGCAAGTGCCGGATCGTGACCAGAGAGGAGCAGTTCTGATGGCTACTGGAACCCCAGCAGCAGAGCTCCGCGAGCTCAGTGAAGACGAGCTGGTCACCCGGCTCCGTGAGTCGAAGGAAGAGCTTTTCAACCTTCGTTTCCAGATGGCTACCGGCCAGATGGACAACAACCGACGACTGCGCACCGTTCGTCACGAGATCGCGCGCATCTACACCGTCCTGCGTGAGCGTGAGCTCGGACTCGCTGTGGGTCCGGATGCAGGTGACGCGGCATGAGTGAGGAAAAAGCAGTGAGCACAGAAGAGCGCGCGAGCCGTAAGGTCCGTGTCGGATACGTCGTGTCCGACAAGATGGAAAAGACGATCGTGGTCGAGCTCGAAGACCGCGTCAAGCACAAGCTCTACGGCAAGATCATCCGCCGTACGACCAAGGTGAAGGCGCACGACGAGAACGGCGTTGCCGGCGTCGGCGACCGCGTTCAGCTGATGGAAACCCGTCCGCTGTCCGCGACGAAGCACTGGCGTCTGGTCGAGGTCCTCGAAAAGGCCAAGTAAGCCTGATCGAATCCTCGAGCTGATCGAGTATCACCGAATGGCCCGCTTCCCCTTGGGGGAGTGGGCCATTCGGCTTTCCGGGGGCTTTCCGGGCGAAGGGTTCGAGTTGCGTCGAGTACGGCTGATTTGGTATTCGGTGAACCCTTCCCTACAATAGAACGGTTGCCTGTGGCAGAGGTGTGTCTTCACGTGCGCAGCTCGAACGGTGCTTGCAGTGATCGTCTCCCGACGTCAGTCGGTGGGACTGCAGCTCAGACACGACGCAGGTGGCAACAATGACCGCGCGCACCGGGTCGGTAATCCGTTGCGCACGAAATTCCAGGTCTAGGGAGATCAAGTGATTCAGCAGGAGTCGCGAGTTCGCGTCGCTGATAACACGGGTGCCAAGGAAATCCTTTGCATCCGCGTTCTCGGCGGTTCGTCACGTCGCTACGCCGGGATCGGTGACGTCATCGTCGCCACCGTCAAGGACGCAATCCCCGGTGGAAACATCAAGAAGGGTGAGGTCGTCAAGGCCGTCATCGTTCGCACGACCAAGGAGCGCCGTCGTCCGGACGGTTCCTACATCAAGTTCGACGAGAACGCTGCAGTGCTCATCAAGGCTGACAGTGATCCCCGTGGAACCCGCATCTTCGGACCCGTCGGCCGTGAGCTGCGCGAGAAGAAGTTCATGAAGATCGTTTCGCTTGCCCCGGAGGTGCTGTGATGAAGGTGCACAAGGGTGACACCGTTCTGGTCATCGCCGGCAAGGACAAGGGCGCGAAGGGCAAGGTCATTCAGGCCTACCCCGCGACCGACAAGGTCCTCGTCGAAGGCGTGAACCGAATCAAGAAGCACACCGCGGTTTCCGCGAACGAGCGCGGAGCATCCTCCGGCGGCATCGTCACGCAGGAAGCCCCGATCCACGTTTCCAACGTTGCAGTCGTCGACTCGGACGGAAACCCCACCCGCGTGGGCTACCGCACCGACGAAGAGTCCGGCAAGCGCGTTCGGATTTCCCGGAAGAACGGGAAGGACATCTGACATGACCTCCACCGAAAACAAGGTCCAGCCGCGCCTCAAGGCACGCTACCGCGCTGAGATCAAGGACGCGCTCAACAGCGAGTTCGACTACTCGAACGTCATGCAGATCCCCGGCGTCGTCAAGGTTGTCGTCAACATGGGCGTCGGCGACGCTGCCCGTGACGCCAAGCTGATCAACGGCGCTGTCCATGACCTGTCGCTGATCACGGGCCAGAAGCCCGAGATCCGCAAGGCACGTAAGTCCATCGCGCAGTTCAAGCTCCGCGAAGGTATGCCCATCGGCGCACGCGTCACCCTCCGTGGCGACCGCATGTGGGAGTTCCTGGACCGCCTCGTGTCTGTCGCTCTGCCCCGTATCCGCGACTTCCGCGGTCTCTCGGGCAACCAGTTCGACGGCAACGGCAACTACACGTTCGGCCTCAACGAGCAGTCGATGTTCCACGAGATCGACGTGGACAAGATCGATCGCCCCCGCGGTATGGACATCACCGTCGTGACCACCGCAACCAACAACGAAGAAGGCCGTGCACTGCTCAAGCACCTCGGCTTCCCGTTCAAGGAGAACTGAGCGCATGGCTAAGAAGGCATTGGTCAACAAGGCCAACAAGAAGCCCAAGTTCGCGGTTCGCGCCTACACCCGCTGCCAGCGGTGCGGTCGCCCGCACTCGGTGTTCCGCAAGTTCGGCTTGTGCCGTATCTGCGTTCGCGAGATGGCTCACGCCGGCGAGCTTCCCGGAGTTCGCAAGAGCTCTTGGTGATCTGAGGCCCTCGGGCTTCGTCACACCACGCATGTGAATGGACGTGGGTTGCTTTTGAAAGGCCCGGGGGTACCTTTGCAACCCACGTCCATTCGTGGTTTCCATCGAGTTGTGTATCGCGCCGATCCTGAAAAGAACTGTCCCGCTGCGACTCTGGTTGAAAGCAGTCATCGTTCGTCGATGTCGTTCTTCGGTCCCGAACGAACAGTTCAGATTTCGGGGTGCGTCGATACCTTCCCGATCAGCGACCTTCGGGTGGCGGTGGGGGAGCTGACGTGGCATCCCGGTGGACACCTGCGCCAAAGTTCCCTACACTAGAGCGGTTGCCGTGGCTGACGCATGCGTTCAGCTCGGTGCGGTAACTTACGCCGTCTGACACAAGTCGGACGGCCCAGCCGAATTGCTGGAGGCCCACGATCGGATTCGTCCGGTGTTGCATGGGAACCACAGCGAGAAAGGTGTCGAGGTCGACCTATGACCATGACTGACCCCATCGCAGACTTCTTGACGCGTCTGCGCAACGCCAACACGGCGTACCACGATGAGGTGAAGCTTCCCCACTCGAAGATCAAGGCGAACATCGCCGAGATCCTCAAGCGCGAGGGCTACATCTCCGATTTCCGTACCGAAGACGCAGAGGTCGGCAAGACCCTCATCGTCGATCTGAAGTACGGTCCCAGCCGCGAGCGTAGCCTCGCCGGCGTGCGTCGCGTTTCCAAGCCCGGTCTCCGGGTTTACGCGAAGTCCACCAACCTGCCCAAGGTCCTCGGAGGCCTCGGCGTGGCCATCATCTCCACGTCGTCCGGTCTGCTCACCGATCGCCAGGCGGCCAATCAAGGAGTAGGCGGGGAAGTCCTCGCCTACGTCTGGTAAGGGAGGCCACCACAATGTCGCGTATTGGAAAGATTCCGGTCACCGTCCCCGCGGGCGTTGACGTCACGATCAGCGGCCAGGATGTCACCGTCAAGGGTCCCAAGGGCACCCTCGCGCTGACCATCTCCGAGCCCATCGCAATCGAAAAGGCAGAGGACGGCTCGCTGAGCGTCACGCGCCCCGACGACGAGCGTCGTAGCCGCGCGCTGCACGGTCTGTCGCGGACCCTGGTTGCGAACATCATCACCGGTGTCACCGAGGGTTACACGAAGAAGATGGAGATCCACGGTGTTGGTTACCGTGTGGCACTGAAGGGCAAGGACCTCGAGTTCGCGCTCGGCTTCAGCCACCCGGTGCCGATCGAGGCTCCTGAAGGCATCACCTTCGTCGTCGAGTCGCCCACCCGGTTCTCGGTGTCCGGCATCGACAAGCAGAAGGTCGGGCAGATCTCGGCCAACATCCGTCGTCTCCGTCGTCCGGACCCGTACAAGGGTAAGGGCGTGCGTTACGAGGGTGAGCAGATCCGCCGCAAGGTCGGAAAGACGGGTAAGTGATATGAGCCAGACTGCAAACCAGAAAGCCAAGCGGATTCCGCTGGGCAAGGATGCGTCCACCAAGCGTCGTCTCTCGAAGACGCGTCGTCACTTCCGTCTCCGCAAGAAGGTCTCCGGCACGCCCGAGCGTCCCCGCTTGGTCGTCAACCGGTCCTCGCGCCACATCCACGTCCAGCTCGTGGACGACCTGGCCGGCCACACCCTGGCCTCCGCGTCGACCATCGAAGCAGACGTGCGCGTGGCAGAAGGCGACAAGAAGGCTGCGAGCGCGAAGGTCGGTCAGCTGATCGCCGAGCGCGCCAAGGCTGCCGGCGTGGAAGCAGTTGTCTTCGACCACGGCGGACACGGCTACCACGGTCGCATCGCGGCCCTGGCAGACGCGGCTCGCGAAGGCGGGTTGAAGTTCTGATGACCAACATTTTCAACGGAAGGACAGCCTGATGCCGGGACGTCAAAGGCGTGACGGCGGAAGCGGACCCGCCGGACAGAATGGCCCCAACAGCGGTGACAACAGCAACGCTCGTGGGGACAACCGTGGTGGCGGCCGTGACCGTCGCGACGGTGGCCGTGGCGGAAACGCTGCGGAGAAGTCACAGTTCATCGAGCGCGTTGTCACGATCAACCGCGTTTCCAAGGTCGTCAAGGGTGGTCGTCGCTTCAGCTTCACCGCTCTGGTGATCGTCGGAGACGGCAACGGACTGGTCGGCGTCGGCTACGGAAAGGCCAAGGAAGTTCCCGCGGCCATCCAGAAGGGTGTCGAGGAGGCTCGCAAGAGCTTCTTCCGCGTCCCGATGATCGCCAACACCATCACTCACCCCGTTCAGGGTGAGGCTGCTGCCGGCATCGTCATGCTTCGCCCGGCAAGCCCCGGTACCGGTGTTATCGCCGGTGGCGCTGTGCGCGCCGTGCTGGAGTGCGCTGGTATCGCGGACATCCTGTCGAAGTCGCTCGGTAGCGACAACGCGATCAACGTCGTGCATGCGACCGTTGCTGCGCTCAAGGGTCTGCAGCGTCCCGAGGAAGTTGCGGCTCGCCGCGGCCTCACCCTCGAAGAGGTTGCACCCGCCGGCATGCTTCGCGCTCGCGCACAGGCTGCTGGGAGTGTGAAGTAATGGCAGATCTCAAGGTCACTCAGATCAAGAGCATCATCGGGACCAAGCAGAACCAGAAGGATTCTCTGCGCACGCTCGGTCTCAAGGGCATCCGTCAGACCGTTGTTCGTGAGGACAACGCACAGAACCGCGGTCTGATCAACGTGGTGCGCCACCTCGTAACAGTTGAGGAGGTCTAACCATGACCATCAAACTGCACCACCTGCGCCCCGCTCCGGGATCCAAGTCCAACAAGATTCGTGTTGGACGCGGTGAGGGCGGCAAGCGTGGTAAGACCGCAGGTCGCGGTACCAAGGGCACCAAGGCACGTAACACCGTGCGCGTGGGCTTCGAGGGTGGACAGATGCCGCTTCACATGCGTCTGCCCAAGCTCAAGGGCTTCACGAACCCGTTCCGCACCGAGTACCAGGTCGTCAATGTCGGCGACATCGCCCGTCTGTTCCCCGAAGGTGGAGCAATCACGGTCGAGGATCTCGTTGCCAAGGGCGCAGTCCGCAAGAACCAGCTCGTCAAGGTTCTGGGCGACGGCGAACTGACAGTTGCCGTTCAGGTGACCGCCGACAAGTTCACCGGTTCTGCCAAGGAAAAGATTGCTGCTGCCGGTGGTTCCGCCACCGAGCTGTGAGTAATCACGCGTAGCTAGTCCGATGGCCGCAGCGCAGCGTTTGCTGCGCTGCGGCCATCGGCGTCTACCAGGTCTTGTCACAGATTGGTCGTGCATGCCTCGGATGGGCCAGTATTCTGGTCACCGAGTGGCAAATGTATCTTCGGCTTACCCGGTTTTCGTGGTCTGCCCGCTTAGTTCCCAAATGCTCACTGTTAGAGTTCAAAAGTTCGACAGGTCAAACGATCTGTCTCCCTACCGTCGTGCCAGGAGGATCTTTGCTTTCCGCCTTCGTCTCGGCCCTCAGGACCCCAGACCTGAGGCGGAAGATCCTCTTCACCCTCGGCTTGGTGGCTCTGTATCGGGTCGGCGCTCTCATTCCGTCCCCAGGTGTCGACTACGGCCGCGTGCGTCAGTGCATCGATATCGCCAACTCCGGTGACTCAGCAGGTATCTACTCGCTGATCAACCTGTTCTCCGGTGGCGCTCTGCTGCAGATGTCGATCTTTGCGATCGGCATCATGCCGTACATCACGGCAAGCATCATCGTGCAGCTGCTGACCGTGGTGATCCCGAAGTTCGAGGAACTTCGAAAAGAAGGCCAGTCCGGTCAGGCCAAGATGACGCAGTACACGCGTTACCTGTCCATCGCTCTGGCAATCCTGCAGTCGACCGGCATCGTCGCTCTTGCGGCACGCGGACAGTTGCTCCAGGGCTGTGACGACATCATCGCCGACAAGTCGATCTTCGGTCTTGCCATCATCGTGCTGGTCATGACTGCCGGTGCTGCCATGGTCATGTGGTTCGGCGAGGTCATCACCGAACGTGGCGTCGGTAACGGTATGTCGCTCCTCATCTTCGCCGGTATCGCATCGCGTATCCCGAGCGAGGGCAAGTCGATTCTCGACAGCCGCGGTCCACTGGTCTTCGCCTTCGTCTGCCTCGCAGCGCTGTTGATCATCGCCGGTGTCGTCTTCGTCGAGCAGGGTCAGCGCCGGATCCCGGTTCAGTACGCAAAGCGGATGGTCGGACGCAAGATGTACGGCGGATCCTCGACGTACCTGCCTCTGAAGGTGAACCAGGCCGGCGTCATCCCGGTGATCTTCGCGTCTTCACTGCTGTACCTCCCGAACTTGATCGCACAGCTGACTTCGGCCAGTACAGCGGTCGACCCCAGTTGGTGGCAGCGCCTCATCAACACCTACCTGGTGAACCCGGCCAACCCGGTGTACATCGCGATCTACTTCGGCCTGATCGTCTTCTTCACGTACTTCTACGTCGCCATCACCTTCAATCCCGAAGAGCGCGCCGACGAGATGAAGAAGTTCGGCGGCTTCATCCCCGGTATCCGACCAGGTCAGCCGACCGCGGACTACCTCAACTACGTGCTGAGTCGCATCACCCTTCCGGGTGCGATTTACCTCGGCACCATTGCTGTTCTGCCCAACCTGTTCCTCGACATCGGGAATGGCGGCGGCGCGCAGAACCTGCCGTTCGGTGGCACCGCGGTGCTGATCATGGTCAGCGTCGGCCTGGACACCGTGAAGCAGATCGAGAGTCAGCTAATGCAGCGTAACTATGAAGGGTTCCTCAAGTGAGACTTGTCCTCCTTGGTCCTCCCGGTGCCGGCAAGGGCACCCAGGCCGCTATCTTGTCCGAGAAGTTCGGCGTTCCCCATATCTCCACGGGTGATCTCTTCCGCGCGAACATCGGTCAGGCCACCGCTCTCGGTGTGGAAGCAAAGAAGTACATCGACGCCGGCGAACTCGTACCGAGTTCGATCACCAACGACATGGTGAAGGCTCGCGTCGCAGAACCTGACGCAGCAAACGGTTTCCTTCTCGACGGATTTCCGCGCTCGGTCGAACAGGCTCAGGCACTCGAGGGAATCTTGAAGGATCTCGACACCAAGCTCGACGGTGTCCTCTCTTTTGTTGTCGACGAGGACATCGTGGTCGAGCGCATGCTCGCCCGCGGTCGTGCAGACGACACCGAGGACGTCATCCGCAACCGACTCCGGGTCTACCGCGACGAGACGTCACCGCTGTTCGATTACTACAAGGACAGCATCGTCTCCGTCGACGCGATCGGCGAGGTCGAAGAGGTCAACGCACGCGCACTGGCAGCGTTGGGTAAGTAATGGTCTTCGGGCGTAAACGCAAGGTTGTTCCGTTCCGCTCCGCGGGCGAACTCGACGCGATGGCTGCTGCCGGCGCGATCGTGGGTTCGGCGCTGGTGGCGGTGCGCGCTGCGGCAAAGCCCGGTGTCAGCACTTTGGAATTGAACGCGGTCGCAGAATCGGTCATTCGTGACGCCGGCGCCGTGCCCTCGTTCCTCGGGTACCACGGCTTCACCGGTTCGATCTGCTCTTCGGTCAACGATCGCGTCGTTCACGGGATCCCTTCAGCTCAGGACATCCTGGCTGAAGGCGACCTCGTTTCCATCGACTGTGGCGCGATCCTCGACGGTTGGCACGGTGACTCTGCCTGGACGTTCGGTGTCGGTGAGATCAGCGTCGCCGATCAGGAACTCAGCGAAGCCACTCGGCTTTCGATGGAAGCCGGGATCGCGGCGATGATCGCCGGTAACCGTCTGACGGATGTTTCGCACGCGATCGAGGTCGGTACTCATGCCGCCGAGAAGTTGCACGGTCGTTCCTACGGCATCGTCGACGGATACGGTGGACACGGAATCGGTCGGGAAATGCACATGGATCCGTTCCTCGCCAATGAAGGCGCCCCGGGTAAGGGTCCTGAACTGGTTGTCGGATCGTGCCTCGCGATCGAGCCGATGCTCACGCTCGGCACCACCGACACGGTGATTCTCGACGACGACTGGACCGTTGTGACGACCGACGGGTCCCGTGCGGCGCACTGGGAACACACTGTCGCTGTGACCGAGGACGGTCCGCGGATTCTGACACTCCGGCCGGAGTAGTTGACGCCGTCGCTGACAAGTGTTGGCAGCGAGCATGATTCACGTTCGAGAAGTCCCAGCCTCATGTCGAGGCTGGGACTTTTTCGATGGGGGAGCGGTGTGCGTCGTCACCCTGACCGGAGGCGCATTTGGCCTGGTCGTTTACATCGCGTAACATGGCTAGGCGGTGCGCTATGCGCGTCGATAGTTCGTGTGCCTACGCCCGGATCGCTCCGGGATCGGGCCCCCGAAGTGCCGACGATCTTTCCATTGCGTGCCAATGTAACGGAAGCCGATGCACGAAGCATGCCAAACCAAACGGATCGCGGAGGATATGGCTAAGAAAGACGGGGCCATCGAGGTCGAAGGACGAGTAGTCGAGCCGCTGCCCAATGCGATGTTCCGCATTGAGCTCGAGAATGGCCACAAGGTCCTCGCCCACATCAGCGGAAAGATGCGTCAGCACTACATTCGCATCCTCCCGGAAGATCGCGTTGTCGTGGAGCTCTCGCCCTACGATTTGTCGCGCGGACGCATCGTTTACCGCTACAAGTAACGAACTTCCCGGACCTGACCTGGGTCAGGGAGAAGTATGTCTGCCGCGGTTCATCGCGGCGGGCTGCGACAAAACAGGAGATCAGAAGACGTGAAGGTTCAGCCGAGCGTCAAGAAGATCTGCGAGAAGTGCAAAGTGATTCGCCGTAACGGTCGAGTCATGGTGATCTGCGAGAACCTGCGTCACAAGCAGCGTCAGGGCTAGATCTAGCTTTTCGAAGATCTGCTTGGCAACAAGCAAAGAAGACCTCCCAGTACCAGCCATTGTTGACGAGACCCCACGCGATCGTTCACCGATCGCCAAGGTCGGACAATGGTTCACCCCCGGCACGGAGGCCGGGGCCCCACTGAGTTAGTTGATGAGATCATCTGCGCCTTCGGGCGTCGGTACTCGGCAAGAGGCACAGGGGAAGGGCTGGGAGCAGACCTCCGCACACCGATAAGGAAATGCCACCATGGCACGTCTCTCTGGTGTTGATCTTCCTCGCGAAAAGCGTATGGAGATCGCACTGACATACATCTACGGCATCGGCCGTACCCGCTCCAAGGAAATCCTTGACGCCACCGGCGTCAGCCCGGATCTCCGGAGCAAGGACCTCTCGGACGAGGACCTGGCAAAGCTCCGCGAGTACATCGAGGAGTCGCTCAAGGTCGAGGGTGACCTTCGCCGCGAGGTTCAGGCCGACATCCGTCGCAAGATCGAGATCGGCTGCTACCAGGGCCTGCGCCACCGTCGTGGTCTGCCCGTGCGTGGTCAGCGCACCAAGACCAACGCCCGTACCCGTAAGGGTCCGAAGCGCACCATTGCCGGCAAGAAGAAGGCGAAGTAATGCCCCCGAAGTCACGTAGCACCGGTCCGAAGAAGACCCAGAAGACGCGTCGCAGGGATAAGAAGAACATCCCGCACGGCGCCGCTCACATCAAGAGCACCTTCAACAACACCATCGTGTCCATCACGGACCCCGCCGGAAATGTCATTTCCTGGGCGTCTTCGGGACACGTCGGCTTCAAGGGTTCGCGTAAGTCGACTCCCTTCGCCGCTCAGCTTGCTGCTGAGAGCGCTGCCCGTAAGGCGCAGGAGCACGGTGTCAAGAAGGTTGACGTCTTCGTCAAGGGACCGGGATCCGGTCGCGAGACCGCAATCCGTTCCCTCCAGGCTGCTGGCCTCGAGGTCGGCACCATTTCCGATGTAACCCCCCAGCCGCACAACGGCTGCCGTCCGCCCAAGCGGCGTCGGGTATAGCGGGAAGGATAGGTAGAAGAAAATGGCACGTTATACCGGACCCATCACCCGCAAGTCGCGTCGTCTGCGCGTCGACCTCGTTGGAGGCGACCAGGCATTCGAGCGTCGCCCGTACCCGCCCGGACAGCACGGCCGCGCGCGTATCAAGGAGAGCGAGTACCTGCTCCAGCTGCAGGAGAAGCAGAAGGCTCGCTTCACCTACGGCGTCATGGAGAAGCAGTTCCGCCTGTACTACAAGGAGGCGAACAACCGCCCCGGCAAGACCGGCGAGAACCTGCTTCGCATCCTCGAGTCGCGTCTCGACAACGTCGTGTACCGCGCAGGCCTCGCTCGCACGCGCCGTCAGGCACGTCAGCTGGTCACGCACGGTCACCTTCTCGTGAACAACAAGAAGGTCGACATCCCGAGCTACCGCGTCTCGCAGTACGACATCATCGATGTCAAGGAGAAGTCGCTCTCCACGCTTCCGTTCCAGGTTGCGCGTGAGACCGTCGGCGATCGCCCGGTTCCCGGGTGGCTGCAGGTTGTCGGCTCGCGTCTGCGGATCCTGGTTCACCAGCTTCCCGAGCGCGCGCAGATCGACATCGCTCTGCAGGAACAGCTCATCGTCGAGTACTACTCGAAGTAAGGCGCTTCGCACCCCGTGAGTGGTTGAGGAGTCTCCGGACTCCTCAACCACTCACAGGGCCGCAGGCCCTTTCCCATCGTGGGCGTCAAATAGTGGACGTCCGTACAGGAGGAAATACCAATGCTCATTTCTCAGCGACCCACGCTGACCGAAGAGGTCATCGCTGATAACCGCTCGAAGTTCGTCATCGAGCCCCTGGAGCCAGGTTTCGGGTACACGCTCGGCAATTCGCTGCGCCGCACGCTGCTCTCGTCGATCCCCGGCGCTGCTGTCACCAGCATCCGTATCGACGGCGTTCTCCACGAGTTCACCACCGTCCCGGGAGTGAAGGAAGATGTCACCGACATCATCCTGAACCTCAAGGGCCTCGTCGTGAACTCCGAAGAGGACGAGCCGGTCACCATGTACGTCCGCAAGCAGGGCCCCGGCGCTGTTACTGCAGGCGACATCGTGCCCCCGGCAGGCGTCACCGTGAACAACCCTGATCTGCACATCGCCACCCTGAACGACAAGGGAAAGCTGGAGATCGAGCTCGTTGTCGAGCGCGGTCGTGGCTACGTCCCCGCCGTCCAGAACAAGGCGTCCGGCGCAGAGATCGGCCGTATCCCGGTCGACTCGATCTACTCGCCGGTGCTCAAGGTCACCTACAAGGTGGAGGCCACTCGCGTCGAACAGCGCACCGACTTCGATCGGCTCGTTCTCGACGTGGAAACGAAGAACTCCATCACCGCACGGGACGCGCTCGCTTCGGCGGGCAAGACCCTGGTTGAGCTCTTCGGCCTGGCCCGTGAGCTGAACGTCGAAGCAGAAGGAATCGAGATCGGACCCTCGCCCGCCGAGGCCGATCACATCGCTTCCTTCGGACTCCCCATCGAGGATCTGGACCTCACGGTCCGCTCCTACAACTGCCTCAAGCGCGAAGGTGTTCACACCGTCGGTGAGCTTGTCGGCCGTACCGAGTCCGATCTGCTCGACATCCGCAACTTCGGACAGAAGTCCATCGACGAGGTCAAGGTCAAGCTGCATTCGCTCGGCCTGTCCCTCAAGGACAGCCCCGCATCCTTCGATCCCACCACCGTTGCCGGCTACGACGCCGCCACCGGAACGTGGAGTGACACTGATGCCGGTTCCTTCGGCGATGCCGAAGGTACCGAGGACTACGCCGAGACCGAACAGCTGTAGCAGCTCAGGTCCTTTACTAGGAGATCATCATGCCCAAGCCCAAGAAGGGTGCCCGCTTCGGCGGGTCGGCTTCCCACCAGAAGGCGATTTTCGCCAATCTGGCTACCGCGCTCTTCGAGCACGGTCGCATCACCACCACCGAGTCCAAGGCCAAGGCACTGCGCCCCTACGCCGAGAAGCTCGTCACGCACGCGAAGGCCGGCACGCTGGCTCACCGTCGTGAGGTGCTGAAGGTCATCCGCAACAAGGATGTCGTTCACACCCTGTTCGCCGAGATCGGCCCGTTCTACGCGGACCGTAACGGTGGATACACCCGCATCATCAAGACGATCCCCCGCAAGGGCGACAACGCTCCGATGGCAATCATCGAGCTCGTCAAGGAAAAGACCGTCACCTCCGAGGCTGACCGCGCTCGTCGCGTCAAGCCCTCGCAGGAAGCTCCCGCCGCAGAGAACGTCGTCGAGGCCGTAGAGGCCGACGCGACCGAGGCTGAGGTCGAGAACGCTGACGCAGTCGTCGAGGCCATCGAGGACGAGACCGCAACTGCGGCCGACGCTCCCGAGGCCGAAGAGGCCAAGAAGGACTAGTCCCCCTTGGTTTCGGCACACGCTGAATCGAACGAGCCCGCCGCCCCCATCGGGGACGGCGGGCTCGTTCGATTGCGGCTGGACATCTCCTACGACGGCACCGACTTCTCGGGCTGGGCCCGTCAAACCGATCTGCGCACCGTGTGCGGTGAGATCGAAGACAAGTTGGGAACGGTACTACGGCAACCGGTTCAGCTGACTGTTGCCGGTCGCACGGACGCCGGCGTTCACGCCACGGGGCAGGTAGCGCACGTCGACGTCCCGGGCGAGTTGCTCCCCGACGATCCGTCGCGACTCGTGCGCAGACTTGCACGCTTCCTGCCCAAGGACGTTCGGGTCAAACAGATCTCGGTGGTTCCGGGTGACTTCGATGCGCGCTTCTCGGCGATGCGGCGCTACTACGAGTACCGGGTGACCAACGCGGCATTCGGAGTGGAACCCCTACGCGCGCGCGATACGGTGTCGTACCCCAAACCACTCGATCTCACAGCGATGCACGAAGCGTCGAATCGGCTTCTGGGCCTGCACAACTTCGCGGCATTCTGCAAGCGTCGAGAAGGCGCTACGACGGTGCGGGAGTTGCAACGCTTCGACTGGGCGCAGGAGGGCACGGTGTTCACGGCGTACGTGAATGCCGATGCGTTCTGCTGGTCGATGGTCCGGAGTCTTGTCGGGGCAGTCCTCTCGGTCGGTGAGGGACGCCGCACCGCCGACTGGGTGGCAGGTTTGCTCGACGAAACGTCGCGGTCGAGTTCGATCCTCGTTGCGCCGGCGCACGGACTTTCGTTGGTTCGCGTGGACTACCCCGACTACTCGGAACTGGCTGCCCGCAACGCGATTACCCGTGAAACCCGCGAGATTCCGTCTTCGGGTGGGTGCTGCGGGGACTGACCGCCTTGATAGAAAATGTAGACGACTATCCCGCCAATTGGCGCGCGATGACCAGACGCTGAATCTGATTGGTGCCCTCGAAGATCTGCGTGATCTTGGCCTCGCGCATGTAGCGCTCGACGGGGAAGTCCTGGGTGTAGCCATACCCACCGAATACTTGAACGGCGTCGGTGGTGACCTTCATTGCTGCGTCGGTGGCAACGAGCTTGGCGACGCTGGCGTTGCGCGAATACGGAACTCCGGCGTCGCGGCGGCGGGCTGCATCGAGGTAAGTGGCTCGCGCGGAGTCAACTGCGGCCGCCATGTCCGCGAGGACGAATCCGAGGCCCTGGTGATCGATGATCCGCTTGCCGAATGCCTTGCGCTCCTTCGCGTAAGCGACCGCGTCGTCGAGTGCGCCCTGAGCGATTCCGACGGCAACAGCAGCGATTCCGAGCCGGCCGGAGTCGAGCGCGCTGAAGGCGATCGGCAATCCCTGGCCGCGCTGACCGATCAACCGCTCGTCAGGGACGAAGGCGTCGTCGTAATTCGCGGATGCAGTGGGGACCGCGCGCAGTCCCATCTTCTCCTCGGGCTTGCCGAAGCTGAGGCCTTCGGTGTCCTTGTCCACCAGGAGGCAGGAGATGCCGCGAGAGCCGTCGTCACTGGTGCGGGCGAAGAGGTTGTAGAAGTCTGCCTTGCCGCCGTTGGTGATCCAGGCCTTCGAGCCGTTGATGCGATAGCCACCGTCGGTGGCCGTCGCCTTGCACGACAATGCGGCGGCGTCGGATCCGGCCTGCGCTTCGGAAAGACTGTAGGCGCCGATGGTGTTGCCGCCCAGCATGTCCGGCAGCCAGCGGGTCTTCTGTTCGTCGGTGCCGAAGGTGAACAGTGGGAAGCACGAGAGGCTGTGTACGCTCACCGCCACTGCAACCGCTGCCCAGCGCGAGGCGATCTCTTCGAGGACTTGGAGGTACACCTCGTACGGCTGATCGCCGCCACCGAATTCCTCGGGATACGGAAGGCTCAGCAGGCCTGCCTGTCCGAGTGCGGGGAACACGCCTTCGGGATACTTCTCGGCCTTCTCGTATTCGTTGACCTTGGGCGCGAGTACCTTGTCCGCGACATCACGCGTCAGTTCGATGAGATCGCGAGCTTCTTGGCTGGGCATCAGGCGTTCGACGGGCACGGTCGGCTCCTAGCTAGGTAGTAGTACTGAGAACGATACTGCAGTACTGTCTTGCGTATGGCAAGGCTGGTTCACAAGACGACTGCGCGCAGGGCAGAGTTGTTCGATCAATTGGTCGAACTGTTCTTGAGCGAGGGTTTCGCCCACCTCACGCTCGACGAGATCTCAGCTCGTCTGCACTGCTCCAAGAGCACCTTGTACACCGTGGCGGCCGGCAAAGAGGATCTGGTGCGGGCTGTGACGGTGCACTTCTTCCGTGCGGCGACCGATGCGGTGGAGAGTGCCGTCGCTGCCGAAGCGGCACCGACTCGTCGAGTCGCGGTGTATCTCGAAGCAGTCGGTGATCAACTGACCGCGGCGTCCCGTCAATTCATGGAAGACCTGGCTGAATCGGTGTCGGCGAGTCAGGTTTACGAGAAGAACACGTCGATCGCCGCGGATCGTGTGCGAGCGCTCATCGTCGAGGGAGTGGATTCGGGCGCATTCCGGCGGGTACACGCGTCATTTGTCGCTGATGCGGCCGCAGCGACAATGGTTCGGATCCAGCAACGCGCGGTCTATCGGGCTACCGGGTTGGACGATGCCAGCGCGTATCGGGAACTGGCCGCACTCATCACGGACGGGATCACTGCGTGACGAGTCGCTAGCATCGACGTTCATGGCACCTTTGAAGGTCGAAGTCATCGTAGGTTCGGTCCGCGAGGGGCGAATAGGACGAGCAGTGGCGGATTGGTTTGTCGAGCGCGCAACCGCGAACCCGTCGTGGAACGTATCGGTGATCGACCTCAGAGAGCTGTCGTTGCCCCAGGATTTCTCGGATTCACCTGCCACGGAGGTTTTCCGCCAGCGAATCGGACGAGCCGACGCTGTTGTTGCTGTGACCTCCGAATACAACCACGGGTACCCGGCTGCCCTCAAGACCGCATTCGATTCCGTGAAACACGAGTGGCGTGCCAAGCCGATCGGATTCGTGTCCTACGGCGGGATTTCAGGTGGTGTTCGGGCCGTCGAACAACTGAGGCAGGTAGTGGCGGAGCTGCACATGGTCTCGGTGCGTCAAAGCGTGACCATTCACCGGGTACGCAAGCAATTCGGACACGAGCCGTACGGCGTCGATTCGATCGCGATCGATGCGAGCGAGAAGATGATTCGTGAATTGCATTGGTGGGGGAGCGGATTGCGGATGCAGCGTGCGAGTGATCCCTATCCTGGCTGATCTTGGACATACGCGATCACGCCATCTGGTGAGCGTCGCCGGCTCGAGGACGGCCGATGAACGAGGTCTCGGAAGCAATGGTTACCAGAGTCAGTTCGACGCGCGTGCGGCCGGTTTCGACTGTGATCTTGTCACCGAGTGCGAATGGCTGGACTATCGAGATTTCAGGGTCGATCCGAGGCCATTGGCGTGGATGTCCGTACACGTAGATCGCGGTCACGCCGGCACGCGGCGGTAACCCCTCGACTCCGTCGAACACGACAGTGTTGAAAGCGCCCTCGAGCCCACCACCCTGCCCGGACACGCGGAGTCGGTCAGGCACTCCCATGGAGTCGGTGAGCGCGGTCCATGCTTCCGGTCGATCGGTGTGGATGAGTACCAGTGCGCCGGTCGCGATGGCTCGAAAGATCAATTGCTGAGCCAGATAGAGTTCGCCGGCGACAAAAACGGTGTTGACGCCTGGCCCCGAAATTCTGGCCGCGACACCGTGCCCGTTTCGGTCCGAGCCGATGAGCTGGCCGCACCCGGCAAGAGGTAGAGCGAGTGAGTCGAGTGTGCCCCCGTCCATGCGAATGTGCGGCGTGATGCGGTCCAGCGCGGCCAATGCGGTTGGCAGGTTGGTCAGCAATCCGTCGCGCTGGCGCCCACGAAGCGAGACCAAACCGGCCAGCGGTGCGTTCTCAGGTGGATTGCGCGTGGTGAAGCGACATGTCGCACTGACCTTCGCCTCTCCGCGTTCGCCCGTGGGGCGCAACCGAATTGTCACGGACGTCCCGACCGTTGCCACTGCCCATACTCGGGTCAGGGTCGAGGTGGTGATGAAACGGGGTTCGATTCCGTATCCGACGTTGGACACACCAGGCAAGGGGGTACTTCGCCACGTTTCGGTGACCTCGTGGCTGGCGACTCCTCTTGCGACCTGGGCAGTGGACGACGCGATCTCCGGTGCGGTGAGGATCCGCGCCTTGCATCCCGCTGAATCGAGCACCCGGATGACACGATTGGCGGCAACAGCGATCGCGCGGCCCGCGCCCTGTTCGCCCCCGCCTCGGCGTTCGACTGCTGCACGACCCTCCAAAGCGTCGAAACGTAGTGCAAGCCAAACACTTCTGGTGGCGGTGGCTGGTAGTGGCCCGATGAGACGTTCGTAGACTTCGGTGGCCGGCGTTCCTGATGCGGCGCGGTATCCATGACTGACAATGTCGATGCCGGTGAGTGAGATGTCGTGCTGATACAGACAATTGACCAGGGCTGCCGTGGGCAGAAGGTGGGAAGCGTCGAATGAATGGCGCCCGATCCTGGTCAGGTAGTCGCGTGGGGGAGCGATCTCGACGACAGCGACGAGTGAAGATCCGTCCACTCGGAGCCCGATCGACTGTTCGGAGGGAGTGTGAAAACTGACGATCGTGCTGCCGTCGGCGTCCTTGCGGCGCAAATAGCGAAAGTACTTGACAATCCAGGACATTACCGACCAACCGCCCACATGGAGGAGCATTGATCCGGCAACCACACAACCGATTGCCAGCGCCCAGAGCCAATCCAGCCCACTGGCCATCGCGATTCCGCCTGCACTGATTCCGAGAATCTGTGCCGACACGAATTCGTGCGTCGAAATCCTGTGTGACGACGGCCAATGCTTCAACCGCGATCGGTCCACGGTTCCTCCCCGATACCTGACCTGCGAACTACCCGAAAATTTCCGCCCCAGCCAAACTGTACTGTGTCTTCGCAAGGGGATGTAAGGCACGGGGGGAATGATGGCTGCAACACCTACCACGCGCTGGCAGGTCAATGGGTACCGATTCTTGGTCAGGCGGATGGAACATGCGCTGGTCAGACGAGACGTGCGGATGCTTCACGATCCGATGCGGTCACAGTCCCGCGCCTTCACCGTCGGAATAGTCCTCGCTGCACTGGGATTGGCGGGTTGCGCGGTACTTGCTCTGTTTCGGCCACAGGACAAGATCGGCGATGCAGAAATCGTTGTTGCAAAGGAATCTGGCGCAATGTTCGTCGCCATGGAGGGTACTTTTCGCCCTGTGCTGAACTTGGCCTCCGCCCGACTGATTCTGGGTTCGCCAGTAAAACCGGCAATAGTCAAGGCGTCTGAGGTCGAGGCGAAACCGAGGGGCGCGCTCGTCGGCATTCCCGGCGCACCGTCCGCGCTGCCGGAATCAGCCGACCCGAGCAACGCCTTGTGGACGGTATGCGATTCCGTCGGATCCGACGGGAGAAAATCGTTGACGACTTCGGTCCTGGTCGGCTCGTCCAATGTCGGTGAAAACACGACATATCTGACGAGGGACCGTGCATTCCTGGTGAAGTCGGGTTCCGATCACTTTCTCGTCTACGACGGGAAGCGAGCGGAAATCGATGTGGACAATCCGGCGATCATGCGGGCTTTGGGGCTGGAGGGAGCACAGGCGCGACCGATCAGTGCCGGATTTCTCAATTCGATCCCCGAAGTTCCGCGCATCGAGCTCCGCGAATCCGCGAACTGGGATCAGCGCCCCGGTTCCCGCTACAGAACAAGACTGTCGGCTCCGTCGTTCAGGTTTCGGTGGGCGCGGACCTGCAGTACTACGTGGTGCTCGAGAACGGTATCCAGAAGGTCGGTGCGGCGCTCGCCCAACTGATCTACTTCTCGGATTCGCAGGGCGCCACCGGGATCGCGAGCGTCACCCCTGATGCCATCAGTCGTATTCCTTCGGTGAGGGAACTGGCCGTCGACTCGTTGCCGCAGGTGGTTCCGGAGATCGTCGATGATCATGGCGCACCTGTCGGCTGTCTGGAATGGGCTCCCTCACCTGCAGTCGAGGGCGGCGAAAGTAGTTCTGCAACATTGAAACTCGTCGCTGGATTGCAGGTTCCGATCCCGGAGGGTGGCAAGTTGGTGTCGTTGGCGCAGGCGGACGGATCGGGCGACAATCTCGACAGCGTCCACGTCGAACAGGGCTTCGGTGGGTTTGTTCAAGCGACCGGAATCGAGACGAACAGCACCAGGCACGACGGAGTGTTCTACGTAGCGGATACCGGTGTGAAATACGGAGTGCCGGACGAAACCTCTGCTCGCGCGCTCGGATTGACGCGAACGCCTGATCGTGCGCCTTGGCAGATGCTCGATCTACTTGCATCAGGTCCGGCGCTCGAGAAGAGCAATGCACTGATAGCTCACGACGGAGTCGCCCCCGATTCAACGCCGGCCGCTCCGGTGAACTGAACACCGTTGACGATTCAGAGATCGACGTCCCGTCGTTCGGGAAGTCTCCGACGAATTGCTCGACGAATGGGCATCGACGCCAATAGCGTCAGTAGGGCTAGGGTGCCGACCGTTCCGGCTCCGACGAGTGCCGCGTCGCGAGATCGGTTGTCGGGGGTCGGCGGCGTGGGTAGGGGATCGATCGTTACCGACTGATGATTGACCTTGACGCGTTCCCCCGGTGCCAATTCGCCCGTTACCGCGGCGAGTGGATCGATGACGCCGTGACCGACGTAGGGATTCCAACCCTGCGCCGGAGCGTGGGCGGTGGCTTCGATACGTTGCATGACCTGAAGTGCAGTCAGTTCCGGGTGAACCGACCGGACCAGCGCGGCGGTTGCCGCGACATAGGGCGCAGCGAAACTGGTCCCGTTGAACGACTGTACGGCGCCGTCGGAGCCGTAGACTCCGTTGGTCAGACCAGGCGACGTCGGGTGAAGTGAGATGATTCCGGTGCCGGGCGCCGCAACGTCGACCCATGGACCGCCGAGGCTGAAGGAGCTGGCGGTGCCATTGGGGTCGACCGACCCGACGGTGAGGACATAGTCGTCGTACCAGGCAGGACTGGCAATCGTCGTAACCGAGTTCCATGGATCGGCTTGTGGATCGAGGGGATCCGGCGGTGGATTCTGGTTCTTGCAACCTCCGGATCCGACGTTCCCTGCAGCAGCGACGACTACGGCGTTCTTCGCGATCGTGGCGTATTCGATTGCAGCGCCCAGTCGTTGGTCGTTGATCCCGTCCCCGGCAGGCTTGCAAGCGACCTCGGAGATGTTGATAACGCTTGCACCCAAGTCAGCAGCGTGACGTACGGCCAGTGCCATGGTGTCGACGTTTCCGTAGCCAGACGAATTCTCGGCTACGGCAGGGTCTTCGCGTTGGCCGGCCACCGAGAAAGCGGCACTGGACTGCCTGATCGAGATGATCTGTGCGTCCGGCGCAGCTCCGGAAAATCCGGAACCGTCGACCTGCTCGGCGGCGATGAGACCGGCGACGGCTGTTCCGTGTGAGTCACAATCGTCGGTGCCGTCGGAGGTCCCGACATAGTCACCGCCGCCTTCGAGGGCCGGTAGCCGGGGATGTCTGCTGACGCCGGTGTCGATGACAGCAATTCGCTGCCCCGCCCCTCGGGTGATCGACCACACCGAATCGAATCCGAGATCCTGTTGAGAACGTGGAATATCCGCGCCGTCACCACCCGCTACGGCGGGGACGCACAGGGTTCGTTGTTCGGTGGGTTGGGGAGGCGCGGGTGGACCGTCCTCCGGCAGCATTGCAGGATCGATGGGGGAAGGAACCGCACTCGATGCGCCACCCGCCCCGGCGAGGACTGTTAAGACAACGATCACGAGTGCGGCACAGATGTTCGTCGCGCGTCGAATCACCATCGAGATCCGATCGCTCAAAGACCGCGCATGAGCGCGAAGAGCCCACTGACCCAGCAGATCAGCGGAACGATTGCTGCAATCGCAGCGAGGTCCAACAGTTCGGCCGCGCGTCGCATCACGGGGCTGAATGTGTTCTGGGGGGCGAGGATTCCCAGAATCAGTGACAGGAGGAGAACAGTCATCGTGATGGCGAAGACGACCAATGCATGGTCGCGATGGGTCCATGCCATGCCGCCCAGGAGAGCGAGAACCACCGAGATGCCTGCCGAGATGAGTGGGACCGCCTGATGTGCGCCCGCGTAGGTGCGCCCGCGAAACATCAGCACGACGGCCGTCGCGAATGCGAGAGCAAGGTTCGGCCAGACGATTCCCTGACCGGGCCAGGGCCACGCGAGCGCGACTGCGGCAGTGAGCGCGACCACTGACGTGGCTACGATCAGTCCGGTCAGGTAGCTACGAGCCCGCCCTGCCCTTTCAGTCAACTCGGTCAGCCCGGGCAGTTCGGGCTCGGGCAGTCCGTCGCGATCGTCGTCGAGGGGATTACTCGGTGTCGGAACCGGGGGAAGCGGTAATCGCGCGAACAGCATCGACAGTCGAGCGGTGAACGTGAGAACGATCAATGCTGCGGCAATCACCGCGCTGCTGACGGTTGCGGTGCGCGCCTCGGGAAGCGTCGTCGCGACGGCGAAGGTGCCCACCGCAGCAAGGAGGACGACGAGAAGTGCGGTGAAGACGGCTAATCCGGCACCGCACAAGCGGAGGCAGATCAGAGTCACCGCGGCTGCGAATGCCGAACCGAGAAGGAGATGAGCAGAAAGAACAGTGCCGGGTACGCAGAGGGCGCCGGAGACGAACGCCAGTGGCACCGCTGTGCATCCGAGCGTGATGGAGCTTGCAGTGTCTCCGTACACCCGCGCTGCCACGACGGCGGCGACGGTGAGCACCAAAGACGTCACTCCACCGCAGACAGCGCCGATCAGACCTGTATCGCCGAGGACCAGGGCGAGGGCCGCGACGAGCGCAGCGACGAGGGCGGCGGACGACCCGACAATGCGCGCGGTGATCGGAGTCCAGCGTCGGTAGATGTCTGCATCCGTCGCCGCGACGGTGTACATGATGTCGTCGAAGAGTGGGGGCGGGGCAGCGGTGTCCGCGGCCGCGAGTACGAGCAATTCCCCATCGCGGATTCCATGCTCGTGCAGCGACAGCGTCGGCGCCAGCGGTGCCCTGCCGACTTTCGACAGAGTCCAGTCGACGGGCTCGAATTGTTCGGCGCTGTGGTCGAACTCGTTGAAATTGCTGTGGTTGACAATTGTGTCCACAATGCCCGGAATGACCACCGCGAGTGGAACACGAAGCGGCACCGCAAGATCCACCTGCGAATGGGCTGAAAGTACCGTCAACCTGCACAGTTCGGCAGAATGGGTTACGCGTCGTCCGTTTGCGGTGTGCGCAGCGCTGGTTTCAGTGATGCTGGTCAAGATCTGTCCCCTCCCATGACGCGATTCCCCTGTCACGTCACCCCAGTTCACCCGAACAATACGACATGAACTGTGCGCCTGTGTCGGCGACAGCGCAGACAACAGGTGGCACCGACCCGAGTGTCGGTGTTGTGATCTACTCTCTTGCAATTGCGTGACTACGCCTTGGGGGGCGGGCCGGCGGTAGTCGGACGAGGCGCGTGGCGGCAACAGTTGCAGCACCGATGGGGGTGGGTGAATTGAGCACTGTCAGATTTGCGCGTCGAGCGCGCCGTGAATCGCCGCGTACACCGGGCGGCGAGGTGACGCTTCAGGCCCCACCGGAGATTCCTCGCGTCACGCCGGGAAACCTACTGACCAAACTACTTCCGGTGATCATGGTGGTTGCCATGATCGGCATGGTGGCGCTGATGTTCTCTTCCGGCATGGCGCGCAATCCGATGTCCCTGCTGTTTCCGGTCATGATGATGGTGTCGATGCTCGGGATGCTCGCCGGGGGCGGTCGTAGCGGTGGAGCACGAGCGTCCGAAGCGAACGAGGACCGCAAGGACTACCTGCGGTACCTGGATCAGATGCGCAGCGATGTTGCTGCGACGTCTGGTGCGCAGCGTGCTGCTCTCGAGTGGAGCAATCCCGAGCCGTCGCAGCTTTGGACACTGGCCGGGACTGTGCGGATGTGGGAACGTCAGATCACCGACTCGGACTACTGCCACGTTCGGGTCGGTCTGGGTGCACAGCGATTGGCCACCAGACTTGTATCGCCGGAGACCGGGCCGGTCGAGGATCTCGAACCCGTCGCTGCTGTCTCACTTCGGCGATTCGTCCGTGCGCATTCGGTTGTAAAGGACCTGCCGACCGCCGTCTCGCTTCGCGGATTTGCTGCAATGTCCATTGAGGGGCAGAGGGATTCCGCTCGAGCGCTCGTCCGCTCGATGTTGATGCAGCTGTGCACTTTCCACGGTCCGGACACCGTCCAAGTTGCAGTGGTGTGCGGTCCCGATACCGAAGCCGAGTGGGAGTGGGTCAAGTGGCTCCCACACGTGCAACACCCGGAATCTCAGGACGGCGCCGGCACTTCACGCATGGTGTTCGGTTCGTATCTCGAGTTCGAAAGTTCCCTCGGGGAAACGCTTTCGATGCGTGCTCGATTTGCTCGCAACACTCCAGCGAGTGCGGGCGTTCCGCATCTCGTGTTGGTCGTGGACGGTGGCTTGCTCGAAGGTGACACCGGCCTGTTGTCCGAAACCGGGCTCGACTCGGTGACCGTCCTCGACCTGTGCGGGTTCTGCCCGCGGCTGGCGGCGGCGCGTGGTTTGCGACTGGTCGTCGGTAGCGATCAGATCGGCGCGGTGAGCAGCGCAGGAGTCGAGAATTTTGCGACGCCTGACGCCGCGACAACGAGCCTGGCGCAGTCGTTCGGACGTCGCATCGCACCGTTCCGTGCGGCATCGCAGAACGCCGTGGACGCGACTGACGACGACCGATCCCTTCGGACCTGGAGCCAGATGTTGGGGATAGGAAATGTTGCGAGGTTCAATCCTGAACATGGCTGGCTGCCACGTCAGGGGCGCGACCGACTCCGCGTGCCGATCGGTGTCGGACAAGATGGAAACCCTGTCGAACTGGATCTGAAGGAGTCGGCCGAGAACGGTATGGGTCCGCACGGGCTGTGTATCGGAGCCACCGGTTCTGGTAAGTCGGAGTTCCTGCGAACCTTGGTACTCGGCCTGATCGCGACGCACTCACCCAACGCACTGAACCTCGTCCTGATCGACTTCAAAGGTGGTGCAACCTTTCTCGGCCTGGAGGAGGCGCCGCACGTTGCTGCGATCATCACCAACCTTGCCGAGGAATTGGCGATGGTCGATCGTATGAAGGACGCACTCGCCGGCGAAATGAATCGTCGACAGGAACTGCTGCGTGCGGCAGGAAACTTCGCAAACGTGTCCGATTACGAGAAGGCGAGGCTGGCCGGCGCTGCACTCGATCCGTTGCCTGCACTCTTCGTCGTTGTCGACGAGTTTTCCGAACTGCTCAGTCAACAGCCGGAATTTGCCGAATTGTTCGTGGCCATCGGGCGATTGGGCAGGTCACTTCACATTCACCTGCTGCTGGCCAGTCAGCGGCTCGACGAAGGAAAGCTTCGGGGTCTCGACAGCCATCTTTCGTATCGCGTCGGTTTGAAAACGTTCTCGGCGAACGAGTCCCGTTCCGTTCTCGGCGTTCCCGATGCTTATCACCTGCCGGGCACACCCGGTGCGGGATACCTGAAGTCCGATTCTGCGGAGATCGTTCGCTTCCAAGGTGCATACGTGTCAGGCCCGTACGAGGGCGAGCGGATAGTGCCCACTCGATTCTCGGTAGATTCCCCCGTCGAACTCGCGCCGCTGCCGTTTACCGCGACGCCCGTGGTCGGGCCAGAGGCTGTTGTCGTTCCCGTCGAGCCCGATGTCATCGACATGGGCGAAATCGGTGACGATGCACGTACTCTCATGGGAGTCCTCGTCGACCGCATGCGCTCTCACGGTCCACGCGCGCACGAGGTGTGGTTACCGCCGCTCGAGGCATCCCCGACGCTTGACCAGTTGTTGCCGCGGTGGGCGGCCGGTGATCAACCTCGCGGAAATCTGAGCGCACCCTTCGGCGTAGTCGACAGGCCGTTCGATCAGCGCCGCGATCTTCTCGTCGCCGATCTGAACGGATCAACGGGCAACCTCGCGATCGTCGGCGGCCCGCAGTCGGGAAAGTCGACGGCCTTGCGCACGTTGATCTTGTCTCTGAGCATGACGCACACGCCGGAACAGATTCAGTTCTACTGCCTCGACTTCGGAGGTGGAACGCTCCTCGGATTGAAAGATCTGCCGCACGTCGGATCGGTGGCAAACCGCTTGGATTCCGACCGCGTCCGCCGCACGGTTGCCGAGGTACTCGGTGTGGTCGCGAAACGAGAGCGACTGTTTCGTGACCTCGGCATCGACTCCATGGCTGATTTCCGAGGATTGCGAACAGCTGATCCTGCCGGGGAAGGTGTGGCGGCGGGACTCCGAGATGACCCGTACGGTGACGTCTTCCTCGTCGTCGATGGTTGGCCCAGCGTTCGTTCGGATTTCGAATCACTCGAGCCTCAGATCAACATGCTCGCCGGTCAAGGTTTGTCCTTCGGTGTGCACGTGATCGTCACGACGTCGAGATGGGCCGAGATCCGGCCGGCACTCAAGGATCAACTGGGTACTCGCATCGAACTTCGATTGGGTGATCCGGGAGATTCGGATGCGGGTCGCCAGAAAGCCAGCCTGGTGCCGGAAGGTCGACCGGGTCGTGGCATCACGCGCGACGGGCTTCACCTTCTCACCGGACTACCTCGAATCGGCGGTTCGCCCGGTAGTGAGAATTCCGGTGGGTCTGTGGCGTCGACGGTCGAACATATTGCAGCCATGTCGAATTCGCGCCCGGCGCCCACCGTGCGGATGCTTCCGGATTCGTACTCGCGGGCAGAACTTCTCGAAGCTGTCGGGACCCGGTGGCCCTCACCGAGTGCGGCCGACGGTCGGTGCCTCACCGTGCCGATCGGGCTCGGTGAGACCGACCTCTCCCCGGTGTACATGGACTTCCGGGAACACCCGCACCTCTTGATATTCGGCGACACCGCGTGTGGCAAGACATCTCTTTTGCGCGGAATAGCGGAAGGGATCATCGCGTCGAACACACCGGCGCAGGCCAAGTTGATTATCGGTGACTATCGGCATTCCCTGCTGGGAGTGGTCGAAGGGAATCACCTCGGCGGTTACTCGGCGTCGTCGACGACCTTCGGTGAGTTGATGGTCGACTTGGCTCGGATCGTCGCCGCCAGAATGCCGAACGCCGAAACAACACAGCAGCAATTGCGGGAAAGGTCGTGGTGGAGTGGACCGGAGATTTATGTACTGATCGACGACTACGACCTTGTGGCCACACCGAGTGGTAATCCGGTGGCGCCGTTGCTCGAGTACATTCCGCATTCCAAGGACATCGGTTTGCACCTGGTGATTGCCCGCCGTTCCGGTGGCGCGGCCAGAGCACTCTACGAGCCGGTCATTGCGAGAATTCGCGACATGGCACCGGCCGGATTGATCATGAGCGGAAGTCGCGACGAGGGAAATCTCGTCGGCACCGTCCGCGCGTCGGCATTGCCGGAAGGTCGTGGGGTCTACGTTTCTCGGTCGCAAACCCAACTTGTCCAAGTTCCGTGGATGCCACCGCTGTGACCGTTCCGTCCTTGGTGTCGGTCTCGCTACATTGGGGTGCATCCAATATCTGGGTCGTCTCGGGTCAACGCGAATTCTGTTGCAGTGCAGACCTCAGACGCGAACCGGCGTCGGGTCCCGGTACGACCGGTGAAAATGCGATCGATTACGTCGACGACGATTATGTCGACGTAGATGGTCGGATTGTCCCCACCGTCTTGGAGCTGGCCAGGCTGATCTCCAGTGCGATGGACGGGTGCGGAATCGTCGATGCAGACATCCTCTATCTCAGCCATCCCTCGGATTGGGGTGCCCCACGTAGGCGGCGATTGCTCGATGCCGCACGGCGAGTGGCGCACGACGTCGTCCTCGTTCCGACGTCGGTCGCGGCGGCGAGGTCGGCTCGTACAGCCTGGCGATCACGGTGTGTCGTCCTCGAACTGCGTGGCGGAATGGTGGTCGCTTCTGTTGTCAGCGAGGTCGACGGTGAACTCCGAATCGACGGGGCACAAAGTTCGGCGATCGCAGACGCTGCGGGGTTGTTTTCCGGAATCGGGGACTTGTCGGTTCGGGACGCTGTGGTGTTGGTCGGGCCGCGCTCGCATGCCGTTGCGGCTTCGCTCGAACGTGGGTCGACGAATGTCCACGGCCACGCGAGCATTCGAATTCTGGACGAGAGTCGGGTGGCGTCGTCTCTGGTGGATCCTCGGACGCTCGTTCGCAAGACAACTGCGCGGGACAGTTCCGGTCGAATCGTCGACAATTCAGCTTTTGGCGCCGGGTGGGTAGGCGATCCGGATGGCGCGATGTCGATTCCTTCCGTGCACTCGACTGCCTCCTCGCCCCGTCGAGTCGGCGGGTGGCACGGAGGCCGTCGATGGTTCGCGGCGGCGCTTGCGGTGCTCGCCGTCGTCGCTGCGGTCGCGGCAACGGTCGTGGTGTCGACTCGCGATCGAGGCGATTCTCGGTTGGCGGACTCGGTTGCAGCTACGGCGGAAGGCAAAGCCGAGATCGTGGAGGCGTCGAAAGAGCAGGAAAAGCCTGCGCCGAAGACTTCGATTCCGTCGATCGAGTCCGGTGTCACGCCGGAACTCACGCGTGTGGAGGTGGGGAGCGTTGCAGCAGAGCTGCCTTCCGATTGGAAGCTTCTGTCACGAGGGACCTCGAGCGGGCGCACCGATTTGATACCCAGTTCCGGCGCTGATCGCAAGATCGTGGTCATCGAGAAAAGTCTTGCGGAAGGTGCTGGATTCGATTCCGTCGAAGCCGCTTTGCGTCAGCAGTTTTCGGCGTTCGAGGACCCATTGCGGTTCGGAGAGTTTTCTGTGATCGACGATGCCGCAGGAAAACAGGCAGTGGTGTACGTCGAGTTTCCGGACGATTTCTCCGAGGTGCGTTGGCACGTGTACGTCGACAACGGTCGGCAAGTGAGTATCGGCTGCCAGTATCTGGTCGGTGAGTGGGACAGTCTCGAAGCGGACTGCCTGCGGATGTGGCAGTCACTCGAATTCACGCCCTGACCGGATCGGTCGGTTCTGCAAACATTCTTCGATCGGGCCGGAACCGTTGGCACGGAGGTCGCGTCAAAGTATGTGTAGCGCACATCAGGGAGTTCCGCTCGACCCCGGTGCACATCCGACGGACAAGCCGTCGTGGGTGGTCGCCGATACCGAACGGTACTCACCGAATCCAGGGGGACGACATGGGCTTTACCGCAACTACCGCTGAATTGATCGATTCGGCGGGGACCATCGACGGACATCTCGGTGACATCAGGGGACTGGTCAACGCTGTTCGGTCGGAGGCCGACGCTTCGCACAATTCGTGGAACGGTGCGGCGCAGGTCGAATACGCAGGAATCATGGAGCGATACAACAGCGCGGCCCTGAAGTTGGACACTGCTCTGACCGACATCTGCGAGCAGATCAAACAGGCTGCGGGAACCTTCGACTCGACCGAAGACGACAACGTCAGCTCGCTTCGCGGCGCGACGGTGAACATGTCCTGACCGTCAGCTCTTCGCCGTTCGATCAAGCAGTCCTCAGCCAGTAGTTCTCACAAAGTTCTCTCCAGTCACACCGAACCGGGAGCAGTTATGTCCGACAGGATCAAGTACGACTTCGGCGGCCTCGCAATGCTGTCCGATCAGATGAAACAGCAGGCCAAAGCGATCAACGACAAGCAGGGCGACATCAAGGTTGTCGTCGACAAGCTGCAAGCAGGCTGGGAAGGGGCAGGTTCCGAAGCCTGGAACGACGCACAGCGCCGCTGGGCCCAGGCGTCCGAAGAACTGAACATGGTTCTCGCGCAGATCGCCGGAGCGACGGCGAGCGGCTCGGAGAAGATGCAGGAAGCTGACCGGATCGCCGCAAACGGGTTCGGTCGCTGACAACATTCATGTCGTGACGACACCCCGACTGCCCCGGTACCGTCAGGTTGCCGGGGCAGTCGCATGTCGATCGCTTACCCGCTGGTTCCCGACGAGGGCATTGTCGGCGGAGATGGCTGCGCTTTGACCTGGCAGCGGGTAGACCGGTATCGTCTATCGGTGGCGTGCCGTAGGGCTCCGGCAGAAATGCGTGGAGACCGGCGGTTCTCGGGTCTCAACTGGCCGCCGAGGATCGTTTACGCGATACGCACATGGTCAGCAGTGGAATGAATTAAGACGAGGAAGATCTGTGTCTACGTACACCCCGAAGGCCGGAGATGTGACCCACTCGTGGCACGTCATCGACGCCACTGACGTGGTGCTCGGCCGTCTTGCCGTTCAGGCAGCGAACTTGCTGCGTGGCAAGCACAAGCCCACCTACGCGCCGCACATCGACGGTGGTGACTTCGTTGTCATCATCAACGCTGAGAAGGTTGCCATCAGCGGCAACAAGCTGCAGGGCAAGAACGTTTACCACCACTCCGGATTCCCGGGTGGCCTGAAGTCCCGCACTGTCGGTGAGGTCCTCGACAGGACCCCCGATCGTCTCGTCGAGAAGGCCATTGTCGGCATGCTCCCCAAGACGAAGCTCGGCCGCGCAATGAGCAGCAAGCTCAAGGTCTACGCGGGCCCGAATCACCCCCACACCGCGCAGCAGCCGGTGCCGTTCGAGATCAAGCAGGTCGCACAGTGACATCGCCGGAAGAGCAGAACGTGTCCGAAGAGAACATCGAAGCAGTGGAAGAGCTTGTCGCCGCTGACGCAGTCGAGGTCATCGAAGAGGTTGCTGCAGCTACGCTCGCACCGATCGTCCTCGATCGCCCGGTCCAGACCGTCGGTCGCCGCAAGGAGGCTGTCGTTCGCGTTCGGATGACTCCCGGTACCGGTCAGTTCAAGCTCAACGGCCGTACGTTGGAGGATTACTTCCCCAACAAGGTTCACCAGCAGCTGATCAAGGCTCCGCTGGTGCTCGTCGAGCGTCCCGAGTCTTTCGACATCATTGCACTGCTGCACGGTGGCGGCCCGTCCGGTCAGGCAGGCGCACTGCGTCTGGCTATCGCGCGCGCACTCATCGAGGTAACCCCTGATGATCGTCCGGCCCTCAAGCGTGCAGGCTTCCTGACGCGTGACGCCCGCGCGGTCGAGCGTAAGAAGTACGGCCTGAAGAAGGCTCGTAAGGCATCGCAGTACTCCAAGCGCTGATGCTTTGCCGAGGTTGACCCGACGGGTCTGCTTCGGCACCTGTTCACCACAAGAGCGAGCGTCCATCGTTACCGGACGCTCGCTCTTGTGTTTCTCGGAGAAATTCCATTCTCGAGTTTCATTCTCGAGGTTCACAGGATTCAGGAGTCGTTCTATGGGTCGGTTGTTCGGTACTGACGGTGTTCGTGGACTTGCCAATTCGGATCTGACTGCAGATCTTGCATTGAGATTGGCAGTTGCCGCGGCGAGCGTACTGACAGCCGGCACTTCGGATGCCCGTCCGACCGCCGTGATCGGCCGCGATCCTCGCGCCAGCGGTGAGATGCTTCAAGCCGCGGTGACGGCCGGGTTGAGTTCCGCAGGCGTCGACGTGCTCGACGTGGGTATCCTTCCGACTCCGGCAGTTGCATACTTGACGGCAAAGCTCGAAGCCAGTCTCGGTGTCATGATTTCTGCATCGCATAATCCCATGCCGGACAACGGAATCAAGATTTTCGCGGCCGGTGGGCACAAGTTGGATGACGCTGTCGAGGTGGCGATCGAGGACGCGCTCGACGGCACTGCGCCGCCGGTCCTTCCGACAGGTGCCGGGATAGGCCGAGTCCGTGCGGTCGACGATGCCGCTCAGCTGTACCTTGCACATCTGGCGAGCGCGGCGAGCGAGCCGCTCGCTGGACTTACCGTTGTCGTCGACTGCGCCAACGGCGCTGCTTCCGCGCTCGCACCGGTTGCCTACGCAGCAGCGGGCGCTCGTGTCATCGCGATCAGCGCAGATCCCGACGGCCTCAACATCAACGACGGCTGCGGATCGACGCACCTGGAGAATCTTCAGAAAGCGGTAGTCGATCACGGGGCGGACCTAGGCCTCGCGCACGACGGCGACGCCGACCGCTGCTTGGCCGTCGACGAGACCGGCGCGGTGGTCGATGGTGACGCGATCATGGCTGTTCTGGCGATCGCGATGAACGAGGCCGGGGAGTTGGTCGAGAACACTCTCGTCGCGACTGTCATGAGCAATCTCGGTTTGCACATCGCGATGCGCGAGGCAGGCATCAACATCGTGACTGCTGCCGTAGGCGACCGCTACGTCTTGGAGGAACTGCGCGCGGGCGGATACAGCCTCGGTGGCGAGCAGTCAGGCCATGTTGTGTTGCCGGCGTTCGGCACCACGGGCGACGGAATTCTCACCGGTCTCAGGCTGCTCGGACGCATGGCTCGTACGCGTAAGTCGGCATCGGTACTGGCTGCAACGATGACCACCCTCCCGCAAGTGCTGATCAACGTGAAGGTCGGGGACAAGGCGGCAGTCGCAGCGTCGCCGTCGGTACTTGCAGCAGTCGCGGACGCCGAGCGCGTTCTCGGTGACGGTGGTCGAGTGCTCCTGCGCCCGTCCGGGACAGAGCAACTGGTCCGCGTCATGGTCGAGGCCACCGAACTTCCGCTCGCGCAGAAGCTGGCTGACGAGTTGGCCGAGATCGTCGGTTCGGTGTAGCCCCTCATTGCGCCTTCGCGTTTTGAGGGAACGTAATTGCGCCCTGCTGCGTCCAAGGAGTCAAAGGCCGCTCGACGTGCGAGTGGTTCCGTTGAAACTTGGGGGCGCTCGTGGATGTCGACCGCGCTGGAACAGATGAATTGGCACGCCATGCGGTGTCGGTGGCCCAGGGTCTGCGCGATTCTGCCGAGCCGATCAAGCATTTGCGAGGGGGCGGTGCCGCTTCGGGCCGTGACTACGCCGAGCACGGAGCCGCGTTGGAGTCGGCATTGGCGGTCCTGAATTCTCGCTTGACTGGCCGTGCGGATCTTCTCGATACGTTGGCGCGCCGGCTTTCCTCTTCGGCTGAGGCAATCACTGAGGTGGATCGTGAGGGTGCGCGGCGGGTGCGGGACTCCGGCGGGTCGGCCTCGTGATACCGAACAGCCTTACAGCCCAGGCAGTACCGAACGGCCCGTGTTCTTTCGAAGATATTCTTGCACTGCGTGATTCACATGCTCATCCCGACGAAATTCTGGAAGCGGGCGCTAGCGGACTGCAGTTCTTCGGCCGATTTCACGACCTGGCCACTCGGTTGGGTTTCGAAGAACGGATGCTTACCTCCTATGAGGATGCATATCGCGCAGAGGCGGGCATCGATATCGCGGCACTGACGCGAGACATGTCGGACATGGCTGCGGCGGTGGACGGTTCGGTCGCGGAGATCGCGATGCTGACGGTCCTGGCCGAGAATCTTCCCGCAGTGTGGAATGTTTCCGGCGTGGATGCGGTCGTCGATCAGGTCTTCGCCGCGCGGCGCGAAGCTCGGTCCGATGCGGATTCGGCGCCACTGTTGATCACGCTAGCCGACGAACTTGCGCGGACTGTTCGAACGGCTTTGGCAGACAAAGCTTTCAAGGTGGCCAGCCTCGACCGGGTGACCATCGGCGGTCTGGGTGCGGGGGAGATCGATCAGCTGGCTCACGTCGCTTCCAGCGGTCGTGGCGCGGCGCCATGGTTGGACACTGTTTTTCGGTCGGCGTATCTGGATGCCCGCGACGAATTCGACAGGGCGTGCGCGCAGTGTGCGAGCGCGGTAGGCGATGCTTTTGATGCCGCGACTCAATGGGTGACAGACGCCTTCCCGTCGACCTTGCCAGTCGCCGAGACAATCGAATCCGCTGCCGCGGCTGCGCCGATCTCTTTCTCGATCGGCGGCAACACGTGGGGCTTCTCGATTGCGCCCGACGGTCGTGGGGTGAGTCTCGATGTCGCCGGTGCTGACGGGAACTCTGTGTCTGTCACCGTGGAGTTGGACGAAAACGGTTGGCCGAGAATAGTTTTTGATGCCGGTCAGGAGGCGGTCATGCAGGAGACATACCCGCAAGAAGCGTCCCAGCCCGCGACACTTCAACCCGAAATTCCCCAGCCCGATAATCCCCAGCCCGAGATACCGGTTGAAACCACCGCCGAAGTCTCGCCCGCGCCGGACCCGGAGCCGCCTGTCACAGTCCCGGACGAGTCGATCGCCGGCCCCGACGGAGAGACGGGCGCTGAGCTGGCCGGAGCTGGTCCGCTGTGAAGTCCGTTCACGCGCCCTTCGAAGAGATCCGTCGAACTCTCGATTCTCAACTCGAGGACTTCCGTGAGCGCAGAGCGCTCGAGGACTTCCGTGAGCGCAGAGCGGCAGTGGCGAGCGAGGAATCGCGCCAGGAGCCGCCGTCCGAAACGACGTCTGCCGATAACGACACGGAAGGGTCGGTCAGATCCGGCCCGTATCTGCGATCCGCGTCAGAGCCGACGACGACGCCGACGAAGCCGTGCTCGCCGCCGGAGTCGGGGGCGGGCACGGACTCCTACTTACGCAACAGCTGGCTGGCCCGCGCGTCGGAGTGAGGTTCAACCGGGAGCAACGGCGCCGTGTGTGGAATCTCGACATCAGGATCAGCAAAGTCCTGGTACTTCTTGTCGCCGGTCAGATGGAACAACAGGAAGCCCGTGAGCAGGCACCGTGTGGCGGACTGTGTCTTGCGCTCGGATCCACCGAGGCCCAGGGCTCCGAGGAGTCGGCGGCCTTCGATCAGTCCGGCGTCTTGGCCGTCGTTCACGGTGCGTGCGACGACGGGGCCGCCCCACTCCACGCTCAGCGGGCGCGCATTGCTGGTCAAGGAATCGACGTCGTCTTGGCCGGCAAGGATCAATCCGGGCGCTGTGATCTTCGACGCGTAGTTCTCCGCCTTGGGTGCTGTCGGGGCCGGGAACAGCGCGGCTACCGCACCGACATCCCCGCGCTGCGCTGCGGCCAGTACCGCCGCGCCCGCGCCCATGCCGTGACCGGCAAAGGCGACTCGATCGGGGTGGACGCTGATCTGGCCAGGGCCGAGTCGTACGCCGACGCAGATGTCGAGCGTCGCTCGAAGATCTGCAGCCAAGCCGAGATGGGACGGGACCGGACCGCGTTCGCTGTCGGGCGCCGCTGCGACAATTCCCCAGGAAGCGAGGTGCTGGAGTGTCTGCTCGTACTTGTGGGACCCGACCATCCACCCGTGCGCGAAGGCAACGGCGGGGAGATTGAAACCGGTTTCCGGCGTGTACACGACACCCGGCTGTCCGGCCAGGGCGAGGTTGCCGCGGAGAACTCGGTGCGGGCCGCGCTTGGACAGCTCACGGGTCAGTGTCTTCAGTTTCGGTGCCACGGTTGAAGACGTTATCCGATGAGCGCCTCGTGTATGCGGAGCCGACGCTGCAACCGGCTGGGGGATGTCTGTGGAACCGCAAAATGCGCCCACCGCCGATGTCCAAGTACCCTGAGTCACCATGTGCGGAATCGTGGGATACGTCGGCCACCGCCCAGCTCTGGGCGTTGTGGTGGAGGCTTTACGGCGAATGGAGTATCGCGGGTACGACTCGTCGGGAATCGCGATTCTCGACGGAACCGGTGGGGTCGAGATCGAGCGTAAGGCCGGTAAGTTGGCCAACCTCGAGGCGGAGCTCGGCGAGTACGGCGCGGATCACTTTGTCGGTACGTCGGGTATGGGTCATACCCGGTGGGCGACGCATGGGCGACCGACCGACCGTAATGCGCATCCGCATCGTGATGCGTCGGGCAAGCTGGCTGTCGTTCACAACGGAATCATCGAGAATTTCGCCCCGCTGCGTGCGGAGCTCGAGGCTGCAGGCGTCGAGCTTCAGAGCGACACGGATTCCGAGGTGGCAGTTCACCTGGTAGCCCGGGCGTACTCCGACGGGCCGACGGCAGGTGATTTCATCGAGAGTGCGCTGTCGGTGGTTCGTCGGTTGGAAGGTGCGTTCACGCTCGTCTTCACGCACGCCGACCACGCGGACACGATTGTCGCCGCCCGCCGCTCGACGCCGCTCGTCGTCGGTGTCGGTGAGGGCGAGATGTTCCTCGGCTCCGACGTCGCTGCGTTCATCGAGCACACACGCGATGCGGTTGAACTCGGACAGGATCAGGCAGTGGTGATCACTGCCGACAGCTATCGGATCTCCGACTTCGCGGGCAACGAGGCAGAGGGGCGCCCGTTCCGCATCGACTGGGATCTCGCGGCCGCCGAAAAGGGTGGTCACGACTACTTCATGCTCAAGGAGATCGAAGAGCAGCCGACCGCTGTCGCCGACACGCTCCTCGGCCACTTCGAGAACGGGAAGATCGTCCTCGACGAGCAGCGGTTGTCCGATCAGGAACTGCGCGACGTCGACAAGGTGTTTGTCGTCGCCTGCGGTAGTGCCTACCACTCCGGACTGTTGGCGAAGTACGCGATCGAGCATTGGACGCGTCTACCTGTCGAGGTCGAACTCGCCAGCGAATTCCGTTACCGCGACCCGGTTCTGGATCGCTCGACGCTTGTTGTCGCGATCTCGCAGTCGGGGGAGACGGCGGACACACTCGAAGCGGTCAAGCACGCCAAGGACCAGAAGGCACGCGTCCTGGCGATCTGCAACACCAACGGTGCACAGATCCCGCGCGAAGCCGACGCCGTTCTCTACACGCGGGCAGGACCGGAAATCGCGGTTGCGTCGACCAAGGCCTTCCTGGCGCAGGTGACCGCGAACTACCTCGTCGGTTTGGCTTTGGCGCAGGCTCGCGGCACCAAGTATCCGGACGAGGTTGCGCGCGAGTACGCCGACCTCGAAGCTATGCCCGCATTGGTCAGCAAGGTGCTCGAGACGGCAGAACCGGTGCGCGCGTTGGCACGCCAGTTCGCGCACGCGTCGACCGTGCTGTTCCTGGGGCGCCACGTCGGCTACCCGGTGGCGCTCGAGGGTGCGCTCAAGCTCAAGGAGCTTGCGTACATGCACGCCGAGGGCTTTGCCGCCGGTGAGCTCAAGCACGGCCCGATCGCGCTGATCGAGGAGGACCTTCCGGTCATCATCGTCATGCCGTCGCCGCAGGGTCGCGCTGTCCTGCACTCGAAGTTGGTGTCCAACATTCAGGAGATCAAGGCGCGCGGGGCAACGACTATCGTCATCGCGGAGGAAGGCGATACCGTCGCCGCGGCGCACGCGGATCACCTGATCGAGATTCCGCCGTCACCGACTCTGCTGCAGCCGTTGCTGTCCACGGTTCCGTTGCAGATCTTTGCGGCCGAGGTTGCCGCGGCGCGCGGATACGACGTCGACAAGCCGCGTAACCTGGCGAAATCGGTTACGGTCGAATAGTTTTCGTAGGGAAATTCGGGCCCCGCAGTCGAAAGACTGKGGGGCCCGAGTGCGTTACGGCGTCTCGACGACGACGGTTCCGCGCATCTCGGGATGCGGTGTACAGGTGTAGTCGTAGGTTCCGGGTTCGGTGAACGTGTAGGTGTAAGTTCCCGATTTCTTGAGTGGGCTGCGGAGTTTGCCCTTGGCGTCTCCGAGGCCGTTGACGTCGTGGGCCATTCCGTTGTCGTCGAATACCCACGTGACGGTGTCGCCGACGTTCACGGTGATGGAAGCGGGGGAGTACGCCATCCCGGAGATGGTCACCACGGGTCCGCTCGCCGTCGTTTCGGCCGCAGATGGTGTGGAGTCGGTGCCGGAACTGCACCCGACCAGACCGAGAGCGAGGACGAGTCCCGCGATTGCCGGGCGAAGACGTGATTTCATGGTTTCGAGGGTAGCGACGGCAACTGAAGGGTTCCGACATGCGTGGGTACTACACAGTCGATCAGGTGCGAGAAGCGGAGGCGCCGTTGCTCGACAAGCTGCCCGACGGGGTGCTGATGCGTCGAGCGGCGTACGGTCTCGCGCGAGTCGTCGCGGACGAATTACGTTCCCGTACAGGATCGGTCGCGCATCGGTCGGTGACGCTTCTGGTCGGTACCGGCGACAACGGCGGTGATGCCCTGTGGGCGGGTGCGTTGCTCCGCAAACGAGGTGTGAGTGTTCGGGCCGTGTTGCTCGATCCGGCGCGCGCTCATCGGTCGGGCCTCGACGCTCTCCTGAAGGCCGGTGGCCGAGTCGCTGCCGAAGTCGGGTCGCCGGATCTGGTGATCGACGGCATCGTCGGGATTTCCGGGCACGGCGGTCTGAGGCCTGACGCAGCCGAGCTCGTCGGCCAGGTGGAGGCACCGATCGTGGCGGTCGATCTTCCGAGCGGCGTCGACGCGAACACCGGCGCAGTGGACGGCCCGTCGGTGACCGCTGATGTGACGGTCACATTCGGTGCGCTCAAGCCGGTGCACGTACTCGCGGCTCCGCTGTGTGGTCGTGTCGAACTCGTGGATATCGGATTGAGCGTCGGCGAACCGGCGTTCGGTTCGCTCGATCCGGCCGAGGTCGGTGCGCTGTGGCCGGTTCCAGTCCCGGAGGACGACAAGTACTCGCAGGGTGTGGTGGGCATCGTTGCGGGAAGTGAGCAGTATCCCGGCGCGGGCGTGCTCTGCACCGGCGCCGCGGTGACCGCGACCTCCGGCCTGGTCCGCTATGCCGGGCACGGCGCCGCCGAGGTGCTCGCCCGGTTCCCGGAGGTGATTGCGAGTGAGACGTTCCAAGCCGCCGGGCGGGTTCAGGCCTGGGTGGTCGGACCCGGTATGGGTACCGACGACGACGCCGCGCGGCTTCTGGCGTCGGTACTGGCTACCGATGTACCCGTTGTCGTCGATGCGGACGGACTTACCCTCCTCGCTCAACGTCCCGAACTTGTCGCAGCCCGGACCGCGCCGACTCTTCTGACGCCCCACGCCGGCGAGTTCGCACGATTCACACCACTCGGCGACGACAGAATCGCGGCCACGCGTGCTCTCGCCGAACGCCTCGGAGTCACGATTCTGCTGAAAGGCCATACGACGGTGATCTCGGATCCCGGCGGTGAGGTCCTGGTCAACGACGCCGGCGGCTCCTGGGCGTCGACCGCAGGCTCGGGTGACATCCTCTCCGGTGTGATCGGCGCGTTGCTGGCGGCGGGTCTGAGCCCTCTCGAAGCCGGGGCCGTCGGGGCGCGGGCTCACGCGTTGGCTGCGAACATCGCCGCTGCCGGCGGTCAGAGCGATGTCGCCGGAGCACCGATTTCGGCTTCGCCGCTGCTGGGAGGTCTGCGCGAGTCGGTGCGTGTGCTTCGCTCTTTTGCCCTTGATTGAGGGTGTTCAAACCCGAACACGTGTCCGATTCTGCGCGGGTGGCAGGATTGTCGCCATGACGCTTGCCCAGGGAAGAGCACCGAAGGAGCCTGCGGAGGGGAAGGCGAGCCGACTCGACGACGCAGTAGGGCCGCAGACGGAGGCAGTCGTCGATCTGGACGCGATCGCGCACAACGTGCGTGTCCTGCGTGAATTTGCCGGTGATGCAGCGTTGATGGCGGTCATCAAGGCGGACGGATACAACCACGGCGCAGTTGCGGTTGCGCGGACGGCACTGTCGGCCGGAGCCCGGGAACTCGGCGTCACCACCATCGCGGAGGCACTGGTCCTTCGCGAGGCAGGCATCACCGCTCCCGTCCTGGCCTGGCTGCACGGCCTCGACGCCGATTTCTCCTCGGCGATCCGGTCCGACGTCGAGATCGGCGTGTCCTCGCCGCGGCACCTGGCTGCTGTCGTCGACGCGGCACGGGTTCTGGGACAACAGGCGACCGTGACGCTCAAGGTGGACACCGGTCTCAATCGCAACGGCGTCTCGAGAACCGAGTGGCCGCAGATGCTCGACGACCTCGCTACTGCCCGGGACGAGGGCACGATCAGGCTGCGCGGAGTGTTTTCCCATCTTGCGCACTCGGACGAACCGCATCATGACGTCATCGACATGCAGAAGCAGCGTTTGATCGAAGCGGTTGCCGACGTCCGCGCTCGCGGATTCGAACCCGAAGTCGTTCATCTTTCCAACTCCGCCGCTACAGTCACCCGTCCTGACCTGCAATTTGACATGGTTCGACCCGGAATCGCGATATATGGATTGTCTCCGGTGCCCGAACTCGGAGATTTCGGTTTACGACCGGCGATGACGCTGCGAGCGAAGGTGATTCTGGTGAAGAAGGTGGCCGCCGGAGAGGGCGTCTCCTACGGGCATCAGTGGGTCGCACCGCACGACACCACTCTTGCGCTGCTTCCCGTCGGCTACGCCGACGGTCTGACTCGTTCACTGAGCGGCAAGTTCGAAGTGCAGTTGGGCGGCAAGCGTCGCCAGGCCGTCGGGCGGATCTGCATGGACCAGGTGTTGGTGGACCTGGGGCCGGACGGCGACGGAGTTCGCGAAGGCGACACCGCGATCTTCTTCGGCAACGGCGATCACGGCGAACCCAACGCGCAGGCCTGGGCCGACGTACTCGACACCATTCACTACGAGGTCGTGACCGGAATACGTGGACGCACTGTGCGTACGTACATCGGGGGAGAGACGTCATGAAGACTGCAGGAAAGATGAGCATTCTCGGTGGCCTGCTCAGCGCTGTGGCGCTCGGCTCGATGGCCGGCGTGAATGCATTCAAGACCGCGACGCGTCCGGGCCGGGAAATCTACGCGGACGAGGACTTCGACCTCATGACGCGCGACCGCAAGAGCACGGTGCGCACCGAGGACGGCGTCGAGCTGGCAGTTCGCGAAGTGGGACCGGATGACGCTCCGCTGACAGTCGTTTTCGTGCACGGGTACTGCCTGAGTGCGCTGTCCTGGCATTTCCAGCGCCGCCAGCTCGAAGAGCGATGGGGCAACAAGGTTCGCATGGTGTTCTACGACCAGCGCGGACACGGAGATTCAGGTATGCCGCGTTCGAAGAGTTGCACGGTCTCGCAGCTGGGCCGCGACCTCGCGACTGTCGTCGAGGCCAAAGTGCCCAAGGGACCGATAGTTCTCGTCGGCCACTCGATGGGCGGCATGACGGTGCTCGCGCTTGCCGGTCAGCGACCCGAATGGTTCGAGGGCCGAGTCATCGGCGTCGGGCTGGTCGCGACGACGGCGGCAGGGCTGGCCGAGACCGGTCTGACCCGCAATCTGCAGAATCCGATCATCGACGGGTTCCGGTTGGCAGTGCGCACCTCGCCAGGAGTGGTTCAGCACGCCCGGGGCGCTGCGCGAGTACTGATCACGCCGATCCTGCGTGCAGCGTCGTACGGCACCGATGTCAGCCCACGACTGCATGAGCTGTCGGACGGCATGCTCGACCGGACCTCGGTCGTGACCATCGTCAATTTCTTGCGGACGTTGGAACTGCACGACGAGTCCGCGTCCCTCGAGGTGCTCGCGCACACACCGGCAGTCGTGATCTGCGGCGATCAAGACATGATGATTCCGTTCATCAGCTCCAAGCGTCTCGCTGCCGATCTCCCCGAGTCTGAACTCGTGAGAGTTCACGGGGCCGGCCATCTGGTGCAGCTCGAGTTCCCGGCGATCGTGACGGACGCAATCGACAAGCTGGTGCAGCGTGCACAGGTAGAAGAGCGGTCCGATGTCGGCTGAGAACGCCACGGGACTTCCCGAATCCGGACAGATCACGTTGGAAACGGCAGAGGATACCGAGGCTTTCGGCCGACGGTTGGCGGCGGGACTTGTTGCCGGCGACCTGGTGGTGCTGGACGGGCCACTCGGGGCGGGCAAGACCGCGTTGACGCGCGGAATCGGCGCCGGGCTCGGAGTGCAGGGCCGGGTGACGTCCCCGACGTTTGTCATCGCTCGTGAGCATCGTCCGGGCACCCGCCCCGGCGGCGGAGTTCCCGTCGGCATGATCCACGTCGACGCATACCGGCTGGGAGACAGCGGACCGCATGCGCTCGACGAACTCGATGCCCTCGACCTCGACACCGACCTCACCGATGCAGTGGTGGTGGTCGAATGGGGTGGTGACGTCGTGGAAAGGCTCGTCGAACGACACTTGCGAGTGCAGCTTCATCGGGAACCTGAATCGGATGTGCGGACTGCGAGTTGGTCCTGGACGTCGTGAAACGGCGTTTCGTGTCGCAGACGTCGTGAAACGGCGTTTTGTGTCGCAGACGTCGTGAAACGGCGTTTGGTGTTATGGACGGCGTGACCCTCCCGGGCCGGAAGTAGTTCTTCACGTGCGGGTACCCTGAGAAATCGTGCTTGTTCTCGCAATTGACACCTCCACTCCGGCAGTCACTGCCGGTGTCGTCTCCCTGTCTGCTCCGTCACCGGACGCAGAGTCACCGGGCACCGAGTCGCCTGGCACCGAGTCACCGGGCACAGTGGAGACGCTTGCCGTGCGTGTCACGGTCAATCCTCGTGCGCACGCCGAGGTCTTGACCCCTCACGTCCTCGAATGCCTCGCCGAGGCCGGGCTCACGCCGGCAGAGTTGAACGCCGTCGTCGTGGGTGTCGGGCCGGGGCCGTACACCGGACTGCGTGTCGGCATGGCGACAGGCGCTGCCTTCGGTGATGCACTCGGTGTTCCCGTGTACGGCGTGTGCAGCCTCGACGCCATCGCGGCTGCGGTACCGACCACACAGAGCCTGCTCGTCGTGACTGACGCGAGGCGTCGCGAGATCTACTGGGCGCGCTACGACGGCGGAGTGCGCGTCGAAGGGCCGGCTGTGAATTCCGCCGGCGACGTTGATCCTTCGCCTTCGACGCTGATTGCCGGATCTGCTTCGCACGTGGACTTCTTCGATCTGCCCGTCGACCCGGCGGAGACACCCTCACCGGCCGGCTTGGTCACAGTCGCTGCTCGCGAGATTCTGGCCGGATCGGTTCCGGCCCCGCTCGAGCCGCTGTACCTCCGACGCCCGGATGCGAAGACCCTCGCAGAACGTGGCAAGTGAGACCGAGCAGATGAAGTACAGCATCGAGCCGATGAACGTCGATGACGCCGAACGGTGCGGGGAGTTGGAGCGCGCGTTGTTCGCGGGCGACGGACCCTGGAGCGCGCAAGCGTTCGTCTCGGAACTTGCGGGCGCACATAATCATTACTTCGTTGCCAGGGAACCCGACGGTCACGTCCTCGGCTACGCCGGAGTCGCGTTGTTGGGCGCGTCGCCGAACATGGAGGCCGAGGTTCACACCATCGGTACCGATCCCTCGGCTCAGCGACTGGGAATCGGCGGCGCGTTGCTCGATGCGCTTCTGACCCTGGCGGATTCACGGCAGTGTCCGGTGTTCCTGGAAGTGCGCACCGACAACGACCCTGCCATCGCGCTGTACCGGCGCGAAGGATTCGAGATCGTCGGAACACGAAAGAAGTACTACCAGCCCAGTGGGGCAGATGCGTACACGATGAGACGGCCCGCCGTGCTCGGTGTCCGCGAAATTGAGGAGCAGCAAGCATGATCGTCATGGGTGTCGAAAGCTCTTGCGACGAAACAGGTGTCGGTATCGTTCGCTGGAACGGTGACGGAACCTGCGACCTGTTGGCCGACGAGGTGGCATCGAGCGTGGATCAGCACGCCAGGTACGGGGGAGTGGTTCCCGAAGTAGCCTCGCGGGCTCACCTCGAGGCGATAGTGCCGACGATGCGCCGTGCCCTTGCTGCCGCCGGTATCGAGAAGCCCGACGCACTTGCCGTCACCATCGGACCCGGCCTGGCCGGTGCGCTACTGGTCGGTGTCGCCGCCGCGAAAGCCTATGCCGCAGCCTGGAACATACCGTTTTATGCGGTCAATCATCTCGGCGGTCACGTCTCGGTTGACACTCTCGAGCACGGTCCGTTGCCCTCGTGCGTCGCATTGCTGGTCTCAGGTGGTCACACGCACCTGCTTCACGTCGAAGATCTGGGCAAGCCCATTGTCGAACTGGGCACGACTGTCGACGATGCCGCCGGTGAGGCCTTCGACAAGGTGGCCAGACTGCTCGGGCTCGGCTTTCCCGGCGGACCGGCACTCGATGCTGCTGCGCAAGAGGGAGATCGGAACGCGATCGCCTTCCCTCGCGGCATGACCGGCCCGCGCGATTCGCGGCACGACTTCTCGTTCTCGGGACTCAAGACGTCCGTCGCCCGCTATGTCGAATCGAAAGAGCGCGCAGGCGAGGCCTTTTCGATCCCGGACATCGCTGCCTCGTTCCAGGAAGCGGTTGCCGACGTCCTGACGATGAAGGCAGTGCGTGCAGCCGAGGACGTCGGGGTCGACACGTTGGTTCTCGGCGGCGGCGCCACGGCCAATTCACGTATCCGTTCACTCGCCGAGCAGCGCTGCGCCGAAGCCGGCATCACGTTGCGCATTCCGAAACCTCGACTGTGCACGGACAACGGCGTGATGATCGCTTCGTTGGCTGCCCACCTGATCGGAAACGGTGCAGGCCCTTCGGAATTGAGTGTTGCCACGGACCCGGGGCTGTCGGTCTCGGTCAGCCAGTTGATGCGCTGAGAATCAACCGACTGGGACCGGTTCCCGATCCGGTGTGGTCGCGGGGCCGGGTTCGGGCGTCGAGGTATTCGGTTCACCGGGTTTTGTCGTCGGATCACCACCGGGGGTGGTGAGTTCGGTTTCGGTGGAACCGGATCCAGGATTTTCCGGCGTCGTCGGGTTTTCGCCGCCGCTCTCACCCGGGCCGAGACCGCCGCCGGGGTTTGCCTCGGTCGGATCGACCGGGGGAGTCGCCTCGGTGTCCGGCAGCGTCGGCCACCACGCCGGTGGATCGGGCAGCGTGATTCCGGGGATGGTCGGCCAGTTCGGAGTGGTCGTTGTCGTCGTCGGCGGTGTGGTTGTCGTCGACGTGTCCGGTATCGGCGCCGGCGGAAGCGTGTACTGATGCGTTGTGTACGAGTGCGTGTCGAACGGCTGTGAGTCGAACGGCGTTGTGGGATAGCCGTACTGCGGGAAAGTGCTGCCCACTACCGAAGGCAGAGGATCGTGCGAGGGGATGATCGTCGATCCGGTGCTCGGCGTCGCTTCGGGGCTCACCGTCGTCGTGGTCGAACCGGTTCCGACAGGCGAGACCGCGGTGTCGTCGGTCGGCACCAATTCCTTTGCGCCGTAGCCGAGTACCAGTCCGCCGACCACGAGCGCACCGATCAAAGCTCCCGAGACCTTGGCGGTGGATCCCGAGCGCTGGTCACTTCCGGAGCCCAGCAAGGGGAAACGAATTGCGGTGATCGAATCTGCCAGGAGTGCAGCACCTTTGGTTGCCGCAGTCTCGGGCTCGACGATCTCGACCAAGGGGAGGTCGACGGCAGCGGCGACGGCGGACCGCACGGCCGGAATGTGTGCGCCACCGCCGATGAGCACAACGGCACCGACCGGCCGCGGTGAGCCGTTCACGACTTCCCGGATGAAGGTGACGGCGCGCTCGATATCCGGGGCGATGATGGCTTCGAACTCGTCGCGCGTGATCGCCATTGCGTCGACGGGAAGGTCGATGGTCACCTTGGCGGCCGTGGACAGTTGCTCCTTCGCGACGTGGCACCGGGCAGCAAGAAGCTCCGCGTCGGTGTACCGGCGCAGGTGCCCTGGCGCCTTCTCCGTCACGAAGTCGACCAATGCCCGGTCGATTCCGGCCCCCGCGAGGGCGTCGATACGGTCGGAATGCAGAACTTCACCGGTGTGATCGACGACGGACACCGTCAGACCCTGATCGCCGACGTCCACCTGAGCTGTCGTGTCGTACCGCTCGGTTTTCCCGGTCTCGGCGAGATACGCGTGTACTGCGGCAGGTTCGGGGATGGCACGGACCTGCTTCGGCGAGCGCGAGAGAGATGACCTGATGCTCGCGAGCTGGTCGTCCGTGCGATAGCTGACACCGATCGAGCGCGGCGCTTCAGATCCGTCCGTTACCTGCGTCGTCATCAGCTTGATGGACGCCCGGACGAGGTCACCGACGTTGGAATTGGCCTGATCCGCCGAGACGAAGCGAGTCTTGGCAGGCACCGCTCCTGGCGCGTTTGTGCTGGTATCGGTGTCGACGAGTGCTGAATAGACACCGGAAGATCCAGTGGAAATTCCCAGTGAACAACTCATCGCGCACCTCCTCACAGTCAATACCGGTCAATGTTCAATCGACCGCCGTTATATGAACGTTACAGAAGGTTCGTGAGGATTGCTCAGTGCTTTTTGTCTCCATGACACCCTTTTCGGACCGAAAGGGTGGTTTTACCTGCGAAATTGTCGATCATTGATTCATGCGGAAAAAAGGCGATTCTCCCCACATCGACCGGGATCGACGACGCGCGCTGATCCGGGGTGCGGTGCTTCGACCCACGCTGACGATGATCGCCTTCGGATGTGCGTACTTCTTCCTGCCGTGGATCGATGTCCACACAGTGGGTGCGATTTTCCTCTTGATCGGTGGAGGGACAGCGGTGCTTGCCGTGACGACCTGGCAGGTGCGTCGAATTCTGCGTTCCGATGTGCCTTCTCTACAGGCGGTCGAAGCAGTGGCGGTCGTGATGCCGACCTACTTGCTGTTGGTGTCCATCACCTATTTTTCGGTCGAGCATGCGAGTGCCGGCAGTTTCACCGAACCGCTGTCGCGTATGGCGGCCCTGTACTTTTCGCTGTCGGTGTTCTCGACCGTCGGCTTCGGCGACATCGCTGCACAGACGGACCTTGCCAGGGGACTCGTGAGCCTTCAGATCGTCTGCAATCTGGTGTTGATCGGATTCGGCGTTCGATTCGTGGTTGCCGCGGTGTCGTGGGCGAAAGCGCACCGCTCGCCTTCGAGCGGACCTGAAATCACCTAGGACACTGCGGCAATCGGAGTCATCGTCCGGTGTGGACCAACAATTCGACGTTCTGGTCGACGCCGGTACCCGTCAACTTCGGGTCGCGGTGGATGTCGTTGAACGACAGTTCGCGGTACAGCGAGGCGAGCCCGGCTGCCGACTTGTCGCTGTACTCGACTGAATTGGGACTTTCCGCTTCGAAGAGCGTCGCAAGCAACGACACCGTTCCGTCGTGATTGTCCGCGATCTCGATGATGCGCCCGAGCTGCGGGTAGTCGATGTGAGAGGCGGTGTTGATCTCCCAGAAGCCTTGCTCGGGGGTCGCGCCGGGCCACGGGGTGATCTTGTTCTCGTGGGTGTGTCCGTTCACCCAGGCAAGTACGTTCGGGAAACGATGCAGCAAGTCCAGAAGCTGTGAACCGCGCAGGCGCGGCTCGAGGACGTTCTCGGGGTCGGGAATGAGATTGTCCATCGTGTCGCTCGTGTGGTGACTGAACAGCACGAAATAGGTGTCACTGCGCGGCTCGGTGACGCGAGAGCCCGCGGCGTCGTAGTAGGTGCTGCTGCCGGCGCGCAGGGTGTTCTCGATCCACTGGAACTGAGCGGCGCCCAGCGAACCGTCGACAAGGCCTGCGCGGTTGGTGGAGTCCATGCTGATGCCGACGACGCCCGGTGCGATCTGGAACGAGTAGTAGCCGATACCGGTTTCGCCGGCGTCGGGGGCGAAACCGTGCCCGACAGGGCCGGGGCCGGTGTGCGCGGGATCAAGGTGTGCGGCGATGAACTGCCGGGGTGTGAACGGTGCGCGCGACGGGTCGGGGGTGACCTGGCGCGGCGGCGTCGTGAAGGCGGACAGGATTCCGGGAATCGCACTGGGATCGAACTTGGTGGCGATGTCGATCTGCTTGGCCTGCTCCGGTGAACCGGGCACCTCGAATTTGAGAGATCCCGTGTACATCGCTTCGAGCGGTGGGATGCCGCTGGGCACCGTGCCCGACACCGAATCGTCGTGGTTGCCGAACACGCAGTACCAAGGGGTGTTCAGGCCGGGGCTCGACACGGGAGTGAACGCGGCCCCGAAGAAGTCCGGAATCTCCGGGAAGCCGGCCTTCTTGTACATGTCGAGCATCGGCGATTCAGGGTTCCAGTACAGATCGGCACCCGAGTTCTGCACACCCTCGTAGCGGTCCTTGGCGCCGGTGTTGGCGACGACGGTTCCGCCGTTGAGTGAGGTGAGGAACCAGTCGAGTTCGGCGAATTCCTTGTTGTCCGTGTTGTCGCCGGTGGTGACAACGGCATCGAAGGGGCGCGAGGTGTGCGGGCCGCTCCCGATCGAATTGACGCGTCGGACAAGCGAAATCAGCCCGTGCGCCGTCAAGGTCTCCTGGGGGCGGAACGCCGAACCGGTGATCTGATGGACGTATTCGAAGCGCATGGGGGACTGGGCGTCGACGATGTGGACGTCGGTCAACTGCACGAGTGAGGCGAGCGCGGTGCGTCGGTCCTCGCGTCCTGACTTCGGCTCGGCCAACTCGCTGCGCACGATGTTCGCCCAACCGGGACCGGCAGTGAGCCTGGTGTAGCCGCTGCTGCTGACGGGCGTGGACACGGACTCGAGAGTGGTGCCGGGACCTGACGTCGGAATGGTCGACGCGCCTGCGTATTGCAGGCCCCACGGCTTGCCAAGGCTGACCGCGCCGACGGCGCCGAGTCCGGCGAAGGTCAGAAAACTACGGCGATTGATGTTCGTCACGAAGTGAACAATAGGTGAACGTGGTGGACGGCTGTCCTGTTTCGCTCTGGACGAAGAGAAAAATGCGCCCAGTCCTTGAGGGTTGGCACTCTCACGTATAGAGTGCCAATTGGCGCTGATCGAGTTCCGGCACCCGCGACGACGGGACTGCAGTGACGCGCCGTAAACGGCATACCCAAACAGCTGTCCGAGGATCGCCTCGGACGCACATACCCCAAAGTGGAGGGCTCATCGTGGCGAGCGTCAACATCAAGCCGCTCGAGGACAAGATCCTCGTCCAGGCCAACGAGGCTGAAACGACGACGGCTTCCGGCCTGGTCATTCCTGACACAGCCAAGGAAAAGCCCCAGGAGGGCACCGTCGTTGCAGTCGGCGAAGGCCGCGTCAACGAGCAGGGCAACCGCATCCCGGTCGACGTCAAGGAGGGTGACACGGTCATCTACTCCAAGTACGGCGGAACCGAGATCAAGTACGCCGGCCAGGAATACCTGATCCTGTCGGCACGCGACGTGCTGGCTGTCGTCTCCAAGTAAGACACACGTGATCCGCCCCGGAGTCCACACAGGATCCCGGGGCGGAATGCGTTCACGCCCCGAAGATTCAGGAGCTGACAGAACAGATGTCCAAGCAAATTGCGTTCAACGAGACCGCACGCCGCGCTCTCGAAGCCGGAGTCGACAAGCTTGCCGACGCCGTCAAGGTGACCTTGGGCCCGCGTGGACGCCACGTCGTGCTCGCCAAGGCATTCGGCGGCCCCACCGTCACCAACGACGGTGTGAGCATCGCCCGTGAGATCGAACTCGAAGATCCCTTCGAGAACCTCGGCGCACAGCTCGTCAAGAGCGTCGCCACCAAGACCAACGATGTTGCCGGCGACGGCACCACCACCGCGACCGTTCTGGCCCAGGCCATCGTCCGCGGCGGACTCAAGAACATCGCAGCGGGCGCGAACCCGATGGCGCTCGGCGTCGGCATCAACGCCGCAGCCGACAAGGTCGTCGAGGAACTGCTCGCCGCGGCCACCCCGGTCGAGGGCGAGAAGTCGATCGCCCAGGTCGCCACCGTCTCCTCGCGTGACCAAGAGATCGGCAAGCTCGTCGGCGAGGCACTCACCCGTGTCGGAACCGACGGCGTCGTGACGGTCGAGGAATCCTCGACCGTTGCAACCGAACTCGTTGTCACCGAAGGCGTTCAGTTCGACAAGGGCTACCTCTCGCCCTACTTCGTCACCGACATCGATGCGCAGAAGGCCGTCTACGAAGATGCGTTGATCCTGCTCTTCCGCGAGAAGATCAGCTCACTTCCCGACTTCCTGCCGCTGCTCGAGAAGGTTGCCGAATCCGGCAAGCCGCTCTTGATCATCGCCGAGGACGTCGAGGGTGAAGTTCTCTCCACCCTGGTGGTCAACTCCATCCGCAAGACCATCAAGGCCGTCGCCGTCAAGGCGCCGTTCTTCGGTGATCGTCGCAAGGCATTCCTCGACGACCTCGCAGTCGTCACGGCAGGCACCGTCATCAACACCGACGTCGGCCTCTCCCTGAAGGAAGCCGGCCTCGACCTGCTCGGCAGCGCTCGCCGCGTTGTCGTCACCAAGGACGAGACGGTCATCGTCGACGGTGCCGGCACCGCTGACGACATTGCGACCCGCGTCGCGCAGTTGCGTCGCGAGATCGAGAACACCGATTCGGATTGGGACCGCGAGAAGCTCGAAGAGCGTCTGGCGAAGCTGTCCGGCGGCGTGGCCGTCATCAAGGTCGGCGCAGCCACCGAAACCGATCTCAAGGAACGCAAGTTCCGCGTCGAGGATGCGGTCAACGCAGCCAAGGCAGCAGTTGCCGAGGGCATCGTCCCCGGTGGCGGATCGGCTCTCGTTCAGGCCGGTACGGCTCTGATCGGGAACCTCGGCCTGTCGGGTGACGAGGCCACCGGCGTTGCCGTGGTCCGTGAAGCACTCAACGCTCCGTTGTTCTGGATCTCCAGCAACGCAGGCATCGACGGATCCGTCGTTGTCAGCAAGGTCGCCGAGATGACCAAGGGCGAAGGCTTCAACGCTGCCACCCTCACCTACGGCAACCTGCTTGCCGACGGCGTCGTCGACCCGGTCAAGGTCACTCGCTCGGCAGTGGTCAACGCCGCTTCCGTCGCGCGCATGATCCTCACGACCGAGAGCGCTGTCGTCGAGAAGCCGACCGAGGCAGTTGCCGACACCGGACACGGTCACAGCCACTAACTCGCTGCTCGTAGTTTCGACAAAGAAGAGATCCCCCACCGGATTCCGGTGGGGGATCTCTTCTTTCGTCTGGCGATCAGATGAGCGGTATCGTTGCGAACGGCTCGCTGGTGGGCTGCTGCGATCCGCCGGGCGGTTCGACCGTGAACGCCAACTTCGTGTTCGGGCCGATGCCGTCGAGCACCACCTGGGTAGTGGGTTTGACGTCGCTCGGAGCCATCGTCCCCATCGGGATCATCGTGGTGTCGTCGGTGTCGCCCGGCACCAGCCACATCTGGTAGACGGTATCCGGACTCGGGGGAGTCACATCGTTCATCACGAGGACTGCGGCGTCTTCGGAGGGCGAGAACAGCGTCGTGGCACTACCGCCGCCCGGAATGTCACGCGTCGTGGCATGAACGTCGGGTGCTGCCATGATTTCGGATGCGGGGTTCTGCGGCGGCGTGTTGTCGGACAGCGTGCGTCCGATTCCGATGCCGCCGACCAGGATTGCGACTGCGGCGGCCGCCGCAAGAGCCATGGTCCACGGGCGTCGACGGTTACGACGCTCGGCCAGCGAAACCGGGGCGTTGGGAGCCGCGGTCTGTTCTGCGATCGAGGCGAGGACGCTGCTGCGCAGTGACGGCGGGGGCTCGACGGCGTCGACGACGGTCATCGCGGCCATGGTTTCGGAGGTGAGTCGGACCTGGGCGTCGAATTCGGCGCGGGTCGCGGAGTCCGAAGCGGCAAGTCGTCTGTCGACCTCACGGCGCTCGTCGAGGTCCAACGCATCGATCGCGTAGGCGTACGCGTAGTCGATCAGCTCTTCGTCCATCTCACATCACCCCCAAACATCCACGTAGGCGCAGTAGTCCGTCGCGAATTCGCGACTTGATCGTGGGAATCGCCACGCCGAGATCTTCGGCCACCTCGCGGTACGTTCGGCCGCCGTAATAGGCGAGAGTCACCGATTGGCGCTGAGTGTCCGTCAGCGTTTCGAGACAGTCGGTGACAGCACGATGCTCGTCTCTTCGTGTCACCTCGTCGCTGACGACGTCGAACTCGGGAGTGGCATTGGTGGTGTCGTAGAGAGCCTGTCGATCCGAACTCGACTGTTCGGAGCGCACGCGATCCACCGCGCGGCGGTGGGCAAGTGTCAGAAGCCAGGAGAGTGCGGACCCCTTGGCAGGATCGAAGCTGTCGGCCGATTTCCAGGCTTGGAGGTAGACCTCTTGGACCGCTTCCTCGGAGAAGCCTGGATCACGGAGTACACGGAGAACCATGCCGTAGACACGGGAGCTGGTTCGGTCGTAGAACTCGGCAAAGGCGCTCTGGTCGCCACCGGCCACGTTCGCGAGGATCACTGCCAGCTCGCGTGATTCCACGATTCGCGCGGTGCGGGCCGCAGAATTGTCCGTCGGGCATGCGTCGGCCGCATCCGACGCATGGTCTGGCTCGCTCCTTTATTAACCGCGGGGGGTTAATAAAGGCGCACAGCAGGTGGGGACTACTGCGGCATCAGCACCGAATCGATGAGGTAGACGGTGGCGTTTGCGGTCTTGACTCCACCGCAGACGACAGTTGCGTCGTTGACCTTGATGTTGTCACCGGATCCGGTGACGGTGACCGTTCCGCCCTCGGCGGTGGGGTGCGTTCCGTCGATCGCGTCAGGAGCGATCTGGCCGGGAACCACGTGGTAGGTGAGGATCTTGGTCAGCGTGGCGCTGTCCGTCTTGAGGCTGTCGATCGTCGCGGGGTCGATCTTGGCGAATGCCGAGTCGATCGGTGCGAAGACGGTGAACTCGCCGCCGTTGAGAGTGTCGACCAGGTTGACGTCCGGGTTGAGCTGTCCGGAGACTGCCGCGGTCAAGGTGGTGAGCAACGGATTGTTGGATGCCGCTGTGGCAACCGGATCCTGGGCCATTCCGCTGACCGATCCGGCGCCGCTCGGCACTGCGGCTGCATAGTCGGCACAACCGGCACCGACCAGATCAGAAGCAGGCTCCGCCATCGCGCTGCTGGGAGACATGCTCGATCCCATGGCAGAAGACGTCATGGCGGCGCTGGACGTGTCGGTCGACGAATCGTTGTCGTCGGAGGAGCAACCGACGACGCCGAAGACGGCGAAAGAGGCTGCTGCGGTGACTGCCAGAACTCGAGTAGAGGTGTTCATGGGTCTGCCTTCCTGAAGGGATGTGCTGAGGTGCACTGTCAGAAGGCATTCGGAGTCGGTTGTCGACAGGATGGGTCGGAGTCGGAAATTCTTTTCAGGAGCTGGTGTACACAAGCAAAAGCCCCCGAAAACTCTCGGGGGCCTTGTGCACTCGACCTACGTGTATCAGGAAGCTATGCGGGTGGTGCGACGGTGGCGCGCATGTAGTTCACGTTCGGTTTCCGACATTCCTCCCCAGATGCCGTACGGCTCGGCGACGGTCAGCGCGTGGCTGCGGCACTGCATCAGTACCGGGCACTGACGGCACATCTCTTTTGCGCGGGTTTCGCGCTGGGCACGTGCTCTACCGCGTTCGCCATCGGGATGGAAGAACATGGAGGAGTCGACTCCGCGGCACAGACCGTGCATCTGCCAGTCCCAGATGTCTGCGTTGGGGCCTGGAAGGTGATTCGGTGCAGGCATGTTGACTCCTTACTGCAAGCTCGCGTTGATCAACGAGCGGACCAAGTTGCCCGGAGGTTATCCGGGCCTTCTGAATCGTTCACGCTTGCTAACCGTAAGGGTGCTGAGTAAATCGCGTCAATAGGCTCGTTCAGTGGCGATCGGCATATATCGAAATGCGAGAGTTAACGAAGTATATATTTACATTTCGGGTCTCTCATGCGTTGTGCTGCGCCGATGTTGAAATCGGGTCGATCGAGGTGGTGGCAGGCAAGCCTGGCTGCTTGAGATGCGAAACCCACAGATCAGGGATATGTTTGCTGCTGATCGCCCGGCGAAAACACTCAGCCCGCCGGCTCGGTTTGCGTCATTTGTCCGATATTGCGCGGGCAGGGCCGTACTCCATTTCGGGACTTAGTGCCCAAGTTTCAACTAGGACATCTGTCCAATAAGTAATGCGCAGTTAACGTCACGGATATATGCCCGTTAAATATCATTACGAGTACATTCGGCAAATCTCAGTTGAATATCTGATTAACTCCGACAAACTTGCCTTTTCGTCTTCCCGTGCGGCAAACGGCATCGGTCAGGCGCTTGTCTGTTGGCGCTGCTGCGATGATCTACCTGTGTCGACACCTGAGCCCCCTGAATCGCCTTCGTTCACTGAGTCACCTGGCCGTCCCGGGACTCTCGAATCCGCCGCATTCGGTGCGGATCCGGACCTTGACCGTCTCCCGGCGCCGTGCTCTACCCGGGATTGGTGGACAACGGCAGTAATTCTGGGTGGTCAGGGGCACTACGCCAGGGCGCGGGCAGCATTGGATGTCCTCGATCGGCTCACGACGGGGTCCTCGACGCACTCGGATCGAGTTCTTGCCTCTCTCTCTGCCAGCACGAGGGCGTCGTTTCTTCGCCAGAGTGGACGTCATGCACTCGCGTCGACGTGGGACGGGCGCGCACTGGCGATTGTCGGCGGTCTGCCAGTCGATCCAGAGGCTGCCTGTGACGCTCTGACCGGTCTGGCCGCGGACGCCCTCGGTTGTGGCCGGCTCCCGCTCGGCTGGCGCCTGCTGGGGGAGTGTCGGACCCGTCTGGGCGGCGAGGGCGGGCTGTGGCGGCAGGAAATTCGGATCGAATGGGTCTCGGCGGAACTGGCGCTGGCGGGAGGTGACTTCGCGCGCGCCCGCAGACACGCAGAACGCGCCGTCGAATTGTCGGGGAAATCGGAGTCCGTCCGGCACCGCGTGAAGTCGGATCTACTGCGCAGCGCCGCGCTGACCGGAACAGACCCAAGCGCTGCCGTGGAGTCGGCAGCGGAAGTGCTTGCGAGGTGTCAGCAATACGGCCTGCTGCCCCTGGCCTGGGCGTCGTCGCTGCTGATCGAGGGTGTGAGCGGCGGGAGGACCTCGCCGAGTGCCCGTGAGATCGGCGATCTGATTGCGATGCGCGGTGGATCACTCCTACCTTTGTCGTAATCGATCCACCCGAAGTCTCTCGCGAACGATTCCCACAGGGCTGTTTCGATATCGCGACTGCTGGGCGGGCATGCGGAGACCAGCCGGTCCGGATGGTTACTCTTAGAGGGTTCCGCTGAGAGCGGGAGCACACCCGCTCGGGAGGTGCCACTGTAACGCCAGGATTTTCGCTGACGATGACAAATACGAGCGATGAGTTGGACACCGCGGTCGCCGCTGCTGCGCAGGGCGACCGTACAGCTCTAGCTTTGGTTCTGGAGAACATCCGACCGATGGTGGTGCGCTACTGCCGCGGTCGAGTGGGTGCGGCCGAGCGGGGACACCTGTCCGCTGACGACGTCGCGCAGGAAGTGTGTCTGGCCGTGATGACCGCGCTGCCGCGTTATCAAGACCAGGGACGCCCGTTCATGGCCTTTGTGTACGGAATTGCCGCGCACAAGGTTGCGGACGCACATAGAAGTTCCGCCCGTAACAAGTCGGAGCCCGTTTCCGAAGTACCGGATGTAATAGCACTGGATGATGGTCCCGAACAGCGAGCACTCGATTCGGAGTCCAGCAGACAGATGCATGAACTTCTCGGCACACTTCCGGAGAAGCATCGAGAAATCTTGATACTTCGCCTGGTGGTCGGGATGTCGGCCGAGGAAACGGCCGTCGCCGTCGGTAGTACCGCCGGAGCTGTACGAGTCGCTCAGCACAGGGCGATCGCGAAACTGAAAAAAGAAGTAACGAAAGCAGGTGAGAGCTTTGGCTAGAGACGAGGGGCGTGACGCTTCGAATCTCGGTGATCTCGCCGACGACGGTACGCCAGTGGACTTGGCTGCGGTTCGGCGTGACGATGCGCTGATCGAGTCCATTTCGAGTGGCGGGCCGGTAGCAACCGATAGCACCGAACAGTACGAACTTGCGTTGATTCTCTCGCAATGGCGTGACGATGTCGTTGCGACTCCGATGCCCGAGGGTCCGTTGTTGGACGATGTCATCGCTGCAATCACAGCGACGCCGTCCGGCTTCTCCGATCGTCAGCGTTCACGTTCCCGTTCCCGATTGCGTGTGGTCCGCCCGATCGCCGCCGCAGCAGCTGTTGCAGCAGTGGTCTTCGGTGGTGCCACAGCGATGGCGTACGACGCCCAGCCCGGCGATGCCCTCTGGGGCGTCAAGCAGGTCGTCTTCGCCGACGAGGCCAACTCGACGGTCGCGAAGATCGACACGACATCCGAGCTGGAAAAGGCCGAGCGTCTGTTGGCCGCCGGGGACATTCCCGCGGCAAAGATGGTGCTGGACAACGCAGCTCACCGTGCCGATGCGGTCAAGGACTCGCAGGACAAGACGGATCTCGTCGAGCGTTGGGGCAAGTTGATGACGCAGGTCCAGGAGACCACGTCACCCGCAGTACCGCCGTTGACGTCCGATCAGCAATCCTCGCTTGCCACCTCTCCCACGGCGATTCCGGGGACTTCAGTCAATCCGGCCAACCCTCAGTTGTCTGGCGGCGTGACCACAACGACAACGCCCGACCCTGGAATCATGCAAGCGCCTGGTCCAAGCGCGGCGTCGTCTACACCGTCATCGTCGCCCACGACGACTACCACGACAAGCAATTGCTTGTCGGCCACTTTCGTATGAACCTGGTGGGGTTTCGCTCAGCTGTCGAAACCGTCGCCGTGCATCGCCTCGTTCATCGACGCGTCGGCGTATCCACGGCAGTAGTCCCACGTGACATATGCCTCAGGCATCGGGTCGTAGGCAGGCTCGTGGGGGCGGACGGTTCCGTCCACGAGGAGCTGCAGCAGGTTTGCGCGCAGCATGTCCCAGTCGTGGTAGTGATCTTGTTGGCAGTCTTCGCAGCACACTACGAGACCGCGGATGCCGCGGTGAGCGAGGAGCGCCTCGTAGACGGCGAGGTCAGCGAGATCCTCCTCGACCGCTTGGCGTTCGTGGGGGTCGAGTGGTTGACCCGGCTCGATGGCATCGAGAGCCGCGGAGGGGTCAGCTGGGTCGCCGGCGAAGGGATCTGGCGGCAGACCGGGGGGCAGTTGATCACGCACAGCACCACGGTACGCAGGTCAGGGGGGTCAGCGCCACTTGTTACGCGTACCCGCAGCGTGGGTGGGATGGTTCGGACCTTTGAGTGAGCCGATACCATGGTGTGCAACGCCGGGAAAAGGTGCCAGGAATTTCTTTCCGTGCAGGCGCCTTCTATCCGATATCCAGCTTTCGTAATCCGTTTCGAGGCGGCTGCTACAGCGGTCGCCCTGGGCGAATCTAGGTCCATGGAGGGTCCTGACCGCATGAGTAGTTCTGCAGGACATGTACACACCGGAGGAGACGACCCCAACAAGGTCGCGATGCTGGGACTGACTTACGACGACGTGCTGCTGTTGCCTGCTGCGTCCGACGTCATCCCGAGCCAGGTCGACACGTCCAGTCAACTGACCCGCGACATCCGTCTGCGGATTCCGTTGGTCAGTTCTGCGATGGACACCGTCACCGAGTCGCGCATGGCAATTGCGATGGCACGCGCCGGCGGCATGGGTGTTCTGCACCGCAACTCGTCCGTCGAGGTTCAGGCAGGACAGGTCGAGACCGTCAAGCGCTCCGAGGCCGGCATGGTGACCGATCCCGTCACGTGTAAGCCGACCGACACGATGGGTGAGGTCGACGCGAAGTGCGCTCGCTTCCGCATCTCGGGTCTGCCGGTCACCGACGACGCCGGACAGCTGGTCGGCATCGTCACGAACCGTGACATGCGTTTCGAGGTCGACCAGAATCGTCCGGTCGTCGAGATCATGACCAAGATGCCGCTGATCACCGCTCAGGAAGGCGTCACCGCAGACGTGGCACTGGGCCTTCTTCGTCGGCACAAGATCGAGAAGCTGCCGATCGTCGACGGCAACGGCAAGCTCACCGGTCTGATCACGGTCAAGGACTTCGTCAAGACCGAGCAGCATCCGGACGCCACCAAGGACCGTGACGGTCGACTGCTCGTCGGCGCTGCAGTCGGTGCAGGCGACGACGCCTTCCAGCGTGCGATGGCCCTCACCGATGCCGGTGTGGACGTACTCGTGGTCGACAGTGCGCACGGGCATTCGTCCAACGTTCTCGACATGATCGCCAAGCTCAAGCGTGAACTGGGTGAGCGGGTTCAGATCATCGGTGGCAACGTCGCTACGCGCGCGGGTGCTCTGGCACTGGTCGAAGCCGGTGTCGATGCCGTCAAGGTCGGAGTCGGTCCTGGTTCCATCTGCACCACCCGCGTCATCGCCGGCGTCGGTGCCCCTCAGGTCACGGCCATCCTGGAAGCGGTTGCCGCGTGCAAGCCTCTGGGTGTGCCCGTCATCGCTGACGGTGGACTCCAGTTCTCCGGTGACATCGCGAAGGCTCTTGCCGCGGGTGCGTCGACGGCCATGCTGGGTTCGCTCCTGGCCGGTACCGCTGAATCGCCCGGAGAACTGATCCTGGTCGGCGGCAAGCAGTTCAAGAGCTACCGCGGAATGGGTTCGCTCGGCGCGATGCAATCGCGTGGCGAGGCCAAGTCGTACTCCAAGGACCGGTACTTCCAGGACGACGTACTTTCCGAGGACAAGTTGGTTCCGGAAGGCATCGAAGGACGTGTTCCGTTCCGTGGCCCGCTTTCCCAGGTGACGCACCAGCTCACCGGTGGTCTGCGCGCTGCCATGGGTTACACGGGGTCGGCGACGATCGAGCACCTGCAGAACGCTCAGTTCGTCCAGATCACGGCGGCCGGTTTGAAGGAAAGCCATCCGCACGACATCACGATGACTGTCGAAGCACCCAACTACACCGCTCGTTAGCAACCAGTACACGAGAAAGGGGCGCGCGTGCGCGACCTCGTTGAGATCGGCATGGGTCGAACGGCCCGACGTACCTACGAGTTGGACGATGTGAACATCGTTCCCTCCCGGCGAACCCGTTCGTCGAAGGAGGTGTCGACTGCTTGGCAGCTCGACGCTTACAGGTTCGACATCCCAGTCCTCGCACATCCCACCGACGCGTTGGTCTCGCCGACCTTCGCGATCGAGCTGGGTAAGCGCGGCGGCCTCGGTGTCATCAACGGTGAAGGCCTGTGGGGCCGTCACCCCGATGTCGAGGAGAAGCTCCGGCGTCTCGTCGAGATCGCCGAGAAGGACGGTGGCGTCGACGCAGCCATCCGCTACTTGCAGGAGCTGCACGCGGCACCGCTGCAGGCGGGTCTTCTGGCTGCTGCGGTGGCGCAGGTTCGTGATTCGGGGGTCACCACTGCCGTTCGGGTCAGTCCGCAGAATGCGCGCGCACTGACGCCCGAGTTGATCAAGGCGGGAATCGACCTGCTGGTCGTCCACGGCACCATCATCTCGGCGGAGCACGTCGTGCACACCGAGCAGGAACCGCTCAACCTCAAGACGTTCATCTCGGAACTCGACGTTCCGGTTGTCGCGGGTGGGGTCAGTGACCACCGCACCGCGCTGCACCTGATGCGTACCGGCGCTGCCGGTGTCATCGTCGGGTACGGCTCCACCGAGGGTGCAACCACCACCGGTGAGGTCCTGGGTATCGGCGTTCCGATGGCCACGGCCATTGCCGACGCTGCAGCAGCCAGGCGCGACTACCTCGACGAGACGGGTGGACGCTACGTCCACGTCATCGCCGACGGTGACATCGCAACTTCGGGTGATCTGGCGAAGGCCATCGCCTGCGGTGCCGACGCTGCCGTTCTGGGCACGCCGCTGGCCGTGTCCGCCGAGGCGCCGGGTGGCGGCTGGTACTGGCCGTCCGCTGCGGCTCATCCTTCGGTTCCGCGTGGAGCGCTTCTTCCGGTTTCCTACGGCGAGCGTCCGAGCCTGGATCAGGTCCTGAGCGGTCCTTCGGATGATCCGTACGGTTCTCTGAACTTCGTCGGCGGTCTTCGTCGGTCGATGGCCAAGGCCGGGTACTCCGACCTCAAGGAGTTCCAGAAGGTCGGACTGACGGTCCGCGCGTAGTTTGTACCTTTCTGTGGCCCCGGTTCTTCGTGAACCGGGGCCACAGTTCGTTGTGCAGGACTTTCTTCCGTTCCTGATACTTGCGGTTACGCTTATGGGGCCCCTTGTGGTGGTAGTCACAAGGGATAGGTGCATACTGGCGGGTAACTACGGTTCACGGTGGAGGTGTCCTGATGGGCAAGCAACGGGCAACGGACTACGACGTACTGATCGTCGGATCCGGGTTCGGCGGAAGCGTGAGCGCGCTTCGTCTCGTGGAGAAGGGCTACAAGGTCGGCGTCATTGAAGCCGGCCGACGGTATGCCGACGAAGATTTCGCGAAGACCAGCTGGGATCTCAAGAAGTTCCTCTGGGCTCCGAAGCTGGGTTGCTTCGGCATTCAGCGCGTGCATCTGCTGCGCGACTGCCTCATCCTCGCGGGCGCAGGCGTCGGCGGCGGGTCGTTGAACTACGCCAATACGCTGTACCAGCCACCGGAGCCGTTCTTCCAGGACAAGCAGTGGGCGCACATCACCGACTGGCGAAGTGAGCTCACCCCGTACTACGAGCAGGCTCAGAAGATGCTCGGCGTCGTGCAGAATCCGCACATGACGCCCGCTGACGAGATCATGAAGTCGGTCGCCGACGACATGGGCGTCGGCGACACGTTCATCCAGACGCCCGTCGGCGTCTACTTCGGTGAGCCGGGCAAGAAGGCGAAGGACCCGTACTTCGGCGGCGTCGGACCCGAGCGCACCGGTTGCATCGAGTGCGGCGAGTGCATGACGGGCTGCCGTCACGGCGCGAAGAACACTCTCCTCAAGAACTACCTGGGCCTTGCCGAGACAGCCGGCGCCGAGATCATTCCGATGACCACCGTGTCCGGACTTCGTGAGGCTCGCGACGGTTCGTGGGACGTGTTCACCGAGCGAACCGGTGCATTCGGACGCAAGAACCGCCGCACCTACACGGCTGCGAACGTGATTCTCGCGGCCGGAACGTGGGGCACTCAGCATCTGCTCTTCGACATGAAGGACACCGGCGCTCTGCCCAAGCTCTCCGACAAGCTCGGCGAGCTGACTCGAACGAACTCCGAATCCATCGTCGGCGCAGGCAAGTACAAGGTCGATCCTGCACTCGACCTGACCCGCGGAGTGGCGATCACGTCGTCGTTCCACCCGAGTAGTGACACCCACATCGAGCCGGTCCGCTACGGCAAGGGTTCCAACGCGATGGGACTGCTGCAGACCTTGATGACGGATGGCGGTGGCTCGACACCGCGGTGGATCAAGTTCCTCGGTGTGGTCGCGAAGAACCCGTACCAGATGCTGCGGATGCTGACTGTCAAGGACTGGAGCGAGCGCACGATCATTGCGTTGGTCATGCAGAACCTCGACAACTCGATCACCACGTACACGAAGAAGGGCCTCTTCGGTCGACGCAAGGTCACCAGCAAGCAGGGCCACGGTCAGCCGAACCCGACGTGGATTCCCGAGGGCAACGAGGCGACGCGTCGAGTTGCCGCGAAGATCGACGGCGTCGCAGGTGGCACGTGGGGCGAGATCTTCAACGTTCCTTTGACCGCGCACTTCCTGGGTGGTTGCGCTATCGCGTCGGATTCCGATCACGGCGTCATCGATCCGTACCACCGCGTGTACGGCTACCCGACGCTCAGCGTCGTCGACGGTGCAGCGGTCTCGGCCAATCTCGGCGTGAATCCGTCGCTGACCATCGCCGCTCAGGCCGAGCGCTCGGCCTCGCTGTGGCCGAACAAGGGGGAGACGGACCTGCGTCCCGCCCAGGGCAGCGGCTACGAGCGTTTGGCTCCGATTGCACCCAAGTCGCCCGTGGTGCCGGCGTCGGCTCCGGCAGCGCTGGTTCTGCCGATCGTGAAGATCACCGGCGGCAAGACGGCTACGGCTGTTCCGGCGGAGCCTGCTGCCGGATAGTTCACCGCGAACCGAAAAGGGGCGTGTCGTCGAGGATTCGACGGCACGCCCCCTTTTGCAGTTTCAGATCGTCAGCCCACCTTGTCAGCCGCCCAGCGACCCGAAGAGGGTGCCGAGGTCGAGGCTGCCGGTTCCGCCACCGGGTCCGCCGTCGGTATCACCGGGGACGGTCAGGGTCTGCGGCGCGGAGGCCGAGGACGTGTAGCCCGAACCACCCACGAATTCGGCGGTGACACTGTAGGTCCCGGAGTTGTAGAAGGTGGCCGGTACCGTTGCGACACCGTTGACCACGTCGACCGGTCCACCGATGAGGGTGTCACCGACCTTGAACTGGACCTTGCCCGTGGCACCGGCCGGATCGACCGTTGCCTTGAGTGTCACCGGGGTGTTCTTCTGAACAGTTCCGACCGCGTCGAGAGCCGTGGACGTCTCGACGTCAGCGGGAGCCGGAGTCGTGACACTGACCGGGAATGCCGGGGCAGCGGACGGCGCGAATCCTGGTGAACCCGTGAACTTCGCGACAACCTTGTGCGTTCCTGTCGAGGTGAAGGTGTAGGGAGCGATGGCAACTCCGTCTGTTCCGACGGTGGCAGTCAGCGTTTCGGTGCCGTCGACGATGAAGTCGACGGTGCCGCCGGTGCCCTGCGGATCGACCTTGGCGGTGAGGTTGACGTCCTGACCGACCTTCGCGGTAGACGGAGAAACCGTTGCGGTAGTGGTCACGGCGTCAGGCGGTGCATCGGTCGTGACGGTCACGATCTTGGCCGACGCCGATGTCGACGCCAGGAATCCGGGTGCACCGCTGTAGCTCGCGGTGATGGAGTGCGGTCCGTCCTCGGTGAAGGTCGGGGAGATGCTTGCCGACCCTCCGGTGACCGGCACCGCGTCCCCGAGGGGGTTGTCGCCGTCGAAGAACTGGACGGTTCCACCGTTTGCGCCGCCGCTCACGTTGGCCGACAGAGTGACAGGAGTTCCGTTCTTGGCGTTGGCCGGTCCGACGACAGTGGTGGTGGTTGCCTTGTCCGCCTCGATGATCCGTGTCGTGGCGAGGGGGCCTGCGCCGCTGTTGAGAGGACCGTTCTCAGCGTCACGAGGGGTGCACCGAGTAGGCGCCCAGGCGGTGATGACCAGGGTGGCCTTGGGGAGGAACGTGAGGAAGTTGCGATCGTTGTTCCATGCTCCTGCGCTGCCGCCGGTGCGTACCTTCATCGCGACGTCCCCTGAATCGCCGGCCTTGAGAACTGCCTTGACCTGGGGGAGTTGGAACTGGGTGTAGCCGTCGGCATTGTTGGAGCCGTCGACGTTCTTGCCGGTCGCCTTGACGACTATCCCGCCCTCGGAGTTGATGCTCGAGCTGGGGCTGTTGCCGATGACCTGGTTGTTTCCGGAGAGACGCAGAATCGTTCCGTTGGGATCGACGTTGCCGTTCTCGTTGACACGCAGGATGTTCGGCGCGACACCGCTGAGCCCTGCCGAAGTGCCGGGAACGATGGTGGCTTCCACCAGGGTGGCGTTCGCGGGAACGTCGACGTCGACCTTGATGCGGGAGACGTTCTGGACGGTCGCCCCCGAAGCCGATCCGGGGAAGGCGATGGGACCGGGTTGGATGGTGACCTCGAAGGTCTCACCCGCTCCGACGCTCTCCGGTGCGTCGACGATGACCGAACCGGACTGGGACTGCGTGGTCGGACCGGCGACGGCGGACGGGGTTGCGAGGCAACTCGTTCCGAAAGTTGTTGTCACCGGGGCCGCTGATGCGGGGATTCCCGCGAGGATGACGCCACTGGCGAGTGCCGTGGCGGCGATCGGCGCCGCGATGCGACGTCTGGAATGCGCGAACATGGATTCTCCTGAGCTGGGTACGGGAGTGGTGTCCAAAGCTGATGTGGGGACTAGCTTCCGAAGAGCGGGATGAGGCCGCTGAGTGAACCGGTGTCCACGCTCCCGGTGCCGCCGCCGTCGGTCGGCGCGGTGCCGACCTGCACGACCGTCGGGCCGGAGACGGAGTTCTTCCAGCCGGCGTCGCCGACGAAGTTGGCAGTGAGGCCGAATGTTTCCTCGTCGTCGAAGGTGTGCGTGAGCGTCGCGACGCCGTTGACGACGGCAACGGGTGCGCCGATGGGCGTCGTGCCGGACTTGAACTGGATCATTCCGTTTGCTGTTCCGGGTGCAACAGTGGCCTTGAGTTGCAATGCCTTTCCGACCTGAGCGGAGCCGCTGACAGTCAGGACTGTCGTGGTGTCCGCGCGGGCGGGCTCGGGATCGGTGACGTTCACCGTGAACGATGTGGACGTGGAGCCGATGAATCCGGTTCCGCCGGAGAACTCGGCAACCACGGCTGCGGCACCGGCTGATGCGAAGGTGTGCGGGAGGATCGCGACGCCGTCACCCGTGCCGACGGGTGCGGTACCGATCTCGGCGCCGTCGACCTTGAACGTCACGGTTCCGCTGCTCGGGATAGGGGAGACGGTGGCCGAGAGGTTGGTCGGTTCACCGACGACTGCTGTGAGCGGTTCGACAACTGTGGTGGTGGTTCCCCAGTCGGGATCGCTGACGTCGAGTTGGGTTGCGGTGGAGACGGAATCGCCGTAGCCGGCCTCGCCGGTGAACACTGCGGTGAAGCTGTGCGTGCCGGAGGCGTCGTAGCTGCGGGTCAGGGAAGCCGTTCCGTCGACCACGGCCACCGGTGCGCCGAGGTTGGTGTCGCCGTCCTTGAACTGCACCGTGCCCATGGCGTTGGCCGGTGTGACGACGGCGCTCACGGTGATGCTGTCACCGACCAATGCGGCGTTCGGAGCCGAGATCGTGGTGGTGGTGTCCGCGGAGACGTCGACGGTCTGGACTCCGGAGGTCGAGCTGTGGAATCCCGCACCGGCGTTGTACGCGGCGGTGATGTCGTGGGCGCCGACGCTGTCGAAGGTGTGGGAGAGGGTGGCGCTACCGCCCGAGACCGGGACGGGTGAGCCGATGTCGTTGCCGCCGTCCTTGAACTGGACGGTGCCGCTCGCGTCGGACGGCGCAACCGTCGCGGTCAGGTCGACCGGCGTGCCGACCTTCGCCGTTGCCGGTGCAACCAGAGTGGTTCCGGTGGCGACAGACGGGTCGACGACCTGGACGTTGACGTTGATCGGGTTGAGGCCCTGCTGCGTGCTGAAGGCGTTGACGTCGAAGAGCATGCCGCTGTCGTACGTCCCGAATGCTGCGCCGACAGGGACCGTGTAGGTCGCTTCGAGCGTGACGGGTTGGTTCTTCTTGACGACGAATCCACCGACGAGGAAGGTGCAGCCGCTCGAGCACTTCGCTGAGACTCCGCCATCTGATTCGTTGCTGATCGTCGCCCGGTTGGTCACACCCAGGTAGGTGGCCTTGGCGCTGCCCGGCACGAGGACGAATCCTGCGGGCGGGATGTCACGGATCTTTGCGATCGACCGTTCGATGCCGCTTTCGTTGTGCTTGATCTCGGTCTTGTACGTGACGGTCTCGCCTGGGTGAACTGCCGCGTTCCCGATGACACTCTTCGTGAAGATCAGATTGTCGGTCGTGCCGGTGAAGGTGGTCGGCGGGGCTTCGTCAGCAGTGGCCGGCGTGCCGAGGACTAGAAGTCCGGCGGCAGCCGTCACAGCCGCGACAGGTATGGCGAGTCGTCGTATGAATCGACGCACAGGTCCTCCTCGAGGTGAGCGCCGTTCGGCGGCGCCGGCCGTTTGCGATCGTGATCCTGATCACTTGACGGGCGAGATTACCTTTACTGGACGTTTGGTTCAGGCGAATCGGTCAAACGTCCAGAAAATTCACCCTCCGTCCATTTCGGGCTCTGGCCTGCGATGATGTCGCCGTTTTGATTGCCGAAGCTAAGGTGCGGGTGATTGGGGCATCGTTGACCTGGACGGTGGTCTAGTTCGCCCCGAGGTCGCCGCGCAGTCCGGAGGGTCGGCCTTTGTAGTGACGTACCTCGCGCTCACTCGGCCGAGGAGCGGGCTGAGTCCATGCATGCGCAGAAGCGCTGGCTGCGGCGATTAGACTGCACCTGTGGCAGATATCGAGCAGCAGAGACCAGTTCTTGTCGTCGACTTCGGAGCGCAATACGCGCAGTTGATCGCACGGCGAGTTCGCGAAGCCAAGGTCTACTCGGAGGTGATTCCGCACACCACGACCGTCGAGGAGATCGTGGCCAAGAACCCCTTGGCTGTTGTGCTCTCGGGTGGGCCCTCGAGTGTCTACGCAGACGGTGCTCCCAAGCTCGATCCCGCACTTTTTGATCACGACATCCCGGTTTTCGGAATCTGCTACGGATTCCAGGCAATGGCAGGCGCCCTCGGCGGCACCGTTGCCGAGACCGGTACCCGCGAATACGGCCGTACCGACATCGCGGTATCCGGTGGGTTGCTGCACGACGGACTTCCCGCGACGCAGCCGGTGTGGATGAGCCACGGTGACGCCGTCACCGAAGCGCCGTCCGGCTTCGAGGTGACTGCGACCAGCGATGGCGCTCCCGTCGCAGCGTTCGAAGATCGCGCCCGCAAGCTCGCCGGCGTGCAGTACCACCCCGAGGTTCTGCATTCCCCACACGGTCAGCAGGTCCTGAGCCGCTTCTTGCACGAGATCGCCGGTATTCCGGCAGCGTGGACGGCGTCCAACATCGCCGATGCGCTGATCGAGCAGGTTCGCGAGCAGGTCGGCGACGGACACGCCATCTGCGGTCTGTCCGGTGGTGTCGACTCGGCTGTCGCTGCGGCTTTGGTTCAGCGGGCAATCGGCGACCGGTTGACGTGTGTCTTCGTCGATCACGGTTTGATGCGAGCCGGTGAGCGCACGCAGGTCGAGCAGGACTTCGTCGCGGCAACCGGTGCGCGTCTGATCACCGTGGATGCTGCGGACACCTTCATCGGTGAGCTGGCTGGGGTCACCGATCCCGAGACCAAGCGCAAGATCATCGGCCGCGAGTTCATCCGCAGCTTCGAAGGCGCAGTCAGTGATGTTCTGGGCGAGAACGCATCTCACGGTGCGACCGTCGACTTCCTCGTGCAGGGCACCCTGTACCCGGATGTCGTGGAGTCCGGCGGCGGCACGGGAACTGCAAACATCAAGAGCCATCACAATGTCGGCGGGCTGCCGGAAGACCTCCAGTTCAAGTTGGTCGAACCGCTGCGTCTGCTGTTCAAGGACGAGGTCCGTGCAGTGGGCCGCGAACTCGGTCTGCCGGAAGAGATCGTCGGTCGCCAGCCGTTCCCCGGTCCCGGACTCGGTATCCGCATCATCGGTGAGGTCACCCGTGATCGCCTCGAGATCCTGCGTCATGCAGATTCCATTGCGCGCGAAGAGCTTACGTCTGCAGGCTTGGACGGAACGATTTGGCAGTGCCCGGTGGTTCTCCTTGCCGACGTCCGCAGCGTGGGCGTGCAGGGTGACGGTCGGACGTACGGTCATCCGATCGTGCTGCGTCCGGTCTCGAGTGAAGACGCGATGACCGCGGACTGGACGCGTCTGCCGTACGAGACCCTCGAGCGCATCTCGACTCGAATCACCAACGAGGTTGCGGACGTGAACCGCGTAGTCCTCGACGTGACGAGCAAGCCGCCGGGAACTATTGAGTGGGAGTAAAAACAACTGTGCGCCTTTATTAACCCCCCGCGGTTAATAAAGGCGCACAGCAGTTTTACTTGCGGTTGCGCCGATTCGGCAGAATCACCAGCAGTAGTCCTGCCACGACGGCGGCACCGACGAACAGCCAACGGAATTGAATGTTCGCTGCCGGCGCCAGAGAGAACGGCCCGACCAACGCCCACACGCTGACCAGTAGTGCGGCCAGTCCTGCGATCAGCAGAAGTGCCGAGGGGCGCTTGGATTCTCGGGTCTCGTCCTGGTCTGTCGTCTCGTCGTACTCGCTCATGATTGCGTCACCTTCAGGCTGCCGAACGTAGCTTTGGCGTTGATGGTCAGGGTGGGAGAGTCCGGTGTCGCATCGCGGCCCGGGTGTATTCCGCCGTCGAGGCAACCGGATCCGTCACCCATGACGACGGTGCAGCTGTTCTTGACGTTGACGGTTGGTGGCACCATGACGGTGAACTCGCCGAACGACGCCGCGACGTCGATGGTCTCGTCCTCGGTGAACTTGACCCCGTTGAGGTCGAGAGTGAAGCTTCCGAAGGCTCCTGAATACGACGGCTCCAACTCGGAAGCTGTTGCCGGAGTCCATCTTTGCTCACCCGGGGCGTCGAACTCGATCGGGTAGACCAACGAGGCGAGAAGCACGAAACCCACGAGTGGTCCGGTGACGACCAGCAGGCCGTACCCCTTGCGGAAGAATGCCCCGAGGATCAGGCCGAGTGCGATGACGGCGAGTCCGACAGCACCGACTCGGCCGGGAGTGAACCACTCGTTGCCGGTTGCGGCGCCCGCTGCCCCGGTGACTGCGGCGACGATGATTGCGAGTCCGAGGACCGTCAGCGTCCAACGCGAGCGACGCTTACGTGGCGGCAACGGGAGCAGCGGTGTGGCCTTGGCTGCCGGATCCGGAAGATCCCAGGCGAACGGAGCGACACCGAGCGGATCCCAGGACGGCGGTGTGATGGCGGCCTCACCGATCACCTCGGTCGGATTGGCGCTGACCGAAGCGCTCGGGTCCTTCGACAGGTTGATCGTCGGATGAGCGGCCTGAGATTGTGGTGACTGCTGCGGCTGGTCGGCCGGTCGTTCCTCGGGCACATAGCTGTCGGGGAGTTTGGTGTACGGCGTGTACACGGGAGGCTGATTGGGCGCGAAGTATCCGGGGGTGAACGGCCCAGGTGTGAATCCGGTGCCTGGATACGCGGTACCTGCGCCGACATACGGCGACGTGTTCTGCGGCAGTGCGGGCGGGATGGGCGCTCGTTGGTAGAGCAGCCACAGGCCACCGACCATCAGGATCAGCCCGATCAGTCCGGAACCACCCAGACCGACGCCGACGGGGCCGACAGTCGTAGCCGCGATGGCGAGGGCCACCAGCAAGACGATGGTCTTGGTACTGGAATCGGAACTGTGTCCGCGGCCCATCAACGACTGCGCGGGGGACGATCCGTCACCGGCACGGGCAAGTACCAACCAGCCGGCGAGGTAGAGAAGGATGCCTGAGCCACCGAAAATGGTGGACGCGACAAACGCCACGCGTACGAGAACGGGGTCGATGCCGTACCGGTATCCGATTCCGGCGCATACCCCAGCCACGTGACCTTGTGCCGGCAGACGCACGGGGCGGGTCCGCCACAGATCCTGGATCTGTTCTTGGAAAGTCGGATTGTTCATGAATCAATCCTGGCTTCCGAGGCAGCCTCCGCGCATCAGGGCCAACCCTGATCTTTGTGGTGATCGCGGGTGAGGGTGGCGCCCTGATTCAGGGTTGGACCCTGATGTGTGTCCGCGTGGTTCGTGCCAGTATCGACTATGTGCAATATCTGTCAGATCCGCCGTTCGTGAGCGGTCCCGCTCCCGGGTTTGCGGGAGGCCCGCCCGTCAACGGGGTACCGGTGCATCCCGTACCCATGAAGAAGGGCGTGCCCATTCCGGGTGCCGTGCCACTGCGAAAGCTGGAGCGGCGCTCCGGCGGTCGCATCGTCGCCGGAGTTGCGGGCGGTATCGCCGATCATCTCGGTATCGACGTCCTGAAAGTGCGCGTCGCCTTCACGATTCTTGCGGCGATGGCCGGATCCGGCATCGTCATTTACGGCGCCCTGTGGATCTTCACCTCCGCCGGCACGGACACGCAGAAGCCGTCCGCGGCCGAGCGGCAGCGGGCGTACGGCTTGATCGCACTCGGATTGGGCGGCGCAGCCGCGTTGTCCTGGTTGTTCAGCGGCACGGCGGGTTCGGTGCTCGCGCCGTTCTTCGTCGTCGCGATCGGTGCAGCCTTGGTGTGGCGCGAGTTCGACTCCGACGGTCCCCGTACTGTGATCGGCTTGCCGCAGCGGCCTACCGTTCTGACGTGGGCGCGGGTGGTCGGGGGAGCCACCTTGATCATCTTGGGTCTTGGCGTTGTCGTCCTTGCTCAGGTCGACCTCGAAGCACTGCGCTCGTCTCTCTTGGCGGTGGTCGTGACGCTGATCGGTGTCGGTTTGTTGACGGTGCCGCTGTGGCTGCGGATGTGGCGTGCTCTCGGCGCCGAGCGTGCGGCCCGAATTCGCAACGACGAACGTGAAGAGATTGCGTCGCATCTACACGACTCCGTCCTTCAGACGTTGGCTCTGATTCAGAAGCAGTCCGACAACCCACAAGAGGTGGCGCGCCTGGCCCGCGGTCAGGAACGCGAGCTGCGCAAGTGGTTGTTCAGCGGCGGCGACATCGACCACACGAGCCTGACGGAAGGCCTGAAGATCATCGCCGGTGAAGTGGAAGACCAGCACGGTGTCACGGTCCGTCCCGTCACTGTCGGCGACGTACAACTCGAAGGCGAAGGCGTAGAGAACGGCCTGCCCAAGGAAGCGTTCACCGCGCTCCTCGGTGCGACGCGTGAAGCTCTCGTGAACTCGGCAAAGCACTCGGGGGAGAAGGAAATCAATCTGTTCGCCGAGGTCGAGGGTGATCAGGTCAGTGTGTTCGTTCGTGATCGCGGCGTCGGATTCGACGTCGACGCGGTGCCGGAGGATCGCCAGGGGCTGGCCAAGTCGATTCGTGGTCGAATCGAGCGGCGCGGTGGCCGCGTCGTGGTTCGATCCGACATCGGAAAGGGCACCGAGATCCGCGTGCACATGCCGCTCGGTGACTCTGCTCTAAGGTGGGACCAGACTGCTGACCGTGTCGACAACCCCGAGGAACAGCCCCAGTGACTTCGCTTGCGCCGCCCCCGTACCGCGTATTTCTTGTCGACGATCATGCAGTGTTCCGCTCCGGGGTGAGGGCCGAGCTCTCGCGCGAGACGGATATGGATGTCGTCGGTGAGGCAGGCGGCGTCGCGGAGGCAATCGCCGGTATCAACTCGACGAAGCCGCACGTCGTTCTGCTCGATGTCCACATGCCCGACGGTGGTGGAGTGGCAGTTCTGCGCGGAATCGATTCCGGCCCGGTGTGCCTGGCGCTCAGCGTTTCCGATGCCGCCGAAGACGTGATCGCGGTGATCCGCGGCGGTGCGCGCGGGTATGTGACGAAGACGATCTCGGGATCCGAACTTGCCGAGGGCGTACGACGCGTTGCCGGTGGTGACGCGGTGTTCGGGCCGCGCCTGGCAGGTTTCGTGTTGGACTCCTTCACCGGACGCTCCAATGCACCCGAGCCACAACTCGATCCGGAACTCGATTCTCTTACTCCGCGGGAACTCGAAGTGCTCAGATTGCTGGCACGTGGGTACACCTACCGTGAAATTGCCGAGGACCTGGTGATTTCCGTGAAGACGGTCGAGACTCACGCATCGAACGTTCTGCGAAAGACTCAGCAGTCCAATCGCAATGCGCTGACACGTTGGGCACATCGCCGACAGATCGACTGAATTTCCGCGCACCCTTTCGCGATTGCGAGTGAAGGCGCACCATGGACCGATGACGGAACCACTGGCGCTCGCGTCGAGACGTGGGCGTTGGGTTGTCGCCGCCACCGTTCTCGGCTCGAGCATGGCTCTCCTCGACGGCACCGTCGTCAACATTGCTCTGCCGCACATCGGCGAGGACTTGAATTCCGGTGTCGCCGGGCTGCAGTGGACTCTCAGCGGATACACCTTGGCATTGGCGTCGCTGATACTGCTCGGCGGAGCCCTCGGCGATCGTTGGGGTCGGCGGCGGGTATTCGTGTGGGGGACGGTCTGGTTCGCGGTCGCGTCGTTGCTGTGCGGAATTGCACCTGACATCACATTTCTGGTGATTGCGCGGATCCTGCAGGGAGTGGGAGCTGCGCTCTTGACGCCTGGCAGCCTTGCCATCATTTCCGCGTCACTTCGCGAGGAGGACCGCGGTGCGGCGATCGGCTTGTGGTCGGGCTTGGGTGGTGTCGCCGGCGCTATCGGTCCGCTGTTCGGTGGTTGGCTGGTGGAAGTGGCGGGATGGCGATCGGTGTTCCTGCTCAACATTCCGTTGGCGATCGTCGTGGTGTGGGCAGCGGTGCGCCACGTGCCCGAGAGCCGCGATCCGCATCCGCCCGAGCACCTGGACGTGGTCGGATCTGCCTGCGCAGTAGTCGGTCTCGGGGCGCTTACGTACGGGCTGATCGAAGTCAACCCGATAGTCGGGCTGGTCGGGGTGCTCGCGCTGTGCCTGTTCGTTGTGGTGGAACGTCGATCGCCGAGTGCGTTGGTGCCGCCGTCCCTGTTTCGTTCGCGGATGTTCGTCGCGGCCAATCTGGTGACTCTCGCGGTCTATGCGGCTCTTGGCGGTGTGTTCTTCCTGCTCGTGCTGCAATTGCAGTTGGTCGCGGGGTACTCGCCGGTGGCTGCCGGCGTCGCAACGGTACCGATCACCTTGGCATTGTTGCTGTTGTCTTCGCGCGCGGGCAGTTACGCGCAGACGCACGGACCGCGATTGCCGATGACGGTCGGGCCCGCCGTGGCCGCGGTGGGGTTGGTGTTGATGACGCGGATCGGCCCGGATGCGTCGTACCTGACCGTCGTGCTGCCGGGAGTTCTGGTCTTCGGGCTCGGCCTGGCGGTGATGGTGGCGCCGTTGACTGCGGCCGTGCTCGGCTCGGTGCCGGTGGAGCAGTCCGGGATCGCGTCAGGTGTGAACAATGCCGTTGCTCGCACGAGCCAGCTTCTTGCGGTTGCGGCCTTGCCTGCCCTGGTGGGTATCGATGCCGAGAGCCTGGTCGATCCGTCGAGTTTCTCCGACGGTTTCCGGTATGCGATGTACATCTGTGTGGCGCTGCTGTTGATCGGTGCGGCCATCGCCGCGACGCTGATCCGTACTCCGACTGTCGAGCCTGTTCAGGAATCGGATTCGGTTGCGTGCAAGCCGCATTGTGATCTGACGGGACCTGCAGTGCAACCGAATCCGATGAGGGACTAGACGCTGATGTCGCGATCTCGGCTGGGCACCAAGGGGATTGCCGCGGCTGGAAATGCCGCGACTATCGCGAAAGCGAGCGGGTAGCCGACCGCGCCGATCAGCGCACCGACCACCGGGCCCACTGCTGACGCGGCAATGAACTGGCCGGTGTTCTGTGCGCCCAACGCTTTTCCTTGCCATTTCGGCCCGGCCGCTTCGGCGACGGATGTGAACGCCAAACCGTTGTCGGCGACGCTGACGGTGGTTGCCAGCAGCAGGATCAGGGCCGGAACGCCCCAAGGCGCTGCGCCGGCTGCTGCCATTGCCAACATGACCGCGGATGCGGAGACGGCAACCAACCTCAGCGGGCCTACTCTGCTTCCGGCGCGATCACTCCAGATGCCGACGACGATGCGGCCGAGCGCACCCACGAACTGGGAGATCCCGATCAGGAGTCCAGCGGGCGCCGCGTCCCAGCCTTGCTCGCTGATCAGCCAGACCAGACCGAACGTCGAGAGGGTGAACTGCGGAAACACCAGCAGTGCCGAGACGAGGTGAATGCGCCAGAGGAACCAGTTCGAGCGATAAGGGTTGATCGTCTCGACCGGGATATCGGTGGACCGCGCCGCCGGTCGCGGGGGATTGACCAATGCGACGGCACAGATCAGGGCGAGGACGCCGTTGAGCGCCACCGACAGTCCGACGGCCGAACCGATTCCTACGTTCGCGGCGAGAGTCGGGATGGTCAACGACGCAATGGTCACGCCCAGTGGCTGTGACATCTGCCTGATGCCCATCGCAAGGCCGCGCCGATCCTTGGGAAACCAGCCGACCACAACACGCCCACTGGCGGCGTTGGTGCTCGCCGCAGCCATTCCACCCAGTAGAAATGCGATCCCGAGGAGGGCGTAGTTGTCGGTGGTGGTCGCGGCGAGCGCGGCGATCGCCGTCAGCGCGAGCCCGATGGAGATGACCCATTTCTCACCGAATCTGTCGGCCATCGCTCCCCACGCCACCAAGGTGAGAACCATGCCGAAAGTGGGTGCAGCGGCTAGGGTTCCGGCTTGCGTCAACGAGAGACCGTGCTCGGAATGCAGCAGCGGGATCAAAAAGGCGGGGGTGCTGACGAAGACGGTGCCTGCGGCCTGGGCTGCGACGCCGATTCCGAGCATCGTCCACGCCTTCGGGGAGACGGCCGTCTTTTCCAACCGCGACGCCTGCGTCATGGTGCCCTCCGATTTCTACGCTGTTCGACGATGCCGACGCTACTCGCGTAGTTTCACATGTTGAAACCAGAATCCCACTATTTGGTCAAACGTGGGGGGTCCAGGGTGCGAAGTGCCCACCCCTTTTCGAGCGAACGGTACGACGATCGCCTTGGGTGCGCCGAAAGGTACGTTCGCTCGGGAAGGGGTCAGCGATGAGGCAGGCGAACCGTGAAGATCGTGCGCCCGTCCACCTGGTCGACGCCGATGGTGCCGCCGTGCAAGTGCACGTTTTCGACGGCGAGGGAGAGCCCGAGTCCGCTGCCCTCGCTGCGTCCGCGCGCGGTGTCGACCTTGTAGAACCGCCGAAAGATCGCCTGCCGGTCTTCGGGTGAGATGCCGGGGCCGTGGTCGACGACGGTGATGACGGAGAAACCGGGTTCTGCGCTCAACTCAACGCGAACCGGAGGCGCTCCGTGGCGCAGCGCGTTGCCGACGAGGTTGGCGACGACTATGTCGATTCGACGTGAATCCACTCTGGCGCTGACGCTTTCGGGTGCACGGAGTTCGACGGTTTCTGTCCAACCTCGGCTCTCGAGTGTGCGCTCGGTCAATTCGACGAGGTCGACGTCGTCGAGGACGAGACGCGCCTGTTGTGAGTCGTGGCGCGACATTTCGATCAGATCTTCGACAAGTCGAGTGAGCTTGCCGATCTCACTGCTCACGATGCGCGCTGCAGCGGCGGCGTCCGGCGGAAGATTGGGGATCTCTTCGCGGAGGATTTCGCTGACCGGAACCAATGCCGCCAGCGGCGTTCGAAGCTCGTGGGAGACGTCGGCGACAAATCTTCTCGACTGCTCTTCCGATTCTTCCAGACCTCGGATGACCGCTTCGTTGCGAGCGACCATGTTGTTGAATGTTGTTGTGACCTGGGCAAGTTCGGCTACTCCGTCTTCGGGGAGCCGGACGCTCAGGTCGCCGTCGGCGGCGCGGGCGGCGGCCTCGTCCAGGCGTTTGAGCGGACGGACCAGCGTCGACGCGATCCAGAGTCCGAGCAGACCGCTCACCAGCACACCCGCCGCGAGGGTGAGACCGACAGCTCGAAGCAGGTCGTCGAACTTGTCCTGCACCCCTACCAGCGGCCGGATGGTGACGGCTTTGACCAGTGTCTCGTTGTCGTAGCCGTCGTCTGCAGTCATGTCCACGACATTGACCGACATTCCCAACATGATGCGCTGGGAGTCGAGTCTCTCGAAGCGGATCAGTTTGGGACTGTCCAAACCCTCTTCGAAGCTGGGTGGGATCGTTGCCGCATCCACTGATCCTTGACGAATGACTTCGCCGTCGACGATCAGAGTCATGTCGGACTGGAAGATCTGGTCGAGGGTGTCAGGTGTCAACCCGTCTACCGGCGGTCCATTGCTGTACTGCAGTTCGTCGCGAAATTGTGCCGTTGCCACGTCCTGAGCGTTGGAATAGATCCACGACCGCGCCATGAACGAGACGACGCCTGCGGTTGCCCCGGCGATGATCACGACGATTGCGATGAACACGAGCACGAGCCTGGTCCGAAGACCGTCGACCCGAAGCCAGGTCGGTCTCATCGGGCCGGGCTGGTGTTGAAGCGATACCCGAACCCGCGCACCGTTTCGATCACGGTCGGTGTGGCTGGGTCGTCCTCGATCTTTCCGCGCAGCCGCTGCACTGCTGCATCGACGATTCGTGAGTCGCCCAGGTATTCCTGGTCCCAGGCTGCGGACAACAATTGCCTGCGGCTGAGAACCTGTCCGGGGTTTTCGGTCAGCGCCAGTATCAGTCGGAGTTCGGTCGGAGTCAGGGTCAGCAGCGTCCCGGCTTTGCGTACCTGCAATGACGACCGATCCAATTCCAGGTCGCCGAACTTCTCTGCGCCCGGCGCCACATCTGAACGCGTCGTTGCGGGCGCCGAGCGCCGCACGACGGCTTTGATCCGAGCATCGAGGACACGCGGACTGGCCGGTTTGACGACGTAGTCGTCGGCACCGGCCTCGAGGCCGGCAACAGTGTCGATGTCGTCGGATCTGGCGGTCAAGATGATGATCGGGATCGAACTGCGCGTACGGATGCGTCGACAGATCTCGTAACCGTCGGCTCCTGGCAGTCCGAGGTCGAGTAGGACGAGGTCGGTGGAGCCGAGGACGTCGTCGAAATCGCCGTTACCGTCGGGCCGATGGCTGACGTTGTGCCCGAGTCGGTTCAGTCCCAACGTGATTGCCTCGGCTACCGCTGGATCGTCTTCTATGAAAAGAATGCTCACCATGCGCTCACCTTGGACTCGCCATGATCAGGGGCCTTCTGCGGTCGGAGGAATCTCGGTCAGCCAAGGGTACAGGGGTCACACTTTCGAGAGCCGTTCGTTGCCTGAGTCCGCCAGTACCGCGTGCCGTGCGACGCTGGTGTTCAACGGAAATGCCGACACGGCGAGGGTGTAGCAGCCGACGAGCAGTAGCGCACCGATCACGTCACTCGGCCGGTGCCATTGCAACACGACTACCGAGATCGCGGTCCCGATGGTGATCAGCGCGCCGTTGACTGCAACGACTGCCCGCCACCTCGAGGGTGTGACGAGCACGATCGCGCAGACCAGAGCAGCGATGGCCGTCAGCGTGCCGCTGGGGAAGGAATTGTGCATCACCAGGCCGTTCAGGTCCGGTCGATCCAACGATTGTTTGAGAACCCAGGCCGTCGTGATGGGACCGAGGGTCACGACGACGACGCGTAGGGCCAGCGCAATCGGGTTGTTGCGCAATGTGATCATGAGTGCCACGAGCACTCCTCCCACTATCAGTATCGGAGTGACGAGGCCGATGAACTCGGTGGAGAACACACTGAGTCCTTCGGAGGTGGCCGCGCCCACCATGAGTTGTTGGTCGACGATCTGACCACCAGTAGTGTTGACTGCCAGTTCGAATTCGACGACTCCGAGGATCAGGAGTGCCAGTGCGGCAATCAGTCTCGCGGGTTTGACTCGTGTCATGATCAGCCTTCCGCTCTCTCGTCCGAAGGGTTGCTCAGTTGGGGCGGGCATTCCCCGCCGGGAGTGGTTGCCAATTCGAAATGCCACATCTCGTTGGCATAGGTCTGGCAGAGGCCGTAATCATTGCCGTGCTGGATGAGCCAGTCGTCGGCGTCGGTCGGTCCGATGTCGACGGCTTGTCCGCTAACATGCTTCGACAGACTCGGGGAGTGCACCCATTTGGACGCTTCGTTCATGCTGCCGTACTTGACGACGGCTTCGTCGAACAGTCGCTGTTGGTATGCGGCGGACCGCCAACCCGAGGTGACGTGCATGTTCACTCCGGAGGCCTGTGCGTCGGCCGCTGCCGACTGCAGCGCCGCGAGCAGTGCGGAATCGAGACGGGCCAGTGCAGGTACATGGGTATCCTGCACGCTGATGCCGTCCTCGATCTCGCCGCCTGCGGGTCCTGAATCAGGCTGAGTGGCAAGGTAATTACCACTCTTGGGCTTTGCTTCTTCTGTGTACGAGCATGCGCTGAGCGTGAGCGCACCGAGTACGACTGCACCGAGTGCGGCGAGGCGGATTATTCCGCGGTGGCTGGGCATACAACAGAGACTGCTCGGTCAGTGTCACCGTCAGGTGGTCGCCGTTCGTCGACGGTGTCACGGTCTGAAACAGCTCTGTAACAGGACGGAACGGGGCTGGTGAGCGCGCTTTACGCGGGGCGCGGGATCGATGCGAAAGTCGACAGTTCGAACCACGAAGGCAAGCTACGACGCAACGCCGTAGGCCCCGAAATGGTGACGTCACCTGACCGTATGGCGTCCGACCAGGTCAGGTTACCGCGCCAGATCTCGGTCATCGGTCGCAAGCCCGCAGAGACCGACACCGCAACGTCGAAACCCGGATCGATATCGCACATGTCCACCTCCCCGGAATTGATGACGAGCCACCAGTTTCGCGAATGTTCACGCACTCCGGAGAAAACGAAGTGCACCACGGTCTTTCCGTCGGGAACCACGGAGTGATCCACGCGTCGATGCATGTCCCACAGCAGCAGTTTCGGATCCAGGTCTTCATCGCCCAGCTCGCCGATCCACCTGGTACCCCAGATTCCGAGAGCTTCGACCACAGGGCGCAGTTCTCGGCCCGCGTCGGTCAATCGGTAACTGACGACGCAGTCGGTTTCTTCTCGCTCCACGATGCCGGCGATCGCGAGTTGGTGCAGCCGCGTGGAGAGCAGAGTCGGTGACATTCGCGGAAGTCCGCGTCGGAGATCGTTGAAATGGTCGCTTCCCATCATCAGTTCGCGCAGGAGAAGCAGCGTCCACCGCTCGTCGAGTAGCTCCATCGCCTTGGCGACGGGGCAGAACTGGTGGTACGAGGACCCCATCATTCGATCGTAGGCCTCTGGAGTGCTCCGGTACAGATTTCGTACTGGAGAGGAGTGAACCGTCGTCGTAGCGTCGAAGTAACGGCATGAATGTTGTCGGGCTCCGAGGTTGTTGGGCTCCGAGTACCAAAAATATTGAAGGAGAACGGTAATGAGTGAATCGACGGAAACGCTCGGGCTGGATCGTGAGCTGAAGGCCAAGCATCGGGCCATGTGGGGTCTCGGTAACTATCCGGCGGTGGCCACGCAGGTCATTGCGGAACTTGGGCCGGTACTGGTCGGCGAGTGCGGTGTGCAGAAGGGTGACCGCGTGCTGGACGTCGCGGCGGGGTCCGGCAATGCCGCCATTCCGGCGGCCGCGCTGGGTGCGCAGGTGATTGCCACGGACCTGGCTCCCGAATTGTTCGTAGCGGGTAAGGAGGCCGCTTCCCTCGCCGGAGTCGAATTGGACTGGCAGGAGGCCGATGCCGAGGCTCTTCCTTTCGGTGACAACGAGTTCGACGTGGTGCTTTCGTGCGTCGGTGTGATGTTCGCACCGCATCATCAGCGCGCCGCGGACGAACTTGTGCGAGTATGCCGACCCGGCGGAAAGATCGGAGTGCTGAGTTGGACTCCGACGGGATTCATCGGCGAGATGTTCAAAACGATGAAGCCGTACGCACCGCCGCCGCCTCCTGGTTCGCAGCCGGCGCCTTTGTGGGGCGATGAGAACCATGTTCGTGATCTGCTTGGCGATGTGGCCTCGAGGAAAGACGTACTTCGTGTGGACACATTCAGTGGGCCGGAAGAGTTCCGTGATTTCTTCAAGAAGAATTACGGGCCGACCATCGCGGTGTACCGGAACATCGCCGGCGATCCCGACCGAACGCAGGCGCTGGACCGCGATCTGCTCGAGTTGGCGGAAAGGTACGGCAGCGGAAGCGAACCGTTCACGATGGAGTGGGAGTACCTGCTGGTCACCGCGACGCCCGATGGGGGAGGTGCGTGATGACGACGGTCGAGTTCGCGCCACTGAAATCGGCGATCACAGGTTCTGTGTTCGGCCCCCGAGATCCGGAGTACGACGACGCCAGATCGATCTGGAACGGGCAGATCGATCATCGTCCGGCGGTGATCGCCAGGTGCCGGTCGGCGTCGGATGTGGCTGTGGCACTTGCATTTGCCAGAGCCCATTCGTTGGAGGTTTCGGTCAGAGGTGGCGGGCATTCCTACCGAGGCACATCGGTGTGTGAAGGCGGAGTGATGATCGATCTCAGTGCGATCAACGTAGTCAGCGTCGCCCCGTCAGCGAAGCGAGCCAGGGTCGGTGGTGGTGCGACGATCGCCGACCTCGACAAGGCGACGCAGGAACACGGGTTGGCGGTGACCGGCGGAGTGATCAGTGATACCGGCGTCGGTGGCCTGACACTCGGTGGTGGCATGGGGTGGTTGACCCGCACGCTCGGCCTGGCGATCGACAATCTGGTGTCGGCAGAGGTGGTGCTCGCCGACGGTTCGATCGTTCGAGCCTCCGAGAACGATCACAGCGACTTGTTCTGGGCACTGCGCGGTGGCGGCGGAAATTTCGGAGTGGTCACCGAGTTCGAGTACCGTCTGAGCGAGATCGGTCCGGAAGTGCATCTGGGACTGTTCTTCTGGGGGATGGAGGACGGACCCGCAGCGCTTCGTCTGTGCCGCGAGGTAGTGCCTGCCCTGCCGAGAAATGCGGGTGCGATGGTTGCCGTCAGTTTGTCCGCGCCGCCGGCGCCGTTTGTCCCGGATCAATTTCACCTACTGCCCGGATACGCGTTGCTGGTAGCCGGTTTCGGATCGGAAGTAGAACACTCGAACGCGATTGCGCCGATTCGAGAGGGCTTGCCGACGCTTTTCGAGTTCGTCACTCCGATCCCGTACGTCGGCTTGCAGTCGATGCTCGACGAATCGGAACCGTGGGGTGCGTACGCCTATGAGAAGGCTTTGGACCTGGTGGATTTCTCCGACGACGTGATCGATGTTCTGACCGAACAAGCGGGCAAGAAATCGTCGCCGATGTCCTTCATGCCGATCTTTCCGCTGCAGGGAGCTTTCACTTCCGTCGGCGAGGACGACACAGCGTTCGGTGGTTCTCGCACACCGCATTACGTGTGCAATATGACGGCGACGGCCACCGATGCCGGGACGCTGGAATTGGATCGATCGTGGGTGCGTGAGACCTGGGAAGCCTTGCGTCCGTTCTCGTCCAACCAAGGCGGGTACGTCAACTTCATGACCGACGTCGACGAGGACCGAGTGCGAGCTTCCTACGGCGCGGGGAAGTACGCGCGGTTGTCCGCAGTCAAGGCGAAGTACGACCCGGACAACGTGTTTCACCTCAATGCAAATATTCTGCCTGCGTGAAGCTTGTGCTCAGACCGTGAACACCAGTCAGGCCGTGAACACCAGGATGACGACGATCAGTGCGGCCAAGACGATGACGGCGACCATGCCGGTCATGGCGAGGGGAGCCCACGCGACTACCTTGTCGCGGGTGCTGGCATCGGTGGGTCCGGTCGGTATCCGCGGCGGCCAGGAGAACATGTCCATCGGACTGGGAACGTTTCGCAGTGGCGTGTTCTGTTGCACTGCAGGAAGTCCGGTGACCGTGGAGCCGGTCAGGCGATTGCGGCGGTGTGGGTCGGCGAGTTGTGTGGTGCGGTGAGCCCAGGCCGGCACGGCGCCCTCGGACGAGTAGACGGGAGCGTCGATCAACTGATCGATCGTGCCGCCGCCGGTCGCGGCTGCGGCGAGCGCGTCGCGTGCCTGAGCCATCGTCGGCCGACGGGTCGGGTCCGGCTCGAGGAGCTGAAGGAGAACATCGGTGAGCGGTCCAGACTTGGTGGGTCGGTAGATCTCGGCCTTGGCGACACGATGCAGTAGGGCGATGGCGTCCGAGTCGATGCCGAAGGGCGGTTGGCCCTCGATCACCGTGTAGAGCGTCGACCCGAGTGAGAAGACGTCGCTGGCCTCGGTGGGGTCGTCGCCGCGGGCAACTTCGGGTGCGAAGTACGCGGGAGTGCCGGTGATGACCTCGTCCTGGGTGTCGGACACGTCGCTCTTTGCGCGGGCGATGCCGAAGTCGCTGATCTTGACGGTGCCGAGGGACTTGCCTCGGTCGGCGATCAGGATGTTGCCGGGTTTGATGTCGCGGTGGACGATGCCGGCGGCGTGCGCTTCGGTGAGTGCCGCAGCGATCTGCGCGCCGATCTGCGCGACTTCGAGTGGTGGCAACGTGTCCGCCAGGTTCATGGCCTGGGCGAGGCTGCGAGCCGGGAAGTACTCCATGACCAGCCAGGGTTCGCCGGACTCGATCGCGACGTCGTACATGGCGATGGAGTGGGGATGGGTGAGCTTTGCGGCGTTCCTGCCCTCGCGCAATGTACGTTCACGGACCTCTTCGGCCGTTTCGGTGTCGAGGCCTTCCGTACTTGTGACCTGTTTCACCGCGACGTCACGGCTGAGGAGGGTGTCGCGGGCCAGCCAGACGGCGCCCATCCCTCCGTCGCCGATCTTGGAGCGGAGTCGGTACCGCCCCGCCAGCAGGTATTCGGGCCCGATGCCCCTCCCGGTCTGCTCTTGAGCTGTCACATCTCAAGGTTAATGGATTGATGCCACTGTGACGCTCGAGGCTCCTGTGAACTGGGTTTTTGGCTCTGCTTGACGTGTCGGGGGTGACACGGTTTACTGAAAACAGTTCGAAAATATGTTCGAAATTGCTGTTCGTTGGATGCATGTCAGACCCGACTTCCCCGCGGTTTGCCGGCTGGTTATGGATTGCTGCCGAGTGAGTTTTTCCGGTGTTCCGGAGGATGGGGATGACCGAGGTGACCGAGTTGGTAGAGCTGTCGGCAGATGCGGCGGGGTTGTCCCGTCAGGATCGGCTGGCACAGCTCCGCCGACAGATCGCGTCCATTCCCTCGCGAGGCGATACGTCGTTTTCGGGACCGAGTGTTTCCGGACCTGGTGTTTCTGTGGCCGGTGTTTCTGTGGCTGGTGTTTCCGGGACAAGTGCAGCGGCCTCCGAGAGTGTTGCCGACCGGGACAGGCCGGTCGTGGACCGTGCGCACAAAGCCGGTGTCCTCCCGGTGCCGGAGGGTATCGCCGCATTGTTACCGCAGGGCGGTTTGGTGCGCGGAACCGTGGTGTCCGTCGAGGGCGCAGCGTCCTTGCTTTTGGGATTGGTCGCGTCGGTGACGGCGTCCGGAGGACATGTTGCAGTCATCGGGCAGCCTCGACTGGGATTGCTGGCGGCGTACGAGATGGGTGCGCAACTGGAACGTCTGGCACTCATTCCGGCGCCTGGGCCGGATCCGGTCGAGATCGCCGCCGTGCTGCTCGACGGTATGGATCTGGTGATTCTGGGATTGGCGGGTGCGTCGGTATCCCCGTCGCGTGCGCGGGCGGTGGTCGCACGTGCTCGGAGCAAGGGCTCGACTCTTGTTGTCACCGAAGGTCACTGGGACGGAGCCGAGGTTCGGTTGGACGCTCGGGTTCATGGCTATGGTGGGTTCGGTCAGGGTCGGGAGTTGGGGCGTGGACGGCTCAGTTCCCTGAGCCTCGCGGTTCGTGCTCGGGGGCGCTCGTTCCAGCCCCGGACCACGCGTCTGGACATCTGCAGTGCAGCCGGGCGGGTCGAGTGGGTACCTTCTCGGCCGGTCGAGGATGTGTCGTCGCAGGTGGTGTCGGAGCAGGTGGTGTCACTGTGAGCAGAGTTCTGGCGTTGTGGTGCCCGGACTGGCCGGCGGTGGCAGCGGCAGCGCTTGCCGATCTTCCGGCCACACATCCCGTCGCGGTCACTTCGGGTAATCGGGTGATCGCATGTTCGGCGACGGCTCGTGCGGAGGGAGTGCGACGAGGCCTGCGCCGACGCGAGTCGCAGGCTCGCTGCCCGGAACTGTATGTGGCGATGGCAGATCCGGAACGCGATGCAAGATTGTTCGAGCCGGTGGCCGCGGCCATCGACGCGGTGGCACCGGGCGTCGAGGTACTCCGTCCTGGTTTGTTGGTGCTCAGCGCGCGTGGTGTCAGTCGGTACTTCGGTTCTGAGGAAGCTGCGGCGGAACGATTGGTGGATCAGGCATCTGCTGCGGGTGTCGAGAGTCAGGTGGGGGTGGCAGATCAGCTGTCCACGGCGGTCATTGCCGCGCGCCGGGCAGCGCTGGTGCCGCCGGGGGAGGGGGCACAGTTTCTGGCGCCGCTACCCATGCCGGAGTTGGCTGCCGAGCCCAGCCTGTCTGCACCGCATCGCGGGGAGTTGGTGGATCTGCTGCGCAGGCTCGGGATCAGAACCATCGGTGCTTTTGCGGATCTGCCGGCAGTGGACGTCGCTTCGCGTTTCGGTGCCGATGCGGTGCTCGCGCATCGTGCGGCGCGCGGTGAACCCGAACGGCCACCGTCGGCGCGGACACTTCCGCCGGACCTGGAGGTGGAGCAGCATTACGATCCGTCGATCGAGCGGGTGGATGCCGCAGCGTTTGCCGGGCGCGCCTTGGCGAGTCTCCTGCACGACAAGTTGTCTGCTGCCGCGGTGGCGTGCACCCGTCTGTCGATTTCGGCCAGCACGGGTAACGGTGAAAATCTTTCTCGGACTTGGCGTTGCGCCGAACCTCTGACGCCGGAGGGGACGGCCGATCGAGTGCGATGGCAACTGGATGGCTGGCTCACCGGGCGCAGTGAGACCCGGCCAACCGCAGGCATAGCCGTGTTGCGTCTGGAACCGGTGGAGGTGGTCAGTGCCGGCGCTTTGCAGTTGGGGCTGTGGGGCGGTGTCGGCGACGAGGAGGAGCGAGCCAGGCGAGCATTGGTGCGCGTGCAGGGTCTTCTGGGTGGCGAATCGGTTCAGGTCGGTGTCCTGAGCGGAGGTCGAGGGCCCTTGGAGCGAATTACCTTGTTGCCCTTGGGTGACGAGCGGGTAGCTACCCATGATCCGACAGCCCCGTGGCCGGGCCGTCTGCCACAACCGTCTCCGGGGTCGATCTTTGTCGACAATCCCAAGGTGTGGCTGGGGGATGTGGCCGGTAACGCCGTGTACGTCACTGAGCGCGGTGTCTTCAGTTCGCAGCCGGGAAGGCTGAAGTGGGGGAGCAAGGAATGGGCAGTGCAGGGGTGGGCCGGGCCCTGGCCGGTTGACGAGCGATGGTGGGACGCTGCCTCGGCACGCACGGCGGCGCGGGCTCAGGTTCTGTTGGAGGAATCGCGTGCGCTGCTGATGATCTGTGAAGGCGGTGGATGGTCGGTGGAGGGTGTGTACGAATGAGCTCGCAGGTATAGCCAGCTGTACCCGCCTGGTCGAGTCGACTGTACGAACAGTAGGGGCGTTGGCACCATCGTCATGCCGTCGCTCGGCTCCTAGCGTTGATGACATTCAAAAAAGTAACCGTTGCAATGATTCTCACCGTTGCAACTCTTTACGAGGAGTGTCATGGCAACGGCGGGTCGACCTGAAGTTTCCGGAACCGATCGACTTCACTACGAGCAGACGGAGCTGCACGACGCACAACTTCTGGCGTACGACGAGTCTGGCGAAGGCCGGATCGTGGAGGTGTTCGGCGATGTCGCCACAGCCGAGCACATCGTCATCTTCGTGCCGGGCAACGACAACGGATTGGGAAACTACTTCGACGAGAACCGTCCGACAGGACCACGAGCGAGCGGATGGACACTGGGAAGAATGCTCCGAACGCTCGGACCGATCGATCACGTCGCGGTGATCGTGTGGGTCGGTTATCGGACGCCGTGGGGATTTCTCGAGTCGTTCTCGCGGACACTCGCAGAACGCGGTGCGATCGATCTGGCGCGATTGACACGCATCCTGCCGCATTCGGCGCATGTGACGCTCGTCGGACACAGCTACGGGGCCGTGGTGTGCGGACTCGCCCTCCCGTCGGCGCGAGTAGACGATTGTGTGGTGCTTGGTAGCCCGGGGATGGGGACCAGTTCTCGCGAAGACCTGCGCTTTGCCGGAAATCTCTGGGCCGCGCTGGGGCCGTCGGACTGGATTCGGTATTTCCCACGCGTGAAGATCGGTCGCCTCGGGCACGGCCCGTCTCCAGTTCGGGCGCAGCACGGAGCTGTTGTTTTCGAGACCGGTGCCATTCGAGGGCATTGTGGATACTTCGCCGATGCAAGCGAGTCGCTGCGCAACATCGCGAGGATCGGTCTCGGTCGCTACGACGAGGTCACGCGGCCAGGGCAGTTGCCGCCTCGGCTGACAGCTTCAGCAATCCACGAGGACAGGTCTATCCTGGGAACTCGTGAGTGTCGCTAACGTACGAAGTGCCGGCGGGGTCCAGATCAGCTACCGCGATTCCGGCTCGCATCCCAGTGTTGCCGATCTGCCTCCGGTAGTCCTCGTGCACGGGATGGGTGGCGACAGCGGTACCTGGGACAAGTTCGCGCGGACCTTGCGATCACGCAACCGGCGAGTTGTCTCGGTCGATCTTCGCGGCCACGGACGGAGCGCTCGGGCGTCGTCGTATCTGTTCGACGAGTTCGCCGACGACGTCATGGACGTGTGTGATCATCTCGAACTCGATCAGGTGGACCTCGTCGGCCATTCGCTCGGCGGGCACGCGGCGTCGTTGATCGCGCAGAAACGACCCACCGTGGTGCGGAAGTTGGTCATCGAGGAAGCACCGTTGCCGCTACGCGCAGGTGACGCAGAACAGGTATTCGCGAGGAAATTGCCGAGTGTGCCAGAACTGTGGCATGCAACAACAAGTTTGGTGCGGCATCCGCGAGCTGCGCTGACGTTCGATCGCTCGATGACGCGGTCCGCGCTCGAGCAGTTCCGCCGACCGGATCCGCAGTGGTGGGATCGGTTGCCGCTCATCGAGGCTGACATGTTGTTCCTGCGTGGAGGTCTGGGCGGGATGGTGGATCCCGATCGCCTCGACGCTGTTGCCGCCACCGTCGCGCGCTGCGAATTGGTCTCGTTCCGTACCGGCCACAGTGTCCATCGCGACGGCCATCGCCAATTCGAATCCGTTGTGTTGCCGTTCATTTCCTGAAAGCGCAATACTCGATCAGTTCCGGCAAGAACCCATCCGCTACGCGTGCGGCACCGAATGTACTTCCATGCATACCAACGGCAACGACTGGTCCGCACACGAATACGTCGAAGCGGTAGCACGATCCGTTCACGGTGAGACCGTCCGATGGCCGCAGGGACCGAGTATGGATGCGGTGATCGTTCTGCCAGTTCATGCCCGAAACCATCCGGGGAAGAACGCGGTTCTGCTCTGGAATCACGACTTCGGTTGGTCGTGGGGTGTCGAGGAGGCTGACGTGCGAAGGACGATTTCGATTGTCGACCCTCTCGGTATCGGCCGGACACCGGATCCGCTGCGCTGCGCGGATCGAGTCATCGAACTGATCAGCGCCGAGGCAGTTTGCTCGCGCATGTGTAGCGAACACTGATTCGGTCAACTCTGGGGCCACAACGCCTCCGAGAGGACGACGCCCGTGAACCCAGAGAACGTTCCTGCCTCGCACTGTCATTCATTGCCGCGCCGGACGTTCCTCGGTGGCGTCGGTGCTCTTGTCCTCGCCGGAGTGGCAGACGTGGCAACCGGCGCGGCGAGCGCGGCGCCGGCGAAAGCATCGCCCGCCGATCGGTTTCCGCAGAAACCCAACATCGTTGTCATCATCACCGATCAGGAGCGGCGGCCGATGTATTGGCCGCAGGGCTGGGCTGATCAGAATCTGCCCAACCGCAAGAGGATTGCCGATCACGGGCTGACGTTCGACCAGGCAGTGTGCAATACCGCGATGTGCTCGCCCAGTCGTAGTACGTTCTTCACCGGCCTCTTTCCCGCGCAGCACGGGGTCACCAGAACCCTCACCGAAGGCGGCACTGTCTCACCCACCGAGCCACAGTTACAAGTCTCCGAGCAGAACATGGCAAAGCTGCTGGCGTCGGCCGGCTACAACGTTCAGTACCGGGGGAAGTGGCATCTGAGCAAAGGCGTCGAGGGTGGTGATCCGACAAGTGACGATGTAGCGGGATTCGGCTTCGAAGGGTGGATTCCCCCCGACGCGGGTCAGGACACCAATCCTGACCACTTCGGTGGCGGGTGCGCCGACCATGATCGCCGTGTTGCCGAGGAGGCAGTCGATTTCCTCTCCGGATCTGCGGTCGCATCCGGGCAGCCTTGGGCGCTCATCGTCTCGTTCGTGAACCCACACGACGTCCTCGCGTACCCCCAGACCTGGAATGCGATGAACGGAACGTGCGACAACTATGGATCGGACGCGCCAGGTGCCTTCGAGCAGGGGATCGACTTGCCGCCCACTTTCGACGAGATCCTGGCACTCAATCACAAACCGACAGCGCAGGTTCAGTCGGAATTGCTACTCGCAGCCGGGCTCGGGCCGCTGCTCGGGCCTGATCAGGCACGCAACTACATCAACTTCTACGCCTACATGCACAAGGTGGTCGACGAACACATCGGCAGCGTGCTCGACGCGATCGAAGCCACCCCGCAGATGCTCGACGACACGGTGATCGTACGGATGTCCGATCACGGAGAGATGGGGATGAGCCACGGAGGTTTGCGGCAGAAGGTGTTCAACGCCTACGAGGAAACGCTGCGCGTTCCACTGGTCATCAGCAACCCCCTGCTGTTTCCCGAACCCGTTCGCACAGACGCCTTGGCGTCGTTGATCGACGTGATGCCCACTCTCGCCACTCTCGCCCAAGCGCCAGCGCGTGAATCGTGGAACTTCTCGGGTACCGATCTGACACCGGTCATCATCGACGCTGCCGCCTACCCCCACGGTCCCAGCGCGCAGGTTCAGGACACGATTCTGTTCACCTACGACGATCAGAATTGTGCGACGCCCGACGGTCAGAACATCGTCACGCAGCCCAATCACATCCGCTGCATCCGGGAGAGCCGGTGGAAGTACACGATGTACTTCGATCCTGCGGGAGTTGCTGCGCCGCAATACGAACTCTACGACTTACAAGCCGACCCCTTGGAACTGAACAATCTAGCCAATCCGCTCAATATCGGCTCGTATCGGCCGGATCTGGCGGCTCAGATGAACGCCAAGCTCTTCGCAGTGATGGAGACCAAGGGCGTTTCTCTGAAGGAATAGATCGAATTTCGCCAAAACTGATTCACGTTTCAGTTCTGCGGGCATGCTGATGGGGCATCTGTCTTCGGTTCGGGAAGAAGGAATGTCATGACTGTCACCTCGCCGGGGCGAGAAGGTTTCAGTACTCTTCGGTCGGGAGGGTTGAACTGGGATTCGTTCCCACTCCGATTGTTCACCAAGGGAAATGCCAAATTCTGGAACCCAACCGACCTCGATTTTTCCCAGGACGCTCGTGACTGGCAGGAGCTGACCAGCGAGCAGCAGCGCAGCGCCACCTTCCTGTGCGCGCAGTTCATTGCCGGTGAAGAAGCCGTCACCGAAGACATTCAACCGTTCATGAAAGCGATGTCGACTGAGGGGCGATTCGGCGACGAGATGTACTTGACGCAGTTCTGTTTCGAGGAAGCCAAGCACACCCAGGTCTTTCGGCTGTGGATGGACGAAGTGGGATTGACCAGCGATCTGCATTCCTACGTCGCTGACAATCCGTACTACCGGCAACTGTTCTACGAGGAGTTGCCTTCGTCGCTACGCATTCTCGAGACGGATCCGAGTCCGGTCAACCAGGTGCGTGCCAGCGTCACGTACAACCACGTCATCGAGGGCAGTTTGGCGTTGACGGGCTACTACGCCTGGCAGAAAGTCTGTGCGACGCGCGGAATCCTGCCTGGCATGCAGCAATTGGTGCGAAAGATCGGTGACGACGAGCGACGGCACATGGCTTGGGGGACGTTCACCTGCCGAAGGCACGTAGCTGCCGACGATCACAACTGGGACGTCGTCCAGCAGCGGATGGGTGAACTCATGCCCATGGCACTCGGAATGATCAACTGGGTCAACGATCAATTCGAGGTGCAGCCGTTCGGTTTGGACAATCAGGAGTTCCTCGAGTACGCCGCAGACCGTGCGCAGCGCCGACTTTCGGCGATCGAGTCCGCGCGCGGGCGCGACGTCGCCGAGATCGACCTCGACTATTCGCCGGAGACCCTCGAGGAAAAGTTCGGGGCGGAAGATGCCGCTGCGATGAGTGAGGCGGCCAAATGACAGCGAATTCTATTGGGGCCAAGCCGAGTTCTGGATGACCTCGACAAAATCGATGTGCCGAAATCCCGGCACAAAATGTTCGAGTACGTCAGCGTTGACCGTCCCGAATGTACTTTCGGGACGGTGCTTGAAGCCTTCGGTGAAAGCCTTCAAGATCTGATTCTTGAAATCCGGGCGCGGGTGAGCCGCGGTGACGGCGTCAATGTCGGCCTGGTCGAGTTCGCTGTATCCGATTCCGAGTACGTCGGTCTCCACACCCGCTGTCACCAAGGCGATTTCGGGTTCCAATCGGGAGGGGATCTCGGGCGTCGTGTGCAGAGCGATGCCTTCCCACACTGTGCGGATGTCGGTTTCGTCGACTCCGTAGCCGGTGAGGAATCGCCGCGCTTCGTCGGCGCTGTCCAATTCGAAACGTGACGTACTGTCCCGGAATTTCGCGGTGAGCCCCAGGTCGTGGAACATGGCGCCGACGTAGAGCAATTCGGGGTCGGCCTGCAGACCCAGACGCGCTCCTTGAAGCGATCCGAAGAGGAAGACACGTCGCGAGTGGTGAAACAGTAACTCGGACGCCGTATCTCGTACCAGCTCGGTGGCGTCGGCAGCCATCTTCGAATCGGGGATTTTCACACCGGCAATGATCGTGGTCATCGGTACCTGCTCTGCTCGTCGTTGCTGCGAATTTCTCGGTCTATCCCAGTGTCGGTCGAGCACGCCCGCGGGCGCACCCTGATCTCGGCCATACTGTCCACAGATCAGGACGAAGGAGAGCGCATCGTGACCGCAGTGCATCGAGTTGCCGTCCTGGTGTTCGACGGCGTCAAACTGCTCGACGTCGCAGGTCCGAGTGAGGTGTTCGCGGAAGCCAATCGCGGCGGGGCGAACTACGAGTTGGTGATCTGCTCGGTAGGTGGACACGATGTCGACTCGTCGACCGGGATGCGCATTCCGGTCGACCGTGACGTTGTAGATTCCGGTTCTTTCGACACGTTGCTGGTCATGGGTGGAGACGTGTTCCCGTCGACGCCGGTGAGTCCGGAACTGCGCGAGGCAGCAAGCGATCTGGCGGGGCGTTCGGGCCGGGTCGCCTCGATCTGTACCGGGACATTCATTCTTGCGGCGAGTGGATTGCTCGACGGACGCCGCGCAACGACACATTGGCAACACACGGCAACGCTGGCGCGCGCCTATCCACAGATCACGGTGGTTCCTGACGCCATCTTCATTCAGGATGGCGCGGTGTTCTCGTCTGCGGGTGTGACCGCCGGCATCGACCTCGCGCTCGCATTGCTCGAGCGTGATCATGGTGCAGAAATGGCTCGACGCGTCGCACAACTTCTGGTGGTATTTCTCCAGCGTCCAGGCGGACAGTCACAGTTTTCGCCCTCGCTCAGTGGGCCTCGGCCTCGGGTCCCTGCGCTGCGAGAAGTGGTCGACGCCGTCACGGCCGATCCGGCGGGGGAGTATTCGGTCGAGCAACTGGCTGCCCTGGCACACCTGAGCCCGCGTCATCTGACGAGGCTCTTTCGCGAAGAATTAGGGACGACGCCGGCCAAATACGTCGAGTTGATCCGTTTCGACTCTGCGAAGGCGCTCCTCGATGCCGGCCACTCGGTGACCGAAGCCGCGCAGTTGGCGGGATTCGGCAGTTCGGAATCCCTACGACGAGCATTTTCGACTCATCTCGGAATCTCGCCCCAGGTGTACCGGCGTCGGTTTCAAGCGTTCGGCTAGGACTGACTTTCGTGCTTGCCTTGTGGCGGGCTCATGCCCTGCTTGTCGAGCCAGGCAAGGCTGTAATCGGCGATCTCACGCCAACCGTGGTCGATGGTCAGCGAGTGACCTCGGTCGCCGAATACCTTGTATTCGTTGATCGTCGGGGCCTTGGCGTACTTCTTGAACGAGCTGTCCGAACTGGCCTTCGGTACTGTGCGATCCTTACCGCCGCCGATCATCAGGAGGGGGCCGCGGCGGGCGTTGAAATCCACTGCAGCGGGGCTGTGGGGCGCGAAGTTTGCGAGTGCTGCCTCGAACAACGGCCGTCCGGGGGCGGGAATTGCATACTGCTCGAACAGGGCGTCGGACTCGTCCTGGGACACGGCGCTGGCGAAGGACTTGTGGAACGATTTTCTGTTGTGTGAGTAAGCCTTCCGGTAGTTGCCGGGGTTGGACAGGACAGGGAACACGCTTCCAAGCTGAACGAGAGGAAGTTTCAACACACCTTTGGGCTGAGCGGGGTCGATGGCAATTGCCGCGGTCGCCAACTTCTGGCCCAGCAGTTTCTGCGCGATCAAACCTCCGAACGAATGCCCGACCACGATCGGTGGTTCGTCGAGATCAGCGATCACCTTGGCGTAGTGATCCGTCACGTCGTCGATGCCGTGTCCCGCGATGTCCTCCGGGTGTTCGCGCGTCTCACCCACCGTGGACGCATCCCCTGGCCATCCGGGTGCCATCGTGGAGTACCCCTGCGCGTTGAAAACCTGCGCCCAGGGATCCCACGTGGTCGGGTGCATCCAGAGTCCGTGGATGAACAGAACAGTCGGGTTGGACTTGGGCGACATGCGCGCTCCCCGCTATCGGACCGATGATCGATACGGGATGCCCGCTTTTTACAACCTCACGCATATTTTGTGGAGCTTTTCCGTCGGGTCATCCCGTTCTGTTGTTCGAAGATGGCACGATCGTGGCATGGCACCAACCGGCTCCGCGAAGGCGATGGCACTGTGGACCACCGCTTTTGTTGTCTCACAAGCAAACATTGCGCGTTTACTCGGGCCGGTGGCTCCTAAGGTATTGGAAGTGCAGACGGCGTTTTCCGCTCGTCGGTACCTCGAGATCTTGGACTCCATGGATGCGGAGGCCACGGCGCGATTTCGTAGTCACTACTACCCGGACTTCGTACATCCCGCGATCTACGCGATGGCTTTGCGGTCCGCAGGCAAGCGGCTCGGAGAGCGGGTTCCCCTTTCGGCCGCAACTCGGCGTGCGCTTGCCGTAGCGCCGGTGCTGTCGGCGGCGGGCGATTATGTCGAGAACGTGGTCGGCCTCCATTTCCTCGATCATCGCGACAGCATCACCGACTCGAGGGTTCGCGCCGCCTCGACGGTCAGTATTGCCAAATGGGTACTCGCACTCGGAACTTTCGGATATTTGTCGCAGGGTTTTGTCAGAGTATGGGTATCGCGAAAATGAGGAGCACTGATGGCAGTCGAACTCGGTACCGAATACTTCGCTGACGGAGACGAGTTCCGTCGATGGCTGTGCGAGAACCACGAGGCGGTCCCCGGGCTTTGGCTGAGAATGGCCAAGAAGACCTCGTCACACAGTTCGATCGACTACGACCAAGCGTTGGACGTTGCCCTGTGCTTCGGCTGGATCGACAGCCTCTCCCGGCGAATCGACGACGATTTTTTCGTGCAGAAGTTTTCGCGTCGCACTGCGCGGAGTCCGTGGTCCAAACGCAACGTCGAGATAGTCGCCCGCCTTGACGCTGCGGGACTTCTCGAGCCATCCGGCATCGCTGAGATAGAGAAGGCCAAGGCCGACGGTCGCTGGGATCGCGCGTACGAGGGAGCAGCCAAGGCCGAGGTCCCGACGGACTTTCTCGATGCGCTTGCGGAAAACCCGCAGGCTCGCGAGTTCTACGCGACGCTCAATTCCACGAATCGATTCACCATCGCGTACCGACTGCAGGAGGCAAAGCGTCCGGAGACACGCGCCAGGCGGATCGAGAAGTTCGTGAACCAACTCGCGGAGGGCAAGAAGTTCTACTGAGCTGACTGGGATGGCTGATCGACTTTCAACGTGGCTGACACAATAGGGCTCGTGATCGAAGCCGAGACCTGTTCCGCGCTGTCTGCTGTTGACGAACCGTTGGCAGGCAGCGCTGCCGTCGTGCGGGGTTGGGTATGCCTCGAATTCAATGCCGCTTGGGGTCGTGACGTGCTGGACGGTACGGCCTTGGGGGAGGAGCTTGCCGCCGAGCTGAGTCGGCGAGCTGATGCTGCCGACGTACGAATCATGTTCATTCGGCGACCAGGCCGCACCGATCCGCTGACTGATGGGCACACGGTCTTGCTCGCGCGCTCCGATCCGAGCGACTCGTGGTGCGAACGGTTGCGCATCGATTCACCGGCTGATCTGCTCGACATGGATTTCGCGCTACTCGACGGCCCTCGACCAGGATTGGGCGAATCGGTGGACGAGCCAGTCGTCTTGGTTTGTGCGCACGGTAAGCGGGACCAATGCTGCGCTGTGTTCGGCAGGCCGATTGCCGCAGCGCTGATGTCGTCCTTCGGACCCCAGGTGTGGGAGTGTTCGCATACTGGCGGGCATCGATTTGCGCCGTCGATGATCCTGCTGCCGAGCGGCAATACGTACGGCCGTCTGTCCGCTGGTGAGAGTGTCACGGCCGTGGAGGTGGCTTCCCGAGATCAGGTCCATTTGCCAGGCCTGCGTGGACGGAGTTGCTGGTCTCCTGCGGGGCAGGCTTCGGAAGTTGCTGTACGACAACAAATCAGCTGCGGAATCGACGATTTGGCTGTCATCGAGCAGGCCAGTGACGGGACATGCGTCGTCGCACATGTGGACGGACGGCGGTGGGTGGTCGAGACGGCGGTCTCCGAACTCGCGCCGCGTCCACCGAGTTGCGGCGCGGCGCCCAAACCGGTCAGGCCAGTTGTCGTCACGTCGATTCGAGAACTGTGATTCCCTCGTCGGTTCCATACGATCAGTCTCGATGAATGCGATCACATGGGCCGGCAGGTGGCGCAGAGGATACGGACTCCATCAGATCCACAGTCTGCTGGCGTGACAAGCGGATTCGGGACTTAGGGCAGCGGCGGTTCGGTGGAATGGCGGCACCGTTGCAGGTACGAAGTAGCATCGCAGCTATGACTGTCGATCTGGTTGCACCTGACGAGGCCTTGTGGGCGTCTTGGTTGGAGTCGCGTGACGAGTGGGGCGGACCGCAGGTGGACCAGCCCGGTTCGGCATTGGGAGTTGCGCAACGTCTAGATCTCGATCTTGCCTCCCGGGATGGATTCGGGCAGTGGGTGCAGGAGTTGTTGGCGCAGCCAGAGGCAGTGCCGGGGCCCGACATTGTCCCGGCAACCAACTGGTGGATCGTTCGAGACGGCAGGTATCTCGGCGCTATCCAGTTGCGGCACAGCTTGAATGAGTTCTTGGCCGATGTCGGTGGTCACATCGGCTATGGGGTCAGGCCGTCGGAACGCCGGAAAGGTTTAGCGTCGGCTGCTCTGCGGGAAGTGCTCACGTATGCAGGCGACCCGGTGGGGCTCAGTCGCGTCCTGATTACCTGCGACGAAACGAACGCGGGTTCACGTAAGGCAATCGAAGGGTGTGGTGGTCTACTCGACAGCGTGCGCCCAGCTGATCAGTTGTCGCGCAACCTCGGTCATACGGGGGATACGCTTCGCTACTGGGCAGTCACGGGCCGGTCAAGCGTCAGTTGACCGATGTCTGACCGTCAACGGGAAGCCACGGTCGCAGGGTAGGCGACACGGGCAGCGATGCTTTCGCTGAGGTCTTGGATTTCTGCGGCGAGGGTATCGCGGCTCTTCGTGTCCGACTCGTGAACGAATGTTGTCGATCCCAGTGTGGCGCCGCAGTATTCGATGATGCCGCGCTCGATCTGTGTCCGGAAGGCCTCGTACACACCGTGGCGTTCGAAACTTTCCGCGTCGTCACCCGCGACAGGGATCAGGTGGACCGTGAGTCGGTCCAGTTTCTTCACGAATTCGCTTCCCGGGGTGAACTCGTACGCCCATCCGCTGACGAAGACTCGATCGATCCAACCTTTGAGTAGTGCGGGCATCGACCACCAGTACATCGGAAACACGAGAATCAGATCGTCTGCTCGATCGATTCGGTCCTGCTCGGCTACAACGTCGGCCGGGGGAGTCCCCTTGCCGCGGAACAGGTTCACATCGGCTTTGGAGAATCGGGGATCGAAATTCTCGGCATGTAGGTCCGCGATGTCGACATCGCCGCCCAGGTCGCGGATCGCGTCGGCGGTAGAACGGGCGACAAGCTGGGTAAGTGACTGTGGATCGGAGTGGGAGACTACGACGAGTGTGGTCATGAGCGTTCCTTCGGTAGATGGTGCGCTTATGTACTAAGAGTAGGTTACTATTGGTATATAGCGCAAGGAGGTGTCCGATGGCACGAACGAGACTGTCGCGAGCCGACAGGTACGAACAACTCGTGGAGGTGTCGTGGGCACTGGTGCGAGAGGAGGGCGCGGATGCGCTGACCCTCGGCCGGTTGGCTGAACGTGCCGGCGTTGCAAAGCCGGTCGTCTACAGCCATTTCGCCTCCCGCGCTGCGCTGTTGGCGGCCCTCTTCAAGGAATTCGACGATCGTCAGACGGTGATGCTCGGGGAATACCTCGAAGCTGCGGAGGAGTCTGTGAACGGGCGGGCGAATGCCATCGCCGACTCCTATGTCGGATGTTCACTGGCACAGGGGCGTGAACTGACGGGAGTGCTTGCAGCGCTGGAGGGCTCGCCCGAGCTGGAGCAGGTCAAGCGCGAGTCGGAACGCGCCTATTCAGAGCGTTGTCGCGAGGTGCTGGCTCCTTTCAGTGCCGACGGGCTTGGACAATCATCGATGACTGCGATATTCGGTGCTGCAGAGGCCCTCTCGCACGCGGCGGTCGTCGGAGTGCTCTCGCCCGAGGGCGCCAAAGGTGAACTTGCCGCGCTGATCGTCGCGGTTGTCGGCAGGCCATCACTGACTGGGTAGTGCGGTGCAGCCGTGATCTCATCGCCTACAGGTGCCCATCCAATTCGAACCGCTCACGCACGGAGTCGGATGTCGCCGCCAGGGTGCTGACGAACGCGTCAATGGCAGGAGCGAGCGGAGGTTTCCCGAAGGTTGCGACGGAGACAGTGCGTCGCTCGCCGCGAATGCGGTGTGCGCGGATACCCGGGTTCTGATGTGCATGGAGAGCGAGGGCGGGAAGGGTGCTGACTCCGCTTCCGGAGGCGACCAGCGCTTGGACCGCGACGTAGTCGTCGGTCTCGAACTCGATCCGTGGAACGAACCCAGCTCGATTGCAGGCGGTGAGAAGGTGGGCGCGGCAGCTCGGACAGCCTGCAATCCAGGTCTCACCGGCGTAGTCCGTGATCTCGTTGGCGGCATCTGCATTCCGCGCAGAGGTGATCAGGTACAACGGATCGTCCAGCAACGTCGTTAGGGTGACGTGCTTCAGCCCCACATCCGGGGTATCCGCGTGTGCGAAAACGACAGCTACGTCGACGTCGTTGTTACGAAGCATTGCAAGTGCTTTGGGTGGTTCTGCATCAACGAGGCTGATGGACACGTCGGGGTACTGGGACGTGAACGCTGCCATCGCCTGCGGAATCAAACTCGCCAGGGCTGACGGGAATGCGGCAAGTCGTACCCGCCCCGCCCTCAGTCCCGCGTACGTTTCGACTTCGGCTACGGCAGCGTCGACGTGACCGAGAATTTCCGTGGCGCGCCGAACCAGTACCGCACCGGCATCCGTCAGACGTAGCCCACGACCGGCTCGCTGGAACAGCGGAACTCCGACTTCCGATTCGAGCTGTCGAAGGTGGTGACTGATGGAGGGCTGCGCGTAACCGAGCGAATCGGCGGCGGCTGTCACCGATCCTTCCTGCGCGACAGCGACCAAGACCCTCAGCCTAATTAGATCGAGCATGACGAAATCATAGAGGATTTCGATGCTTTCGACGAAAACATGTATTAGACCTATGAATCAGTGTTTGACAGGGTGATCCACATGGCACAGGCACCTGATCTCGCGGCAACAACCGGGCTACAACCACCCACATGGGCGGACATTCAGCGTGCAAGTCAGGTTGTCCGACGCCACCTACCGGTCACGCCCCTGATATCGCACCCGACCTTGGGAGCGGGCTCGTGCAGCCAGTTGTTCGTCAAACATGAGAACGTGCAACCCACAGGTGCGTTCAAGGTCCGCGGTGGACTGAACCTGGTGGCTGGACTCGATGAGCCGACGCGGGCCCGAGGCATCATCGGCTACTCGACGGGAAATCATGCTCAGTCCCTGGCGTATGCCGCAGCGGATGCGGGCGTGCGGTGCGTAATTGTGATGCCGGCTGGGGCGAATCCGGTCAAGGCTCACGCTGTCCGCATGCTTGGGGCCGAGCTCATCGAGCACGGCGCAAACTTCGACGAGGCACGCGCTCACGCAGAGTTCATCAGCGAACGTGACGGACTGCGTCTCGTCAGCGCCGCCAATGAGGCGGCAATCCTCGCCGGTGTTGCCACGGCGTACGTCGAACTCGTCGAGCAGCAGCCAGATCTGGACGCAGTGGTCGTCCCCGTCGGTGGTGGCAGTGGTGCGGCGGCCGCTTGCCTCGTCGCCAGTGCGCTTGCACCGCACCTGGAGGTGTTCGCGGTGCAGTCGGAGGCCGCACGAGCGGCGCACGACTCGTGGACTTCCGGCACCTGTGTCGAGCGCCCGAACGCCACTCGTGTCGAAGGGCTCGCGACCGGGGCCGGATTCGCATTGACTCAACGCGTCATGCGAGAACGGCTAGGTGGTTTCTTGCTCGTCACGGACGATGACATCACCCTCGCGCAGCGGGCTCTCCTTTTCGACGCACACACTTTGAGTGAGGGCGCCGGTGCGGCCGCACTTGCTGCGGTCTACGCACATCCGAACACCTTCGCGGACAAGCGCGTTGCTGTTGTCTGCACGGGCGCCAATGCCTCCGAGAGCGAGATCCGCAGGGTCGTCAGCTAATTGATCTCGCATTCGGAACAATGTGCAGTGTCAGCGAACTGACGGAAAGCCGAAGTACTGTGTGCCAATGACTTCACCCCGAGAAAAGTCACGTACTCTCAATATTTGCGCACTCATGCTGGTCGTCGGTGTTCTTGGATTGATCGTGAGCTTCGGAGTGGCCTCACGTTGGGGGTTCCCAGCGTCCGCATCGGAGCTTTGTAGATCAAGTTCGTATGGAATCGGATTACTCGAAGAAACAGGATGGGCCTGGATCCCGTTTCCCATAGCCTATTGCAAGGCAGTGGATTTCGATTCTTCCGCGGTTTACTTCGCCCTCGGATGGGAAAACTCGATCACTGCCGCAGTATCGATCGCACTCATCGCCATGGCTCTGAAACTCACTTGGGGTGCAGGAGTTCAGTGATGCTTATATGCCCGGCCTTGGGTTCGTTCGGAAGGCTGACCGGCACAAGCCCCATGCTTTCCCGACGCTCGTTGACCGAAAAGACGTACTGGGCAAATTCAGGTTTGACGTGCACGTCCGGAAACCGTGCGCGAAGTTCGCCCACGATCCGATAGCCCTCGTCGTACCAGTCGAAAACGTTGATCCCTGGACGCCACCTCGGTCGCATCGCGAAGCCGTCGATCTCGGTCACAAAGAACTTTTGGAAGCGATCAGTCCACGCCAGTATCTTCTCTCCGAGTTCGTCGTCGATCCCCATTTGGCTCGGGAGAACGTATGCCTGCGGGAACCGTTGCGGCGGGACGACAATCAATTCCTTCGACGGCCATAGTGAACTGGGATGGCCATGGTCAGGATAGATTCTGATGACTAGCACTGCAGATCCCTTGCGGTGGCCAACACGCTACGAGGCGAAGTCACACCACCGGTCACCAGTGCGTTCCGGGCACGAGTCGGGCGGCGCGTCGGCCGAGTTTGCGGATGCGCGAGCGTGAATGGCGCTGACGCGACGGTGTTGCCGAAACGTCTGACGTAGTTTCTTTGTCTACCTGCCCCTTTGCCGCCGGGGAGTCAGGGAAGGCCTGGTACATCTGGTTGAGAATCCGGTCCTTGGTGTGCGGTGCGAACAAGGTTCCCAGATCACCCAGAGTGCCCAGTGGCACGTCGATGCGCTTGGGGCGTTCGATCAGCGCGCGGATCACCATTGCCGCAGCCTTTTCCGGGCTGGTGATCGGGCCGTTGTTGTATTCGCCGGTCGGAGCGATCATCGGCGTTTCGACCAGCGGCATGTGGATGGTCGTGAAAGTGATTCCGTCCGCCAGGGTTTCGGAGGCAGCTACGTCGGAGAAACCGTCGAGGGCGGCCTTGCTCGCCACGTAGGCCGAGAATCTAGGGGTTGCCGCCTGGACTCCCGCGCTGCTGATGTTCACGATGTGACCGAAGCGGCGAGAACGCATGGTGGGCAACAATGCGAGCACCAATCGCACAGCGCCGAAGTAGTTCACGGCCATCGTTCGTTCGTAGTCGTGGAAACGATCCGTGGAATGGTAAATGCCGCGCCGAATGGATCGGCCGGCGTTGTTCACCAACATGTCCACGTGATCATGTTCTGTCAGAATGCTTTTGATCGTGTGCTGGACCGACTCGTCGTCGGTGATGTCGCAGGGATAACCGAACGCTTTGCCTCCGGTTGATCGAATCTCCTGTACCGCGGCATCGAGTTCGTCGGTGCGGCGTGCGATCAGGAGAACTGTGGCGCCTTTCTGGGCGGCGGCGATGGCAGAGGCCTTGCCGATTCCGGACGAGCCACCGGTGATCAGGACTATCCGACCGACCAGTGGTCCTTCGGGATGGTTGCGACGTGCGCGATTGGGATCGAGGTTTGCGCGCCAGTACTTCCACAAGACCGTCGAGTAGGAGCCGAACTCGGGGACCGTCAGGCCTGATCCGGCGAGGGCGGCAACGGTTCTCTCGGAGGTGAAGGTCGGCGCCATCGTCATGTTGTCGAGCAACGCTGCAGGCATGCCGATGCGATCGAGGAAGACTTTTCGTGCCGATTCTGCCGAGTCCATCGGCAATGGCGAGACAAAGGGTTTGGCGATCACGCCCGGCAGGCTGAGCGCGGGCCGCGGCGCTCCGGCGGCCTTGGCGAGGCCGGCATAGATTTCGCGTACCGGTTGAGGTTTCGGATTGACGAGATGGAATGCTTCGCCGTCACGGCCGGGCACATGCATCAACTCGACGAGGGCAGCGGCCACATAGTCGACCGGCACCACGTTGGTCGCCCCGAGGTTGGGGATCGGGACAGGTAGTGCTGCAGGTAGTTTCGCGAGTAGCGTCAGACCTGGGAACAAGTAATACGGTCCGTCGATCTTGTCCATCTCTCCGGTGACGGAGTTGCCGACCACGGCAGACGGCCGATAAACACGCCAGGTGAGGCCTTCTCGTTCTCGAACGAGCTTCTCGGCCTCGAACTTGGTTCGGTGGTACGGCGTCGGAAAGCCTTGGCCGCAATCGAAATCGGTCTCACTGAACGTGCCCGGATAGTCGCCTGCGACTGCAACCGATGACACGTGATGAAGGGTGGCTCCCAGCTTTGCAGCAAGTTCGACCACGGAGCGTGTGCCCTCGACATTCGTCGAAGCCTGCTCGTCTCCGGCCGTGATGTCGTAGATCGCGCCGAGGTGAAGGACATGGTCGGCCGGCGGGGGAGAGTCGATGCCCAGCTCGGGCTCGGTCAGATCGCCAACGAGCGGAAGCACTCGATCGCCGCCGGGAATTGCCGACACCTGTGCTTCGAGTTTTGCGACAGAACCCGCTCTGACCAGCACGTGGATTTGAGCAGTTTCATCATGCTCGAGCAGGAGCGGTAGTACAGCTCGTCCGAGGAACCCGGTACCGCCAGTGACGATGTATGTGGCCATGGTCGGTAACTTACTCCAAAGTAAGATCGACGGCTAGAGGGAACCGGACATCAGTGCGTCATGACGCCATCCTCGGTGTCGAAGTCGATGCCCGCAGTGATGATTCCCGAAAACAGGAACGCGACGGCAAGTGCAAGAGCGGGGATTGCAAGGATCCATTCGAAAATTGTCATGCTCCAAGTCTGACGAAATCAGCTTCGGAGAACATCGCCCTGCGGAGCGATTTAGGCGATCGGGCAGTCATCCTCGAGGACGACTGCCCGATCAGGGAAATCCACTAGTGCGTGATCAGTGGCCCGAAATCAGTGGCCGATGCCGACCTTCGCGTGAACTTTTTTCATCCAGGCCGGAGCCCACCAGTTCGCTTCGCCCATCAACTTCACCAGCGAGGGCACGAGCAACATGCGGATGATGGTCGCGTCGACTATCAGCGCGACGATCATGCCGACGCCCAGGAACTTCATCACCGACAACCCGGACATCGCGAATGCCCCCGTCACCACGATCAGGAGTAGGGCGGCGGCCGTCACGATTCGGCCGGTGCGTTCGGTTCCGAACTTGACTGCTTCCTCCGTCGTCGCTCCCGCGTTCTTGGCCTCGACCATCCGGGACATCAGGAAAACCTCGTAGTCCGTGGACAATCCGAACACCACCGCCAGGATGAGCACGACGAACGTCGCCTCCAGCGGAGTTTGACTGACCCCGAGGAGTTCGACGCCGTGACCGTCCTGGAAGACGAAGGTGAGGACTCCGAAGGTGGTCGCGAGGCTCAGCGCGGCCATCAGTACCGCCTTGATGGGCAGGACCACCGAACCGAACGCGAGGAACAACAGGATCAAGGTGGATCCGACCATGATGAGGATCATCACCGGCAACCAGTGCAGGACGGCGTTGTTGCCGTCGTCGACCATGGCTTGACCGCCACCGACAAGCAGCACTGTTCCGTCGGGAGCGGAGATCGCACGCAGATCTGTCACTGCGGTGCTCTGTGATTGGGGCGTAGAGCCCTCGCTGTAGAGAGCCTGAACCGCGATGAGTTGATTGGTGCTCGCGACGACGGTCGCCTGACCGATGCCCTCGACCTGACCGGCGGACTCGGCGATCGCTGCACCTTCGGCCGGGGTGAGAGTGTTCCCGTCCTCGGCCTGAAGGATCATCGTCGCGCCGTTGCCGGTCTGCGGGAAGTCGTTGACCAACGTGTCCATTGCGACGCGAGCGGGGTCGTTGTCCGGGAGTGCGGTGTACGAGAGTTCTCCCAAACGGGCACCGAGCAGCGGCGAGGCCATCACGAGCAGCACGGCCACGATCGTCACCGAGACCGCGACCGGACGCTTCATCACCCACGTGACGACGCGGCCCCAGAACTTGCGCGAGCGTTCCTCGCCGCGTTGCGCCGCATCCTTGCGCCACGTCAGGGCGTTGATGCGATGCCCCAGAATGGCAAGCAGCGCAGGCACAGCGGTCAGCGACAGAACCGCCGCGCTCAGTACTGCTGCGATCGCACCGAAACCCAAAGACCGGATGACGGCCTGCGGGAAAACGAGCATGCCGCTGAACGCGCAGATCAGCAGCAGACCCGAGAACATGACGGTGCGACCCGCGGTCAGAACTGTCCGCTGCGCAGCCGCTCCCGGGTCCGAGCCCGAATTCAGTTCTTCACGGAACCGACCGACCACGAACAGTCCGTAGTCGATTGCAAGTCCCAACCCGAGAAGAGAAGCGACGTTGATCGAGAACGAAGACACATCGGTGATCAGCGTGAGGACTCGCAGAACCGCCAAGGCGCTCAAGACACTGAGTACACCCACGAACACCGGAACCGCCGCAGCGACGACGCCGCCGAAGATGAAGACCAGCAGCACCAGAGTGATCGGAATGGCGATGGCTTCGGCGACCACCAGGTCTTTCTCCAGCTTGGTGTTGAACGCGACGCCGACGACGGTGTTACCCGCGAATTGTGCCTCGGCACCTTCAACTTCGAGCTTCGGCAAGAGATCGGCGAAAGTAGCAGGTGTGACGCCCGAGTCCGGTGCCAACGTGATCGCAACGGCCGCCATGGATCCGTCGTTCGAGAGCAGACTGGCCTTGGCCGCGGCGTCCGTTCCCCAATACGACTTCACCGACGCGGTCGGCACTTCCGTTTTGAACTGGTCGACGGCGGCCGTCACTGCCGGCCCGATGTCGTCGAGGGTCTTACCGTCTGTGGGTGAGTAGATCGCGATGATGTCCGGGGTCTGCGGTCCGAGATTGTCTTCGATGATGTCCGCAACCTTCGCGGAGTCGCTGCCCGGATCGATGAAGCCGCCCTGGCTGAGCTTGCCGAACACTCCGAGTCCCCACACCCCACTGATGAGAACTATCAGAACCGCGAGGCTCAGTACCCACCATTTCCGGGCGACGACGGTTTGGGCCCAGCGTGTCATGTATCAACTCCGGTGTGTGGGGGCGTCTGGCCAGATCGACTGTAGTGGGCGTTTGGTCTTGAATCGGAAACGTCATGCATACTGCTCGAAGCACTTGCAAGCCACGTGTGTGGGGGAAGCCGGTCCGAATCCGGCGCTGACCCGCAACGGTAGGTCGATTCTCGGTAGTCACCGAGCGTCGGCAAGCCCGATTACCCACCGCGCGGTGTGCGACATCCATTCGTCGTGGTCTACGAAAAGGAAGTCCAGCAGGAGCTCTGGCCGAGTATCAGTGTGCGGGCGGAGTTGTCTGTCGGATTCTCATTCGTGGCTCAGAGCCCTTACGAGGTCCCCGTGTCACTTCAGTTCTCCCCGTCCCGCGCCGCCGCTGTTCTCATCGCGGTCGCCTTTGTTTCGGCAGGTTGTTCCAAAGGCCAGGAATCAGAGTCCGCGTCTGCTGCGGAATCCTTCGCACAGGCTGTGTCCGTGACCAACTGCGATCGAGAGATGACCTTCGACTCGCCGCCGCAGCGCATCGTGTCTTTGAACGGGCATGTCACCGAGGCGCTCATCGAAATCGGTGCGGGTGACCGGATCGTCGGTCGGGCGTACAGCGACAACCCGCCAACTGCGGAGACCGCCGATGTATTCAACAAGATTCCCAGCCTCTCCGATACGTTCCCCAGCATGGAGCAGGTCCTCGACGTCGATCCGGACTTCGTGGTCGGAGGAATGACCAGTGCCTTCAACGAGAAGCAAGGCCGTTCCCGAGACGCTTTCGGCGAGCGCGGAATCAACACCTTCCTCTTCTCGGAATACTGTGGCACCGGTTTCCCCGACATCGGATTGCTCGAGAACGACTACACGCAACTCGGTCGAGTCCTGGGCGTCGAAGATTCCGCCCGCGAGGTCGCAGAGGAGATCAGCGATGGTCTCGATTCCGTCCGCGCTTCGGTCGGAGACGCGGCGCCGGTACCGACCTTCTTCTACGACAGTGGTGACCAGGTTCCGACGACTATCGGCGGAGTCGGCGTCGGTCAATTGGTCGCGGAATACTCCGGCGTCTCGAACATCTTCGCCGAAGGGACAAAGCCCTACATCGACGCATCGTGGGAAGCTGTTGCCGAGCGTGCACCCCAGGCGATCGTGGTCATCGACTACGGAGACAAGACCGCCGAGCAGAAGATCGACTTCCTCCGCGCCCAGCCGTTGATGGCGACCACCCCTGCTGTGCAGCAGAACCGGTTCGTCGTGGTTCCTCTCGCGGACCTGTTCGAGAGTTCACGGTTGGTGCGTTCGGCACAGACCATCGCGACGGCCTTCCATCCGGGCGCTGACGCGGCGAAGTGACCCGCACGCGTTACGGGTACGGCGCCCTACTTGTCGGCTTGGCGGTCGCCTTGGCGATCGTCCTGGGGTTGGCCGTCTCCTTGGGATCGGTTCGCATTCCCGTCGGTGACGTCTGGGCGATAGTCGGAGCCCGTTTGGCGCCAGGGACTTTCGAAACGTGGTGGACCGCGGCGCGGGAGTCGATCGTGATCGACTCCCGCCTGCCACGTGCACTCACGGCTGCGGTCGTGGGTGCTTCCTTGGCGATGTCGGGTGCTGTTGCTCAGGCTGTCACACGGAATCCTCTTGCCGACCCGTATCTGCTCGGAGTTTCGTCGGGTGCGGGATTCATGGTGGTGCTCGTCTCGGTGCTGGGTTTCGGCGCCGGCCTCCTCGGGGTTTTCACGATTCCGGTCGCAGCATTCGTCGGGGCGATGATCCCGTTGTTTCTCGCACTGCTGATCGGCGGCCGGTATCCGCAGCCGACCGCGATCATTTTGGTGGGTGTAGCGCTCGCCCAGATATTCTCGGCGCTCATCACCTTTTGCATCCTGGTGTTGGCCGATGATCGGCACGTGACGTCGGTGATGCACTGGATTGCCGGCGGATTCGGTGATGCGCGATGGTCGACGCTGATCTTCCCGACGATCGCACTGGTCGTCGTCGGCACAGCCCTTCTGTTCAGTTCGCGGTGGATGGACGTCTTGCAGACCGGTGACGACGGGGCTGCTGCACTCGGTATGAACGTCCGGCGGTTCCGTGTGTTGTCCTTGCTTGCGGTCTCCGTACTGGCGGGCGCGGCAGTCAGCGTTGCCGGTGGAATCGGATTCATTGGCCTCCTGATCCCACATCTGGCCGGTTTCATCGTCGGCACCAGAGCAATTCGACTGCTCCCTGCTGCAGCCCTTCTGGGCGCCGTCGCGATGGTTGCCGCGGATACCGCTGCGCGCTCGGTGGCACAATCCACCGAAGTTCCGGTCGGAGTGATCACCGCCCTCGTGGGTGCACCGATCTTCGTCTGGATGCTTTACCGGCAGTATCGGAGGCTCGAACAGTGACGCAGACCAGAACAGTGACACAGGCCAGAACAGAGACACTCCCGAAGGACGCCGAAGCTGCGCCTCTGCTCGAACTCGTCGAGACCCGGGCGCGGCTTGGCAACCGCGAAGTCCTGCGCGGCATCACTTTCGCGGTGACGTCCGGTGAAATATTGGGCTTGGTCGGACCCAACGGCAGTGGCAAGACGACGGCGCTGCGCTGCTGCTACAACGCTTTGACTCCGACAGGTGGCGCAGTTCTGATCGATCAAGCCGACTCGACGACGCTCTCGCGTAAGGACATCGCCAAAACCATCTCGGCGAGCGTCCAGGAACCTACTGTCTCGGCAGGACTTTCGGTTCGTGAATCGATCGCGCTCGGACGAACTCCGCACCGTAGCTGGTTGGACCGAAGCACTGAGCGAGATACCGCCATCGTGGACCGGTGCATCGAGCAGGTTGGTTTGGTCGAGCTTGCCGGACGCGACGTGTCCACCCTGTCGGGTGGTGAGCGGCAACGTGTCTCGATAGCGCGCGCATTGGCTCAGCAGCCCAAGGTTCTGTTGCTGGACGAGCCGACCAATCATCTCGATCTTCGTCACCAGTTGATCGTGATGGAATTGCTCGCCGAACTTGCGTCGGCGGGGCTCGCGGTTGTGGTCACGATGCACGATCTACGGTTGGCAGTCGAGTACTGCGACAACCTTGCCGTGCTCACCGAAGGTGAACTCCGCGCGTGTGGGTCTACGGTCGAGGTGTTGGACGAGCCGTTGTTGGCCGAGGTTTTCGGCATCAAGGCGCGAGTCGAACGCGGAGTACGTCCGCGGATGGAGATATTGGGGCTGGCATGACGGAATCGGTAGCCGGGATCTACGCCCGTATGGCATTAGCGGTGCCGTTCTTCGACAACCTGAGCGCGTATCCGGATACGGTGCCCGCGGTGTTGATGACCGACCCCCAGTGGTTGGCAGCACGTGTCGCTGATACGGCCGAGCGATGGGGGAGTGCGGACAGCCGAGTGAACGGCACATTGTGGTGGTACTCGGCCAGTTCCACGCTGACTGGCATTCCGATCGGAACCGGAATGGTCACCGGGTTCGCGGCCGATCCATCGTTGAACGGTGGGCGGATCTTCTTGCGTGACAACGGCTATCTGGGCGGGTTTGCTGCCGGATCGGTCATTCCGATCTCGCGGAGTGTGGCGGAGTTGGGCCACGCGATGCTCCGCTCACTCAGTCCCGTGATCGAGGTACTCGCCGAGGTGTCCGGCGTTCGGCAGCAGGCGCTGTGGGCGATCGCGACGGACTCCATCGCCAATCGCAGCCTCGACGCCGCCGGTAGCGCGAGGGAGCGCGGAAGTGCATTTGCTGCTGGTCTGATCGATGTTCTCCGCGGTGAGAACCCGGGCATTCCCGTCCCGCGTTTCGTCGATGTCGACCGCAATGAAAGTGTTGTGCGCGTTTCTAATCCGTTGACACCGGTGGCATCCGGGCGACGCAGATTCACGCAGCGCGCGTCGTGCTGCCTGATTTACGAGGTGCCCGGTGAAGGTAAGTGCACCAGTTGCCCGAAGCGCGCACCCGAAGACCGGGTGCGCGCCTTGGCTGCTCTGGTGTGACTGGACCCAGGCTTTTACCGGGTCGGGTCAGTGAGCTGCGACCTTGGAACGGTCGAGTCCCAGCGCGTCGGTCATCGTGAAGAACAGGTCGGTCTGGTCCGTGAGGCCGCTGACATTGGCCGCGTGGGGACCGAAAGCTGCTACGCGCAACTGAGTTCCGGTATGCCCTTCGGATTCGACGGCCGGATCTTCGGACGTTCCGTAGCTGATCGTCATCTCCGAGCCGTCCTTCGTGGTCAGCTTGCGGGTCAGGCCGGGGTAGACGATTTCCTGGGCGCGCTCGACCGGGATGTTCTGGTCCTTGGCGATGGTGGCGATGTCGTCTGCGCTGACGTTGGTGACGATCTGGCTGGTGTGAGCGTGGTCGGCTGTGACGATGACCAGGGTTTCTCCGTCGGTCTTCGCAAATTCGAGTGCCTTTTGCACAGCTTCGTCGAGGTCGACGGTTTCACCGATCTGACCGCACGCGTTGGCTGCGTGGTCTTGCTTGTCGATCGAGGCACCTTCGACCTGGAGGAAGAATCCGTTGTCGTTGACCTTCAGTAGGTCGATTGCCTTCTGCGTCATGTCCGCGAGCTTCGGTACGTCGGAGGTTCGCTTGGGGTTGTCGACGCAGGTTTCGGCGGGCTGCAGGTAACCGTCGCGGGTGGCGACAGAGCCTTCCCAGCGGACGGGCATGTTGCCGTCGGCGAACAGCCCGAGCACGGGTGCGTCCTGATCGGCCTTGCCGACCTCGTTCATCTCGGCGGCATTCTTCACCAGCTGGTAGCCACGAGCGGCAGCTTGCTCGTTGAGGGTCTTGCCCTGCCAGTCACCGGCTTTCGCGGTTTCAGCGAAGGACTTGGCGCCGCCGGCAAAGGTGACGTCGGCGCGGGTGTCGAGGAGCTGTTCGCTGATCGATCCCTTGCCGCCGTTCTCGATGGCGTTCTCCGGGCAGGACTTGGACGTCGCCTCGGGTCCGTAGCACTTGCGGCCGCTGACGTGCGCGACCTGCACTGCGGGGGTGGCGTCCTGTACCTCGGCGGTGGAGACGTTGCCGGTGGCCTTGCCGTTCGCCTTGGCGATCTCGAGGACGGTCGACTGGGCCTGCCCCTTGATGTCGACGGAAATCGCGCCGTTGTAGGTCTTGGTGCCGGTGGACCATGCCGATCCACTGGCAGCGGAGTCGGTGACGTAGTCGGGCTTGCCGTCCTTGGTCAGCGCGTAGTGCGTGTACTGGCCGGTGATCGGCAGGGCGTCGAGGCCGGCGAAGCTGCCAGCAGCACCCTCGGCGTAGTTGCGCGCGGCGGTGATCTCCGAGTCGCCCATGCCGTCCCCGATCAGGAGGATGACGTTCTTCGCGCCGGAAGCGTTGACGGCGTCACGCACTGCAGCCGACTGATCACCGTCGATGCGGCGAGCACCACCGTTCGAGGACAGTTCGCCGGTCGCGGCGCGATCGACGGTCGTGCCGTTCGAACCTGTTGCCTCGTCGGCACTGCTGCTGCAGCCGGCAGCGGCCAGAACGGCGACGGCGCCGGCGACGGCCGTCAACCTACGTGTGTTGCGCGAGAACGACATACGAGTAGTACTCCTGGAAACAGTATGGATGGAGATTATGAACGCCGCTAATGATCTGGGGCCAAAGTGAACGGAGTGCAGACATGCGTACATCTGAATGTGACGAGACGGTGAGGGTTGAGATTCGCTCTGTTGACTGCGGGTGAGTGACCTGTCAGACTGAATCTGCATCGAACATCAGTTCGATGTATGTGGTGCGTCTTCCCTTTCGGCATCCTCGAGCAGTCGGTCGTCCCGTGACGGCCGGCTCGATCAGGTGCGAGGTCAGTGTGGGTTGGGGAAATGGGCCGCCGACGTGGTCCGAGATGGAACGGGTGCTGTCCGGACGGCCAGGCCGCGTGGAACACGAGGATTTGTTCCCGGGCGACGGAAGTGACAGTCCCGCCTGGTCACGAAAGCGCGGCGAGTATCACGCAGGCGAACTCACTCGTGGCACCGGCGTGGTTCCTTACGCAGAACTGCACGCTCACTCGGCCTTCAGCTTCCTCGACGGCGCATCACCGCCGGAAGAACTGGTCGAGGAAGCTGTGCGTCTCGGGCTCGAGGCGATTGCCGTCACCGATCACGACGGGTTCTACGGCGTGGTGAGGTTTGCGGAGGCTGCGCGTGAATGGGGAATGCGGACCGTGTTCGGGGCCGAGTTGTCGCTCGATTCGGTACCCAGAACTGGGACGGCAGATCCCGGTGGAACGCATCTTCTGGTACTTGCCCGTGGGCAGGAAGGATATCGCCGTCTTTCGCGGGAGATAGCCGCCGCACATCTGGCGGGCGGTGAGAAGGGCAAACTGCAGTACAACTACGACGCGCTGACCGAAGCCGCCGGTGGGCACTGGCAGATCCTGACCGGGTGCCGCAAAGGTCATGTGCGGCAAGCCTTGACGTCGGGTGGTCGCGAAGCCGCGGCGGAGGCCTTGCAGGATCTGGTCGAGCGTTTCGGGGCGGAGCGAGTGTCGGTGGAGCTCACTCATCATGGGTTGGCGGAGGACGACGAGCGCAATGCCGTTCTTGCAGAACTGGCGAGAGAACGTGGACTACGTACGGTGGCGACCACCGCCGCACACTTCGCCGCTCCTCCGCGTCGACGCCTCGCCATGGCAATGGCAGCTGTGCGGGCGCGTCAAAGCTTGGATGAGGCAGCTGGATGGTTGGCTCCGACCGGCGGAGCACACCTGCGGTCCGGCGCGGAGATGGCGACGCTGTTCTCGCTCTATCCCGAGGCTGTCAGTGGTGCCGCCGATCTTGGTCGTGAGTGCGCTTTCGATCTCAAGCTCATCGCGCCCAAATTGCCACCGTTCGACGTTCCTGCCGGGCATACCGAGGCGTCGTGGTTGCGTGAGCTGACCATGGTCGGGGCGCTGGAACGCTACGGACCCCCGGAAGGTGCACCGAAGGCATACAAACAGCTCGAACATGAACTTGCCATCATCGAGGGATTGAACTTTCCCGGATACTTCCTGGTCGTGCATGACATCGTGTCGTTCTGCAAGAACAACGACATCCTCTGTCAGGGAAGGGGTTCCGCTGCGAACTCTGCGGTGTGTTACGCGATCGGCATCACCAACGTCGATCCGGTTCGCAACAAATTGCTGTTCGAGCGGTTTCTTGCGCCCGAGCGCGACGGCCCACCGGATATCGACGTGGACATCGAGTCGGATCGCCGGGAAGAGGCGATCCAGCACGTGTACGCGAAATACGGGCGTACGTATGCCGCGCAGGTAGCCAATGTCATCACCTATCGAGGAAAGTCGTCGGTGCGGGACATGGCCCGCGCGCTTGGCTTTTCGCAGGGCCAGCAAGATGCGTGGAGTAAGCAGGTCGGCCGGTGGGGTGGTATCGACAAGAATGCGGATACCGATATTCCGCGTCCGGTACTCGAACTGGCGGCGCAGATCGAAGGCTATCCACGGCACCTCGGTATCCACTCCGGCGGAATGGTCATCTGTGATCGTCCCATCGCCGACGTTTGCCCGGTGGAGTGGGCGCGGATGGCCAATCGCAGTGTCCTGCAGTGGGACAAGGACGATTGTGCTGCCGCTGGGTTGGTCAAGTTCGATCTACTCGGGCTCGGCATGCTCTCGGCTTTGCATTACATGATGGATCTGGTGGCCGAACACAAAGGCATCACAGTCGATTTGGCGCATCTCGATCTGTCGGAAACAGCGGTGTACGAGATGTTGCAGCGGGCAGATTCGGTAGGGGTGTTCCAAGTGGAATCACGTGCGCAGATGGCGACACTGCCGCGTCTGAAGCCTCGAAATTTCTACGACCTGGTGGTCGAAGTCGCGCTCATCCGTCCCGGGCCGATTCAAGGCGGATCAGTCCATCCGTACATCCGCCGGCGCAACAAACTCGAACCTGTGTCCTATGACCATCCGTCGCTCGAGAAGGCACTCGAACGCACATTGGGGGTTCCGTTGTTTCAGGAACAGTTGATGCAGATGGCCGTCGACGTTGCGGGTTTCACGCCGTCCGAGGCCGATCAATTGCGTCGGGCAATGGGATCGAAACGTTCCACCGAGAAGATGGAGCAACTGCGAGCGAGGCTGTACCAGGGCATGCGAGACCTACATGGCATCGGCGACGAGGTTGCCGACCGAATCTACGAAAAGCTGTACGCATTCGCTAATTTCGGGTTTCCGGAAAGTCATTCACAGAGTTTTGCCGCACTGGTCTTCTACTCCTCGTGGTTCAAGCTTCATCACCCCGCCGCGTTCTGTGCCGGGCTTCTGCGAGCGCAGCCGATGGGTTTCTACTCACCACAGTCCCTGGTCGCCGATGCGCGCCGGCACGGAGTGCAGGTACACGGTGCAGACATCAATGTCAGCCTCGCGCATGCCACCGTCGAGGCAGGTGGATTCGAGGTTCGGCTGGGACTGGGGGAAGTGCGCAACATCGGCGATGCGCTCGCCGAGAAAATTGTCGAACAGCGCGACCTCGGTGGACCGTTCACGTCGTTTCTCGATCTGACCGGTCGGGTGGAACTGACTACCGCGCAAGCTGAATCGTTGGCGACTGCCGGCGCGCTTGCCAGCTTCGGCATCTCGCGTAGAGAAGCGCTGTGGGCTGCGGGCGCTGCGGCAGGGGAGCGTCCGGACCGCTTGCCCGGTATCGGTGCGTCGGTCACAGCTCCCACCCTTCCCGGCATGAGCGACGTCGAATTGGCGGCAGCGGATGTCTGGGCGACAGGAGTATCTCCCGACACGTATCCGACACAGTTTCTTCGCCCACAGCTCGACGCGCTCGGCGTGGTGCCGGCTTCGAGGCTGCTCGACATCCCGGACGGCGACCGTGTGCTGGTAGGGGGAGCGGTCACACACCGGCAGCGTCCGGCCACAGCTGCGGGCGTCACGTTCATCAACCTCGAAGACGAAACCGGCATGGTCAATGTCGTGTGTTCGGTGGGGTTGTGGGCAAAGTACCGAAAACTGGCAAATACGGCGCCGGCGTTGCTTATTCGAGGAAAGGTGCAAAATGCGGAAGGCGCTGTCACTGTCGTGGCAGACCGGATGCAGCTGATGGATCTGCGAGTCACAGCCAAGTCGCGAGACTTTCGCTAATGCCCGATTCTGCTCGGAGTTTTGTGCCGAGAGGACAAATGTGGAGCTCAACTCTGACCTCCGAGCATATGGCGCGGGTCACAATCCCTGCCTAGGGTTGTCGCTTGAGCGGCCATCGAATCGCCTGGCACGGCCACGACCAGTGGCCTCGCTGGTGAATATTGTCGCCTTCCAAACATGCTGAATCCAAAGCACTTCGAGTTGAAGAGGAACTCCATGAGCACAGCGATTCTCGTCGCACACGTACACCCTGCCGATCCGTCTTCGGAGGACGCGTTCAACCGCTGGTACGACGACGTGCATATTCCGCAGGTCGTCGAACGAGTGCCTGGAGTTGTCTCCGCCTCCCGATTCTTCCTGGCGGATGTGCAGTTGCTGCCCGAGGATGCATTGCCCGCGCGCCGCTACCTGAGCATCTATCAACTCGACACGGAAGATCTCGCGGGCACGGCGCAGGCGTTGGGAAGTGCTTTGGGCGACGGGACTCTCGACATGTCCGAGGCCATCGCGACTACCGGCGACACCGGACCCGAATTGCTTTTCTACGTCCCGACCGAGAACTGAAGGGGAACGCTGACATGTCCGATCTTCTCGCGAACAAAGTTGCAATTGTCACCGGCGCAGGTGCCGGAATCGGCGCCGCCATTGCCCGGGCATTCGGGGCGGAGGGCGCGAGCGTCGTAGTCTCCGACATCAACGGTGACGCAGCACAGGCAGTGGCGGACTCGATCGACGGAGCTATCGCTGTCACCACTGATGTCACCGACGAACAGCAGGTCAAGGATCTCGTCGCCAGGGCGGTCGACGAGTTCGGCGGACTGAACGTCGTAGTACCCAACGCCGGCATCGCCACCACGACTCCGCTGATCGAGACCTCGTTCGAGGACTGGCGGAAAGTCATGTCGGTCAACCTCGATGGAGTGTTCTTGACCGTCCGTCATTCGCTACCCGCGCTCGTCGCATCCGGAGGCGGTTCGATCGTGAACATCTCGTCGATCTCGTCGACCACCGGGTCGCCGTTGATCGGTAGCTATGCCGCCGCCAAAGCAGCAGTTCGCAATCTCACCGAAACCCTGTCAGCCGAACTTCGCTTCCACGGAATCCGAGCCAATGCCCTGCTACCCGGATTCATCGACACAGACCTGGTCAAGAGTCACCAACAGGATTTCGAGAACGCACTCGGCCTCGAGTCCGGCGGCTTCGACGACCTGATGGTCACGAAGCAAACCCGCTACGGCCGGACCGAGGAAGTCGCCGCCGCCGCAGTGTTCTTTGCGAGCGACCAGTCGTCGTGGTGCAACGGCAGCAGCCTGGTTCTCGACGGAGGGTTCACGGCTTCTCTCCTTTGAGCAGCAGAACCTTTCCGAACGTCACCCGAAATCGTCAATCGTGCGAGGATCCACACCATGACCAACCGCGCTGTATACGTACTTCCGCCTGGAGGATTGAACAACCTCGACTTGAGGACGATCGAGACGCCAGCGCCAGGTGCGGGTGAGGTGACGATCGCGATCCGCGCGAATTCGCTCAACCACCACGACTACCTCGTGGCGACCGGCGAGATACCGACCGACGGCCCTCGCATTCTCTTGTCCGACGCAGCGGGCGAGGTAGTTGCCGTCGGCGACGGCGTCACACAGTTCGGGGTCGGGGACCGTGTGATGAGCACCTATCTGCCGCATTGGCGCAGCGGTGCACCGGATTTCGACGGATTCGGAAATTCACCCGGTGACGGCGTCGACGGGTTCGCCCGTGACACCGTCACCGTGCCGGTATCGGCAGTGACGTCGATGCCGCGAAACTACACGTACGAAGAAGCCGCTACCTTGCCCACTGCGGGCTTGTCCGCGTGGCGTGCATTGTTTGCCGGCGTCCCGATCATCCCAGGTTCGTCGGTGTTGATTCCCGGGACCAGCACGGTAGCGCTGTTTGCCGTCCAGCTTGCCAAAGCTGCTGGAGCTCAGGTGATCGCAACCTCGTCGGCTCCCGACAAGATGGCTCGATTGACCGAGCTCGGTGCCGATCACGTGGTCAACTACCGTGAGCGCCCGGACTGGGGATCGGAAGCGATGCGGCTCAGCGGCGGGATCGACCTTGTGCTCGACGTGGGCGGGCCGTCCACCCTCGGTCAATCTCTGTCGGCAGTCCGACCAGGTGGCCGGATCTGCGCGCTGGGCATCATGAACGGCCCGTCGTCGTCGATCGACCTGACTTCGCTACTGACCAAACAGGTCACCATCGAAGGTGTTCTGGTGGGCAGTCGTGCACATCAGGAGGAGATGGTTGCAGGGCTGGAGAGCCTCGCGCTTCGTCCCGTCATCGATTCGTCGTACCGTCTGGACGATCTTGCCGAAGCGTTCGAGCAGCAGAAATCCGGGCAGGCCTACGGCAAGATCGTCATCACAAACCCTTGATCGCTTGCCGGTCCCAATGGGGATCGGTGAGGATTTCCGCCGAGTCGCCGACAAACGCACGTCCGGCAGTCTGGTCGCCGCTGAGGGCGAACCTCAGCCACGCGGTCAGGTAACCCCGGAATCCTTCGCCGTCGGCGGCCCAATTGTGGCCGACGCCAAGTAGTCTGCCCCGGACCGCCGGTGCTGCGGTTTTGTCGAAGTACTCAGCTTGTGGATCGGCGGTGGAGACCGGATCGTCGGCGCCGGTCATGAAGAACGTCGGCCCGGTCAACTTCGCCACGTCGACGACATCGACAGGTCGCGAAGCCCACCACGGGTCCGGCAGGTCGAGCACCGCAGTGGCGGTGATCAGATTCGCCGACTGAGTTGCAGCGTTGATCGCGCCGCCTGCCCCCTGGGAGTGCCCGACCGAGGCGATGTTGTCGGTATCGATCCTCTGGTGAAAAATGCTCTCAGCGTTGGTGTTCTGATCGACGAGGTACTGAGCGGCACCCAAGATTTCAGTACCGTCGCCGGTCACACTGCTGTCGGCCACCACAACAACAAAACCCCACGACGCAAAGTGTCGGAGGAGGGCCTCGTACTCTTCGAACGTCGCGTAGCTGCCGTTGCCGAACGTGATGACGGGATGCCGCTTGCCATCAGCGGACAAGTCGGCTGGGTAGAACAATTGGTATCCGGGAACCGAATCGGCAGCCACCTCGTGCGCACCCTGGGCTGCGTACAGATCGCTGATCGACTCCGATGCGATGGATTCGGTAGTCGCGGCTTCGGGAGCGGCCGGAACCCCCGCACTGGCGTGTGTGACGGCACCCGATAGTGCCAGAACAAAAGATGCGGTCACGACGGCGATCGAATGTGTGGTCCGAGAAGGCATGGGTACAAGTATGTCTTGTACCCATGCGATCAGTCAGGCCGAGACGCGCGCGGGCTGCTCTTCGCCGACCCGGCCGCGGATGAAGAAGATGGCAACTACGCCGAAGGCGACCAGCACGACAGTGAGCAGTGTGGCGATCGTGGTGGCTCCGCTGGCACCCGTCGTCACCGAGGTGTCGAGCCCGCCGGTCGAGAGAATGGTGGTGGGGTCGGTGAGGCCGTGCAACACGATTGCGGCCCAGATCGTGCCCGTCACGCGCATGGTCAAGTACATGCACATTCCGAATCCGAAGGTGTAGACGACGGTGGCAAGGACTGTTGCCAGTTCCATTCCCGCGATGAAGTTCACCGTGTGCATGAGTGCGAACAGTAGGGACGACACAACAGCGACGAAGCGTTCTCGGTGGCCGGCATCACGAAGCATCTTCACTGCAATACCTCGGGTGACCAATTCCTCTGCGAGACCGACACATACACCGAGGGCGATCAACGAGACGATTTCGCCGGCCGACCACGCGCTCCAGTCGGTTCCGGCCAGGTGGGCAGCGATGGCGGCAACGACGATAATCGGCCCGATCCACATCCAGCCGCGTCCGCGTACCGGTTGAGGACCGAAGATACTGCTGAGCCAGCCGACCTTGACCGTGAAGATCAGCAACGCAACTGCACCGATCGCGATGGGCAACATGACGCCGAAGATGATGCTCGAGGCACTCGAGACCACGTTGTCCGTGTCGATCTGGTCGGCGAAAACACGCGAGATCACCTGCCCGGCGGCAAGGTAGAAGACCAAATAGGCAACGATGAGAAGGAGCAACTTCCACAAAGTGGGTCGACTCCAAAAACCCGACTTTTCGGGAACAGTATTGGTCATTGTCAGATCGTAAAGGCAACCACACGAAATCACGCGGTACCGTCTATTCGGACAGCAGCGAACACGAAGGCAGGACGCAGAAGACATGTTGGAAGTCGACTTGAATGCACTGGACACGGCATTGGCGGCAGGTGAGCCGCTGATCGACGTCCGTGAGCCCGACGAGTTCGCTCAGGTCCGAGTTCCCGGTGCGGCGCTCATTCCGCTCAGCGAATTCGTCTCTCGCGTCGGTGAAATTCCGGACGCGGAAACGGTGTACATCATCTGCGCCGTCGGTGGCCGTAGCCTGCAGGCCGCGGAGTATCTGCAGGCCCGTGGCATCAATGCCGTTTCGGTGGCCGGTGGAACAATGGCGTGGTACCAGTCGGGGCGCCAGGTCGAGACCGGAGCCTAAGACACAACTGATGGGGGCAGTTCCCGTTTCGGGAGCCGCCCCCACCGGTCACTTTCGCCAGAACAGGTGATGCGTCACGCCGCTCGGGCTCGGCACGATTTCGAGGTTGAAGCGGTCGCGCAACTCATCAGGTGTCTCCCACAGGCGTAGACCGGATCCGAATTCGATCGGGCAGACAGCGATGTGCATCGTGTCGACCAGATCGGCGTCGAGGAATTCACGGATAGTGCTGACCCCGCCGCCGAGTCGAACGTCCTTGCCCTGCGCGGCCTCACGTGCCTGCTCGAGGGCCGTCGCCGGGTCAGCGTCGACGAAGTGGAATGTCGTGTCCGATAGCGTGAACGACGGCCGCACGTGGTGGGTCAAGACAAAAACCGGGGTGTGGAACGGTGGCTCGTCGCCCCACCACCCCTGCCACTCGAGATTCTCCCAAGGGCCGCGGTAGGGTGCGAATTTGTTGCGGCCCATGATTTCGGCACCGATGTTGTTGGAGAAGTCCCGCGTGAAATAGTCGTCGATGCCTCGGCTGCCGCCGGGATCGGTGCGATTGGGCCAGCTCGCTGTAGCTCCCGCCCACGCAAACATTTCACCGTGTTCCAGGCCGAACGGGCTCTCGAAGCTTTGGTCCGGACCGCAGGCTATTCCGTCACTGGAAACGCTGAAATTCTGTACTCGTAATAACTGACTCACCATGTACTCCCGCTCTCGACAATGGTCTACGTGAGTACAGACCGTACGGCGAGGCAAAACTCATCGGTGCCAATTCATGCAGCCGCGGGGAGAGCTCCACTGCGGATCGATCGGACGGTCCGCACCGCGACGGTTGCCCAGATGGGGATCAGCACGGTCAGCAGGGCAAGTGCGATTCCCAGAATCAGCGTCGAACCGGTGGCGACTCCGAAGGCATTCGCTCCGACTGCACATGCTCCGATGGGGAAGGTGAAGCTCCACCAACCGAGCGAGAAGTCCAAGCCGCGGCGCAGTGCGTGGATGGTCACGGTGGTGACGGTGACAAATGCGATGACGCCGATGATTCCGACGACGGTTCCGTATGCGATTCCGAATTCGTGCAGGGTGTCGGCGTGCTCGGTACTGAGTGCATGCCGTGAGGCGGCGGCCAACAGGTTGGATGCTGCGATCGACTGTCCGATCACGCCCAACGGAATCCACAGCGAGGGAATGGCATTGAACGGGATCACGTCGACGCCGGCCGAGCGGTTGCGTGCGAACTGCCTCGCGACGGCTATCAGAATGCCGATAGCGGCGGTCAGTGCCAGAGCGAACAGGATGTAGCAGAAGATCAGTACCGCGATGCGCGGAGCGCCTTCGGGCATGTGGGTGCTGACCGCTGCGCCGGTGGTGGCCGAGACCATCGGTGGTACGACGGGCATCAGCCAGAACGGCATTGCCGTCGCCATCCCAGCATCTCGAACGAGACGAATCATCATCACGACGTAGGTGACCAGGCCGAGTGCCGTGCCGAGTATCCACAGAGTCAGCGAGACGGTGATCGCCACGTCGTGGCCGAGGAAGTCCGGCCCGGTGATGCCGGTTGCCGATCCCACGGTCAGCAGGGCCATGGCGACGGCTCCGTAGAACGGGAACATCGCGGGACTGTGCAGGTAGGCGAGGGCCTGACATCGATGTTGTGACCAATGGGTGGCAAATGCGCCGATCAAGGCGCACAGTACGAGAACCGCCAGAACCCAGAAGATTTCCGAGACCAGCTTCAAGCCTTCGATCTCCGGTTCGAGCGAAGCTGCGGCCACCGAGACGATTCCCGTTCCCATCGCTGCCGCGAACCAGTTCGGGGTGATGTGGGCGAAGGTGGGACTCGTTGTGGTGGTCATGCATTTCACTGTCGTCTCATCCGGTTCGTACCGGTAGACCGGTTGTCCTTGAATGCCCACAATCTCGCCTTGTGGGTCTAATCTTGGTCTATGTCGTTGTCTCCTCGGGTGCCGGAACTCAGTGCCCTCGACGTCCTGCTTTCCGTAGGGCGTCTGGGCAGCATGGGTGCTGCCGGCCGGGAGCACGGACTCAGTCAGCAAGCGGTCAGCGCCCGGGTGCGTTCGGTCGAACGGCAGCTCGGAATCAAGGTTTTCGATCGAGCGGCGACCGGTGTTCGTCCCACCGCCGAGGGCGGTCTGATTCTCGAGTGGGCAAGTCACATCCTCGTCAGTGCCGAGGAAATGGCATCGGGAGTTGCCGCACTTCGCGGTGAACGCGACGCTGCCGTCACAGTTGCCGCCAGCATGACCATCGCCGAGTATCTGGTTCCCGGATGGACGGTCGCGATGCGGCACAAGTTCCCCAACGTCGTGGCGTCGGTGAGCTTGCACAATTCCTCGGATGTCTCTGCTCAAGTGCAGGCAGGCCAGGCCGATATCGGATTCGTCGAAGGTCCGGATGTGCCGTCGGCGCTCGCGTCGTGCGAGGTAGCGCGTGATCACCTCGTCGTGGTTGTGCCGCCGGGACACGACTGGGCCAATGGTGTGCCTGTTCCGGTTGCGGACCTCGCACGCACGCCGCTGATTCAGCGCGAGTCAGGGTCAGGGACGCGTCTGACGCTCGAGAATGCTGTTCCCGATTGTGTGCCGCCGTTGCTCGAGCTCACCTCGTGCACCGCAGTCAAGGCTGCGGTGGTGGCAGGCAACGCGCCCGCCGTTCTGTCGTCGTTGGCCGTTGCTGCCGACCTGACGGACGGCCGACTGGTCGCGGTCAACGTCGACGGCTTGCGGATGCCGAGGCGACTCCAAGCCGTCTGGGATCCCGATCGCGGATTGCGCGGTGCGGCAAGAGATTTCCTCGACATAGCGCTCGGCTCCAACACCGCTGTTCATTCGCGTTGACGGCTGCGGCTGACGGGAACGGCTGCTATCGGACGGTGTCGATTCCCGCGAGGATGAGATCGATGCCTGCCAGAAACTGTTCTCGGTCGTCGTGGTCGCGCAATTGCGCCGTCACCTGATTGAGGAACGGGTACTTCGCGGAATCGAGTTCTTCCCACCGCTGCGCGACGGTGGCGAGGAAGGCGGACCGATCTGTCTCGCGGGGGAGGAGGCGGGCGCCCGCGGCATACTGTCCGGCGAGGCCGAGCACGTAGTTCAGGAGTGCGGACGCACAATCGAACTGTGCCGGTTGGGGAACGCCGAGTGCTTGGAGTTGCCCTCCCAGACTTTCGAAGATCTGCATCACCGCTGATTGCCACGGCTCGCGAGAGAGTTGGGTGCCGACCCACGGGTGCGCGTCGATCGCGTCGAACACACCGAGAGTGATGATCCGGATCGCCTCACGTGGGGTTGCGCTTTCGGTTCCTTCGGTGGTCACGCGGGCGATGACGTCGTCGGTCGCCGCGGCGAGCAGTTCGCTCTTGTTGGCGACGTGCCAGTAAATCGCCCCGCTTCCTGTTGCCAGGCGTGCGGAGAGTGCGCGAAATGTCAGCGCAGTTTCGCCCTCGTCGTCGAGGATCTCGATCGCAGCCTCGACGATTCGCTCCTTCGAGAGCGCGTCCGTACGTCGTTCGGTCCGCTGATTCCTGGTCGCCATGCGCACCATCTTGACATATCTGGAACGCCGTTCCAAGATGGTCACTGGAACGACGTTCCAATCGAAGCCTGAAAGGAAACAAACATGAGCAACTCGATAACGATCATCGGGGCGGGTCTCGGCGGTCTGACCCTCGCGCGCGTCCTCCACGTTCACGGAATTCCGTCGAAGATCTACGAGGCGGAACCGTCGGCAGAAGCTCGCACGCAGGGCGGCCAACTCGACATCCATGAACACAACGGTCAGGCGGCGCTCGACGCTGCCGGCCTCATCGACGAGTTCCGCGCGATCATCCACGAGGGCGGTGCCGCGTCGCGCGTACTCGATCAACACGCCGCTGTACTCCTCGACGAACCCGATGACGGCACGGGAGTCCGTCCTGAAGTGCTGCGCGGAGACCTCCGACGGATCCTGCTCGAATCCCTTCCGGACGGCACGATCGAATGGGGACGCAAGGTCGACAGTGTCCGCTCGCTCGGCTCACGGAACACCGCCGACGAGCGCGCCGACGGCCGACACGAACTGACCTTTGCCGACGGTTCGACGGTGACTACCGACCTCCTCGTCGGCGCCGACGGTGCCTGGTCGAAGATCCGCCCCTTGCTCTCCGATGCGAAGCCCGAATACGTCGGCACCACGTTCGTCGAGACGTATCTGTACGACGTCGACGAGAAGCATTCGGCTGCAGCCGAGGCAGTCGGTGACGGGGCGATGTACGCGCCCGCGCCAGGAAAAGCGATCGCCGCGCATCGAGAGGCGGGGGACATCGTCCACACCTACGTCCAACTGAACCGTACGGCGGAGTGGTTTGCCGGTATCGATTTCACCGACGCCGCTGCTGCGACAGCGCGGGTCGCGGCCGAGTTCGACGGTTGGGCAACGGAACTCACTGCGCTGATCACAGACGGCGAAACCGCTCCGATTCCGCGCGCGATCCATGCACTTCCCGACGAGCACCGATGGGATCGCGTGCCTGGGGTCACGCTCCTCGGTGACGCGGCACATCTGATGGCTCCGTCCGGTGAGGGTGCGAACTTGGCCATGTTCGACGGCGCCGAACTGGGAAGGGCGATCGCCGCGCACCCGGACGACATCGAAGCGGCACTGAGCGGCTACGAGGAAGCGATGTTCGTGCGCAGTGCATCCGAGGCCGCTGACTCGCACGTGATCCTTGATCTCTGCCTCGGTGAAGGCGCACCGTATTCACTGGTCGACTTCTTCACCGGCGCTGCTTCCGTATCCGGATAATGGACGAATGCCTGTTGATTCCACTCCCTCGTCTGCCGCGATTGCGCACGTGCGCGGTCTCTCGAAGGGTGACCAGGTGGATCGAAATCACCGGGTGACGTTGCACTTTCATCCAGACCTCCCGTCTGAACGTGGTCTGACACTGGCCTCGATCGCACGTCAAGGCACCTACGTGACCCAGTTCGAGACTCGTACCAGCAACGGCGGACTGACAGCGCATCACGGCGGCGACCGTTGGCGTTGGGAGAGTCGGATATTCGGCGGGGCTTACGACGAGCGAGAGCCGTCGGAACGGCCGAAGTACGGATCGTTTAACTTCTCCGCCGATCCGTACGGGGCATCCCCTCGGTTCGGCTCGTCCTACTTCCGGCTTGCCGAGCACACACTCGACCGCACCACCTTCTGCTTTCCGGACAGCGTCTTCGAGCCTGATCTCTTCGGAACGGCCGAAGCGATGAGCTTGGTCGGCGCCGCCGGAGCCGCCGAGTTCGACGATCCGCTCGACCACTACATCGAGGCGCACGTCCACGGCGTCGTCGACATCGGAACGGACGTCGAGGCACTCGTCCTGGACCCGAGTTACCGCGGCACACGGATCGAAGAGATCGCCCACTCACTCACGTGCCCGGTGCTGTGGCACGACGGTTACGCGGTCGATGTCGAAGAGATAGCCGAACATCCCGAATACCGGGGAGCGACCGTCGTCGACCTTGCCCGAGAAATTGCCCGCGGCAGGCGACTGACGCCTGCCGTACTGGGGCTCGCACGGAGCGCGTCCTTCGATCCGCAGGACGTCAAAAAGGTCTGGCACTACATTGCTCGATTCGGCGGCAGGGCGTAGAACTGGGCATTCGCGTATCGCTGCCCGTCGACGACCGCCGGTTCCGGGACCGCACATCGGTCCGAAGGGCGCGGTGAGGAAAGAGTGATTGATACGCAACATCGAGCATGAACTCCCGAAACAACTGCATCCGAAGATAGAAGTCGACCTTGATCCTCGGTCGAAGGGATGCATGAATCGATGGGCGCTCAACTCACCACCACCAGTGTCGACACACTCTGCGCGTACTGCGGGGTCGGCTGTGGTCTTGTCCTCGACATCATCACCGATCCGGAGACGGGACGCCGGAAGGCTGCGAAGTCTTCCGGTCTGAAGACACATCCCACCAACTTCGGGCGTCTGTGCACCAAAGGGGCCACGACCGCAGACATGCTCGCAGGTCCAGGGCGAATGGACTCTGCATATCGCCGTCCGCGCCGAGGGGATGCGATCGAAGCCGCGGACATGGACGCCGTCATCACTGACACCGCCCAGCGTCTACGGGCAATCATCGACGAGCACGGCCCCGACGCATTTGCGTTGTACGTGTCCGGGCAGATGTCTCTCGAAGCCCAGTACTTGTCGAACAAGCTGGCCAAGGGATTCATCGGGACCAATCAGATCGAATCGAATTCCCGGTTGTGCATGGCGAGTGCCGGCACCGGCTACAAACAGTCTCTCGGGGCCGACGGACCGCCCGGTTCCTATCAGGACTTCGAACACGCCGACGTGTTCTTCGTGACCGGCGCGAACATGGCGGACTGCCATCCGATCCTCTTTCTGCGGATGCAGGAGCGGATCAAGGCAGGCGCGAAGTTGATCGTCGTCGACCCTCGACGCAGTGCCACCGCCGACAAGGCGAACTTGTTCCTGCAGATCGCTCCCGGCACCGATCTCGCGCTACTCAACGGACTACTCCACCTGCTCGTCGTGAACGGCCACACCGACCCTGACTTCATCGCCGACTTCACCGAAGGCTGGGAGGTGATGCCCAGTTTCCTCGCGGAGTACACCCCGGAGAAGGTCAGTGAGATCACCGGTATCCCCGAAGCCGACATCCGCACTGCAGCGCAGTGGATCGGTGAGGCTGCAAACTGGATGAGCTGTTGGACAATGGGTTTGAACCAGAGCACCCACGGCACGTGGAACACCAACGCCATCTGCAACCTTCACCTTGCGACCGGTGCGATCTGCAAGCCCGGCAGCGGTCCGTTCTCGCTGACCGGGCAGCCGAACGCCATGGGTGGGCGTGAAATGGGCTACATGGGTCCAGGTTTGCCCGGCCAGCGTGCAGTGATGGTCGACGCCGATCGCGAATTCGTAGAGGAGAGGTGGGGGATCCCGCAAGGCTCGCTGCGCACCGACATCGGCGGTGGCACCATCGACATGTTCTCCCGCATGGCGGCGGGTGACATCAAGGCATGCTGGATCATCTGCACCAATCCCGTTGCAACGGTAGCTAACCGAAAGACCGTCATCGACGGCTTGGAGAAGGCTGACCTCGTCATCACCCAGGATGCGTTCCTGGGCACCGAGACCAACGAATACGCCGATGTTCTGCTGCCCGCGTCACTGTGGACAGAGTCCGACGGAGTGATGATCAATTCCGAACGCAACCTGACGCTCTTCCAGCAGGCACTGGATCCGGTCGGGCAGGCGCTGCCTGATTGGCAGATCATCGCCCGGATCGCCTGCGAGATGGGGTATGTCGAGGCGTTCACCTACACCTGTGCCGAAGAGGTGTTCGAAGAGATCAAGCAGTTCTGGAATCCGAAGACCGGCTACGACTTACGCGGCGTCACCTACGGGCGCCTCCGCAAGACATCAATCCAGTGGCCGTGCCCGCCAGACAGTGATCAGGACCGTCATCCCATCCGATACGTCAATGACGGTGTCAGTCAAAGGCTCCTGATCCGCGAGGACGGCAGCACTCCGCGGCTCGCATTTCCCACCGCCACTGGCCGTGCGATGTTCTTCGCACGGCCGCACATGCTTCCCGCCGAAATGCCCGACGACGACTATCCATTCCTGCTCAACACCGGTCGTCTCGCGCACCAGTGGCACACCATGACCAAGACCGGCAAGGTCGCCAAGCTGAACAAACTCAACCCAGGTCCCTTCGTCGAGATCCATCCCGACGACGCCGCCAGGCTCGGCGTCGTCGACCAGGATGCGATCGAGGTTGCCTCACGCCGCGGTCGCGCCGTGCTTCCCGCCGTCATCACCGACCGAGTGCGTCCGGGGAACTGCTTTGCCCCATTTCACTGGAACGACGCCTTCGGCGAATATCTGTCCATCAACGCTGTCACCAACGACGCCATCGATCCAGCCTCGCAGCAACCGGAGTTCAAAGCCTGTGCTGTCACTATGACGAAGGTCGCCGTGAACACACCTGAAACAGTGCTCGCCGGGGCGCCGCTGGTGGCTTCCGCGCCAGCTGATCGGGCTTTGTCGCGAACCGATATCCTCGCGGATGTCATCGGTCAAACAGGAACACCTGCAGTGGTATTCGATGCGCTCCAGCAGAGCTACCTGGCCGGTCTTCTCGCCGCGTTGCGTGCGGACGCCGATCGCACTGCCGGGGTCCCGACGTTGCCGTCGACGGCGCCGTTCGACGCCGAAAAGCGGATGTGGGTCGACGGGGTACTGGCCGGCCTGTACTCGCGAACCTCGCCCCCTGACGCCGACGGGTCCGCGTTGTCCTCGGCTCCGGGCATTGCGACAGAACGCGCGCCGATCGTGGTGCTGTGGGCATCGCAGACCGGAAACGCGGAAGAATTCGCCGCCGCCTGCGCTGCTCGTCTCGGGGAAGTTGGCTTGCCCGTGGTGATGCATGCAATGGACGAGTTCCCGGCCGCCGACCTGGCGGCCACCCGAGAGGTCCTGCTGATCACCAGTACCTCCGGTGACGGCGAATCCCCGGACAACGGCAGCGGTTTCTGGGATGCGTTGGCTGCTGACACGGCGCCCCGCATGGCCGAGACACGTTATGCAGTCATCGCTTTCGGTGACTCGAACTATGACGACTTCTGTGGGCATGGACGAAAGCTTGACGCCCGCCTTGCTGAACTGGGGGCCAGTCGTATCGTCGATCGCGCCGACTGTGAGCCCGATTTCGCGGACACCGCTGCTGGATGGCTGGACTCTGTCACGGCTGAACTTCAGCGCTCGGCGGATGGTGAGACGGCCGACGTCGTCGTTGCAAAGAAGAATTCTGGGACAACCGTTGCGGCCACGCCGATTTCACCGACGATGTCGGCGCCGCTGCAGTACAACAAGAAGGCTCCGCTGACCACAGCCTTGACGCGCAATGTCGTGCTCAACCGGCCAGGCTCTTCCAAAGACGTGCGGCAGTTGGGCTTTCACCTTCCGGACGACACGGTCAGTTACGAAGCCGGCGACGCTCTCGGAGTCTGGCCCCGAAACAGCTCTCCGTTTGTCGACGAGTGGCTCACCCTCACCGGCCTCGACGGTGAGGAGGTCGTCGAACTGGGGCAGTACGGCGATATGACCCTGCGTGCCGCGCTCACCGAACGCCTGGAGATCACTCGAATCTCGAGCGAGATGATTCGGTTCGTGCATCAACGAACTCGCGACGCGGACCTCGCCGAGTTGATGAAGCCGGAGAACATCTCCACGCTCAAAGACTGGTCGTGGGGACGACAGTCCGTCGACGTACTTGCGCAGTCACCCGTTCGTGCCTCGACGGACGAATGGCTCTCCCTCCTCAAACCGCTTCAGCCGCGGCTGTATTCGATATCTTCCAGTCCGAAGGAGAACCCACGCGAAGTGCAGCTGACGGTGTCCGCGGTGCGCTACAACGTCGCGGGTGTCCCACGGCGTGGGGTGTGCTCGACCTACCTCGCAGACCACGCCCACGATGATGACATCGGCATCTTCGTGCAGAAGTCGACCCATTTCCGGCCACCGTCCGATCCCGAAACCCCGATGATCATGGTCGGTCCGGGAACCGGCATCGCGCCGTTCCGTGCTTTCCTGCATGAGCGTCGGGCATTGGGGCACACGGGTCCGAACTGGCTGTTCTTCGGAGAACAGCACGCCGCGACCGACTTCTACTACCGCGAAGAAATCGAAGAATTGCGGAAAGACGGATTCCTCACCGAACTCGACCTCGCATTTTCCCGGGATCAAGCCGACAAGGTCTACGTGCAGGACCGGATGCGTGAGCGCGGTGCGCTGCTGTGGGAGTGGTTGCAGAAGGGCGCCCACTTCTACGTCTGCGGCGATGCCAACCGGATGGCCAAGGACGTCGACAGTGCCCTCAACGGGGTGGTCGCTCAACACGGAAAACTGGCACCTCGTAGTGCGGAGGCGTACGTGAAGGCTCTCTCGGCCGAGAAGCGGTACGTCCGAGACGTCTACTGACGTCGATCAGACGGCGCCCTTGAACCCGTGCTGACGCCACGCCTCGTACGTCACGAGGGCGGCGGCGTTGGACAGGTTGAGGGACCGGCGTCCGGGAAGCATCGGGATACGCAGGCGCTCGGTGATGTGTTCGTCCGCCAATACTTCTTCGGACAGTCCGGTGGGCTCGGGCCCGAACAGCAGGACGTCGCCGGGTTGGTAGGCGATATCGGCATAGGACGTGGTCGCGTGCGCGGTGAAGGCGAACACGCGAGCGGGGGTGACGGCTTCCCACGCCGCAGCAAGGTTCTCGTGGACCGTGACAGTCGCCAGATCGTGGTAATCCAAGCCTGCGCGCTTGAGTTTCGGCTCCGACAAGTCGAACCCGAGAGGGCCGACCAGGTGGAGTTCGCAACCGGTGCCCGCGACCATACGGATCGCGTTTCCGGTGTTGGGTGGGATGCGGGGCTCGTGGAACATCACTCGGAACACTCGAGGAACTGTACCGGGCGTCGTATCGGTGCCCGCGTCCGTGAGAAGACCGGTCGGGAAGTGTGGGCGAATTGGTAACAAACCGGCCAGTCCGTGCGAATCTATTTCCGGCACTCTTCGCAGAACGGACATTTTGATGAACCCTCCCGCCGGTTGGAACCCCGACCCCTTCGACCCCACGATCGACCGTTACTGGGACGGTCAGCAGTGGACTGCACAGACACGGCCCAAGGGCGTCGACGCACCCACTCAAGCCTTCGGCACTCCCACCCAGGTCTTCGGTGCTCCCGGTTCGCCGGTGCCGGACGCAAACGCCGAGGAAGGCAAGACGCGGCGTAAGTGGCCGTGGATCGCCGGCGCAGCAGTCGTGGGGCTGGTTGCCATCGCCGCGGCGACGGGCGCGGGCAAGTCGGAAGAATCAACGACGCCTGCTGTGACCTCTTCTACGACAGCGGCGACGACGACAACCAAAAGCACGGTCCCGTCGACGACGAAGACCACGACTTCGTCCCTCTTGCCGACGACGACAACGATCGTGCCGCCACCGACGACGACAACCGTGGCAATCGTGCCGCTGGTTCCGCAGGTGCCGGAGACCACGACTACGCCGTACGTTCCGCCCGCCCCGGCGTACACGCCGCCGAAGACAACGGAACCCGCCTACGTTCCGCCGCCGGCAAAGGTGCCTGATGCAGGGGTGTATTACGCCAACTGCTCAGCGGTGCGAGCGGCTGGTGCTGCCCCGATCTACCGCGGCGATCCCGGCTATTCGTCCAAGCTTGATCGTGACGGTGACGGCGTGGCCTGCGAGACCTAGGCGATCGAAGCGGTGTCGGTGCGGCGGGGCAGTATGGACGGCATGCTCCCCGAAGAATCCGACGACGTCGTCGGCGAAGACTATTCAGACGCGCGGCTGGCCGGGCAGAAGTGGCGTCAGCGCACTTTCACCAATTGCAATTTTCGAGACGCCGACCTCACCGGACTCACGACGGAGTCGGTGGTGTTCACGGATTGTGATTTCACCGGCACCGATCTGGGGGAGTCCGTGCACACGGGAACGGCGTTTCGCTCCTGCAATTTTGCTCGGACCAGCCTGTGGCACAGCACGTTCCGAAACTGCAGTCTGCTCGGGTCGACGTTCGACGGTTGCCGTATCCGGCCGTTGACGCTCGACGAAGTCGACTTCTCGTTGACCTCACTCGGTGGGGCGGACCTGAGGAAGATCGACTTCACCTCATGCCGATTCCGTGAAGCGAACCTGGTTCGGGCCGACATGCGGGGCGCGGTGCTGGCGTCGGCGGATCTGTCCGGTGCTCGTACGGGTGGACTCAAACTCGAAGGTGCAGATCTGCGCGGTGCGCGGATCGATCCGAGCCTGTGGACGTCCGCATCCGTCGGAAACGCGCAGATCGAGTTGATGCAGGCGGTGGCTTATGCGTCGGCGCACGGTCTTGTCGTAGACATGAAGTAGAGGCGCCTAGCTCTCCACGCGCTCCTCGAGGCGCACTGTCACCATCTCGCCGGTCTCCTTGCCGATGGCTTTGCGAAGATCGGCTTTGACCGGCAGCTTGTGGTTGCCGTCTCCCAGCGCCATGAACGAACTCTGGAACGGATGTCCGTCGATCGTCCCGCGTACCTTGACCAGGCCGCGGGTGCCGAAGAACTCGGCGGACTCCGGCCAGATCACGTAGGTCCACCCACCCTTGGCGTCACTTTTCTGCAAGGTGGCCGTGAATTCCTTGTCCAGCAACATGATGACTGTCCCTTCGGGTCGTACCTTGTGATCAGCGGATGAATTCCCGTGCGAGCAGATCCATCAGCAGTCCGTCCTTCCACACACCATGGCGATCTCGCGAGTACTCGCGCATCACCCCGACGTCTTTGAACCCCACCGATCGGTAGCAAGCGATGGCGACGGAGTTGTCGACTTCCGGGTCGATGACCAGACGGTGGAATGCGAGGTCGTCGATCAGGTGGGCACACAGCACGCGAATCGATTCGCGACCGAACCCTTGGCTGTGAAAGTCTGGATCGAGGAACAAGTCGAGCCCGGCGTGGCGGAAGTCGGGGTTGTCCTCCGCCTCGTACCACTGGATGAAGCCGATCAGGCGGTCGCCGTAGAAGATGCTGTAGCGCGTGGTGCCGGCCTCCGGCGCTGCAGGCCAGTCGTCGTCGGGATTTTGCCACCACTGCACGACGTCCGGGTGCAGGTGAATTGCCCGCAGACGGGCGTGATGATCGGGCGCGACAGGGGAGAGGAGCACCCTCGGGCCGCGTAGTTCCGGAGCCGTTGTCACTCATCGACCCTAACCTGGAACAATGGTCGCCGTGACTGCAACGATCCTCGACGGCAAAGCTACCCGCGACGAAATCTTCGAAGACCTGAAGGTGCGGGTGAGCGCTCTGAAGGCAGAGGGCATCACACCCGGCTTGGGCACCATCCTGGTGGGCGACGACCCGGGATCCGCGGCTTACGTGCGCGGCAAGCACAACGACTGCGCCAAGGTCGGTATCAATTCTTTGCGACGCGACCTGCCTGCCGACATCACGCAGGAACAGCTCAACGCGACGATCGACGAGCTCAATGCCAATCCCGAGTGCACCGGCTACATCGTGCAGTTGCCGCTCCCCAAGCACCTCGACGAGAACGCGGCCCTCGAGCGTATCGACCCCGACAAGGATGCCGACGGCTTGCATCCGGTCAACCTCGGTCGACTGGTGTTGGGCAAGGAAGCCCCGCTGCCGTGCACCCCACGTGGAATCCTCCACCTTCTGCGTCGCTACGAGGTCCCGATTGCCGGTGCACACGTGGTGGTTGTCGGACGCGGCGTCACGGTCGGTCGTCCGATCGGATTGCTGCTGACGCGTCGTAGCGAGAACGCGACGGTCACGCTCTGCCACACCGGTACCCGCGATCTCGCGGCCGAGGTTCGCCGCGCCGACATCATCGTCGCTGCCGCCGGCGTTCCCGGCCTCATCACCGCAGACATGGTCAAGCCCGGGGCAGCGGTCCTCGACGTCGGCGTCAGTCGCACCGACGACGGCCTGCGCGGCGACGTCGCAGCCGACGTGAACGAGGTCGCCGGCTTCGTCTCACCCAATCCCGGTGGTGTCGGACCGCTGACCCGCGCGTTCCTGATCACCAACGTGGTCGAGCGCGCCGAGCGGGTTCTGGCCGGAGTCTGAGTCCGATGTCCTCACTGGTCGGCCTCGCGAAGAAGAATCTGCCCATGCTCGCGGTCCTCGCCGTGATCGCGGCGGCCGTGGTTCTCGTGCTGGCCGACCGGTGGCGTCGCGGCGCCCTCGTCTTCGGTGTTGCCGTCATCATCGGAGCTGCCGCTCGGTGGTTCGTTCCCGAGAATCGTGTGGGGTTGCTCGCGGTGCGCGGAAGGGTCTTCGACACTGCGGCGATGGGTGTGATGGGTGTGTTGATCGCGACGCTCGCCCTGACCATCGATCCGCTCGGCACCGACTGAGAAGATCAGTCCCCGTAGAACGAGCGAATGTCGATATCACTCAAGGGGATCCACTCCGGTGAATCTGTGGATGTCGACTTCTTTCCAGCCTTGACCGGTGCACTTCGCAGCGTCACCGCAAGTGCAGGTTCCTCGTCGATTCGCCCGGCCAGGGCGTAGATCGCGGCGAGATGGTGAACGCACGGCGAGCGTCGACCTGAGCAGTCGCAGCTGGCAGTGCACTCCGAAAGATCAACGGCTACTGCAATATTTCGAGCCTGCAGTTCGGTGACGATGCTGTCCGGCAGTTCGCCGGTGGAGACGGATCTGTTGGCCTTTCCCGCCGAACGGAGAAGGCTCTTCACTGCGGCGATTTCGGATTTGGTCCAGAGCGGGACACAAATTGTCACCGACGAGGTTTTTGCTTTGGTGCTCACCTCCGCGACGACGGTCCCCGATGAGACCACGGTGAACTCCACGGAACCGTTGCGTGCGAGGGTACGAGCCGTCGGCAGGGACGGGTTCGGACCGGATGCCGCGGTCCGCTCCACCGTGCGCAGCCATGCTCGACCCCAAGCGGTGACACCGAATTCGTTGGCCATCAGATGATCACCGCGCCGTCGAGTTCGAGGAGTTCACGCAGTTCGGTGTCGGGTAGATCGGCCAGGGCGGCCTCGACGTTCCCGGAAACAGCATCGGCCACAGCTCGTTTGGACTCGTGCATCGCTGCGATGTGATCCTCGACGGTACCGCCCGTCACCAAGGTGTGGACGTTGACGGTGCGCTTCTGGCCGATGCGGTGTGCCCGGTCGGTTGCTTGGTCCTCGACGGCTGGGTTCCACCACCGGTCGTAGTGCACGACGTGACTTGCGCGCGTGAGGTTGAGGCCGAAGCCGGCGGCGCGCAAGCTCAGAATCAGAACCGGTGGTGAATCCGTGTCGTTCTGGAACGCGTCGACCATTGCGTCGCGCTTGTCGGTGTTCAGGCCGCCGTGAAGGAACGGGATTGCGCCGATTCCCAACTCGGAGCCCAGGTGCCGCGAAAGCATCTCGCCCATCGTCCGGTACTGCGTGAATATCAGCGCGCGATCGCCGTCGTCGACGATCTCGGCAATCATTTCCGTTGCGCGGTCGAGCTTTCCGGATCTTCCGTAGAGGTCATCCGTATCGCCGGTGACCTGCGCCGGATGATTGCATACCTGCTTGAGGGTGGTCAGCAGCGCAAGGATGTTGCCGCGCCGGGCAATTCCCGTACCCAAACCGGTGTCGAAAGCATCTGCAACTGCAGACCGATAGATGCGCGCCTGTTCCGACGTCAGAGTGCACGAGACGGTGGAAAATTGCTTGGGCGGAAGATCCTTGGCCACTGTGTCTTTGGTTCTGCGCAGAATGAACGGATCGATGACCGCGGCAAGCCTGGTCGCCGCGGTGGCCGATCGACCGGATTCGATCGGTACGGCAAAGCGTTGACGAAACCGTGCGCGAGTTCCGAGGACTTCGGGATTGGCGACGCGAAAGAGTGACCACAATTCTTCGAGACGGTTCTCCACCGGCGTGCCGGTCATCGCTACCTTGACGTCGGCCGACAACTGCATTGCTGCTTTGGCTGCCAGCGAAGAGGGGTTCTTGATCTGCTGTGCCTCGTCGAAGACCACTGAACTCCAATGGATCGGGGCCAATTGGTCTGCGTCGGAACGCAAGACGCTGTAGCTGGTCAGCACCGTGGCGCCGGCAGGAACACGAGTGGGAAGTGCGCGAGCGGTCCCGTGATGAACGTGCAGTGGCAGATGCGGAGCGAATCGCTCGATCTCGCGGCGCCAGTTTCCGATGACCGAGGTGGGACACACAACCAGGTGTGGACCGTCGTCGGCGCGGATCGCGATCATCGAAATCGCTTGCAGTGTCTTGCCCAAACCCATCTCGTCGGCGAGGATTCCACCGCCCGAACCCGACAGTGCAGTCAGCCAGGCAACTCCGTGCACTTGATACGGGCGCAATGTCGCCTGAATCTTTGCTCGGCGAAGACTCTCCACGGCTGCGCGCGCTTCCGTGAACAACCGCACCGTGGACCGGGCGCTTCTGATTTTCGTGTCGTCGCGCTCGATCGCGGCATGCGCTGCAGTCGGAATGTCATGTGCGCCGGTGTCGATGACGCGCTTCCATGCGAGCAACGACGGTCCGAGGTCGTCGCGACGTGCATCGAGGGTGTGCAAGGCGTCGATCGCGGTGGCGAGGTCGAGCAGTTGCGCTGCGACGTCGGTCGCTGTGATCGACTCGTCGACCGGGATCGCCAGCCGGCAGGTGCCAGGCGACCCGGTCGGCATCCCCAGCACCGACAGTCGCGCTGCCGGGTCTGTATCACCCCAGAACGCAAAGGACATGTGCTCGGGAATGTACGTAGCCTGCAGGCGCGTCGAGCATGGCTGATTCACGTTCGCCGATGCTAGCCGCGCCGGCTCAGGGACGCCAATGAAAATGTCGAGAAAACCTGCAGATCAGCTGTGGTTTTCCCGACATTGACGGATCCTGAAATTGTGCCTCTGTGCGGGATCAGCGGGCCGTGCGTGCGAACTCCATCGTTCGGCGAAGCAGTCCGGCGACAGCGTCCGCCTCCGTCAGGAAGCCGTCATGGCCGTCTCTGGACTTGAGAATCTCGAGGCCCGTGCACGTCGAAATGCCGTCCGCGATCTCCTCCTGCAAACGAAGGGGATACAGCCGATCCGAGTCCACGCCGCCCACGACGACCGGCGCCGTGATCGATGCCAACGCCGCTGCAACGCCGCCGCGTCCACGACCGATGTCGTGCCGGTTCATGGCCTCGGTCAGGAGGACGTACGTGCTCGGGTCGAAGCGGTCGACCAGCTTGTCTGCCTGATGTTCCAGGTAACTCTGGACGGCGTATCGTCCACCGTTCCAAGGATTTTCGTCGTTCTGGGCGGAGTTCTCGAAGCGCGCATCGAGTTCGGACTCGGTGCGGTACGTCAGGTGCGCGATGCGACGGGCGATCCCGAGTCCGGCGCGAGGTGCCCGCCCCGTTCCGTGGTAGTCACCGCCCTGCCAATCCGGATCGGAGACGATGGCAGCGATCTGCGTCGTCTGGGTGCCGATCTGATCTGCAGTGGCCCGTGAACCGGTTGCGAGAACCAACGCGGAGCGAATGCTGTCCGGGTAGGAAACTGCCCATTCAAGGGTGCGCATCCCGCCCATGGATCCGCCGACTACCGAGGCCAACTGGTCGATCCCGAGGAGATCGACGAGCTTCTTCTCCGCCGCGATCTGATCCCGGATGGAGATCTCCGGGAACCTGCTGCCCCACGGCTTGCCGTCGTCGGCCAGCGAACTAGGACCGGTCGTGCCGCGACAACCACCGAGGACATTTGTTGCGATGACGCACCATTCGCCGGTGTCGATCGGTTCGCCCGGCCCAACCATCCCGTTCCACCAGCCGGGGGAGGGCTGATTTGCGGAGATCGGTCCGGTGACGTGTGAGTCTCCGGTCAGTGCGTGCTCGACGAGTACGACGTTGTCGCGGTTCGGGGACAGCTCACCCCACCGCTGAACGGCGAGCGAAACCGAGGGGAGTACCGCGCCGCTCTCGAGTTCCAGGGCGCCGATGTCGACGAACCCCACCTGGCCGTCGGGCGGGGGAAGGAGGTCGATCCTGGGCTCCAATTCGTTCACGGTCACGAGTTTGCCACCGCAGCCAGGCCGACGGTGATATCGGCGAGGATGTCGTCGATTCCTTCGATACCGACCGCGAGGCGGACGAGTCCGGGCGTGACACCGGAGGCGAACTGCTCTTCGGGGGTGAGCTGCGAGTGTGTCGTCGAGGCGGGGTGGATGACGAGTGAGCGAACGTCACCGATGTTGGCGACGTGGCTGTGCAGCGTCAGGGCGTTGACGAACGTCTTGCCCGCATCGATACCTCCGGGCAGCTCGAAGGTGACGATGGCGCCGGTTCCCTTGGGTGTCAGCTGCTTTCCGCGTTCGAACCATGGCGAGGTGGGGAGTCCCGCGTAGGAAACGGAGGCCACCTCGCCGTGGCCGTCGAGGAATTCGGCGACCTTCTGGGCATTGGACACGTGGCGCTCGATGCGCAGGCTCAAGGTTTCGATGCCCTGCGCGATGAGGAACGCGTTGAACGGCGCCACGGCGGAGCCGAGATCGCGCAGCAGTTGGACGCGCGCCTTGAGTGCAAATGCCGGCGCGCCGAGGTCTGCGAAGGTGACGCCGTGATAGCTGGGATCAGGCGTCGTGAAGTTCGTGTGGCGACCCTGCGTCCAGTCGAAGGTGCCGCCGTCGACGATCACGCCGGCGATCGCGGTGCCGTGTCCGCCAAGGTATTTGGTGGCGGAGTGAACGACGATGTCGGCGCCGTGTTCGAGTGGGCGGAGCAGGTACGGCGTCGCGACTGTGTTGTCCACGATCAACGGAAGACCGTTCTCGTGGGCCAGCGACGAGATGCCGGGGAGGTCGAGGATGTGGTTCTTGGGATTAGCGATCGTCTCGCCGTAGAACGCCTTCGTGTTCGGGCGAATGGCTTCGCGCCACTGCTCGAGATCGTCGGGATCCTCGACGAAGGTGACTTCGATGCCCAGCTTGCGAAGGGTGTAATGCAAGAGGTTGTACGTGCCGCCGTACAGGTACGGGCTCGAGACGATGTGGTCGCCGGCTTCGGCAATGTTGAGGATCGCGATGGTTTCGGCAGCCTGACCCGAGGAGAGGAGGAGTGCGGCGACTCCGCCTTCGAGGGCGGCGATGCGCTGCTCGACGGCGTCCTGTGTGGGATTCATGATCCGCGTGTAGATGTTGCCAGGCTCGGCGAGGCCGAACAGTGCCGCAGCGTGATCGGTGCTGTCGAAAACGTAGCTGGTGGTCTGGTAGATCGGCAGAGCGCGCGCATTGGTGGCGGTGTCCGCTGTCTGCCCGGCGTGCACCTGCTTGGTCTCGAACGACCAGTTCGCGGTCGGATCAGAAGTTGCTGCGCCGTCGGCTGTGTTGTCGGTCATGATTTGTTCACTCCAGTGGTCTGACGGATAGATGTCGGACGGGGGCGAAGGATCGCCGCCCCGTGCTGGGGTCTATCTACAAGTGCGACACATACTGAGTTACCTCCGTGGGGCTCGGCCCGGTCTGGGGTCCGTCCCTGTCGGACCCGCGCTTGTCACCCGAATTGCGGTGGAACTGCGTGAGCAGATCCACGTCGGGAAACCTGGTCATCACCCGGGGCACCCCACCGCGGTTGGAGGGTTGCCGTCCAGCGAGCCGGGGCTTGACGCTGGCACTCATGACCAAGTCGGATTCTACCGGGAAGTGAGCGCAGTCCTGACGCGGGGCGAATTGTGAGCCGCAACCGCACGCGAGACAGAGCGACGCAGCCCACTAGCAGGCAAAAGTTACTCGCGAGTAGAGACCGATGGGTGGACCTGCCGGTTGCGGCCTCACGGGTTAGCAGTACGCTTGTCTTGTTTGGGACTCATCTCCCGAGATCAGTCCACACCGTCTAGGTTTGATAATCGAACCGTTCGCGGACCCACTCACAAAGTGTGACCGCAACCGTGTAACCAGGGAAACTTCCTAGGAGGACGCGAAGCACCCATGTCCAAAATCAAGGTTGAGGGCACCGTCGTCGAACTCGACGGCGATGAGATGACGCGCATTATCTGGCAGTTCATCAAAGACAAGTTGATCCATCCGTATCTCGATGTGAACCTCGAGTACTACGACCTCGGTATCGAGTACCGCGACGAGACCGACGACCAGGTCACCATCGACGCAGCGCACGCGATCCAGAAGCACGGCGTCGGCGTCAAATGCGCCACGATCACGCCGGACGAGGCACGTGTCGAGGAATTCGGTCTCAAGAAGATGTGGCGTTCCCCGAACGGAACGATCCGCAACATTCTCGGCGGCACGATCTTCCGCGCACCGATCATCATCTCCAACGTTCCGCGACTCGTTCCGGGCTGGACCAAGCCGATCATCATCGGCCGTCACGCATTCGGCGACCAGTACCGCGCCACAGACTTCAAGGTCCCCGGCCCCGGCAAGGTGATGATCACCTACACGCCTGAGGACGGCAGCGCACCGATCGAGCACGAACTGGTCAACTTCCCCGAAGAGGGCGGCGTCGTCCAGGGGCAGTACAACTTCACCACGTCCATCCGTGACTTCGCTCGCGCGTCGCTCACCTACGGACTGCAGCAGAACTACCCGGTGTACCTGTCCACCAAGAACACCATTCTCAAGGCGTACGACGGTGCCTTCAAGGACATCTTCCAGCACGTCTACGAGACCGAGTTCAAGGCTGAGTTCGATGCCGCAGGTCTGACCTACGAGCACCGCCTCATCGACGACATGGTCGCTTCCGCACTCAAGTGGGAGGGTGGATACGTCTGGGCATGCAAGAACTACGACGGCGACGTCCAGTCCGACACCGTGGCCCAGGGCTTCGGCTCGCTCGGCCTCATGACGTCGGTTCTGCTGACACCGGACGGAAGGACCTGTGAGGCAGAGGCTGCTCACGGCACCGTGACGCGTCACTACCGTCAGCACCAGCAGGGCAAGCCCACCTCGACCAACCCGATCGCGTCCATCTTCGCGTGGACCCGCGGACTCGAGCATCGTGGCAAGCTCGACAGCACCCCTGAGGTCATCGGCTTCGCGCAGGCGCTCGAAGACGTTGTCATCAAGACCGTCGAAAGCGGCCAGATGACCAAGGACCTCTCGATGCTGGTCGGCGGCGATCAGGGCTACCTGACCACCGAGGAGTTCCTCGGTGCACTCGACGTGAACCTGCAGAAGGCCATGGCCGCGAAGTAGATTCACTGTTTCACCTTCTGATGGGACGTCCGGGAAACCGGGCGTCCCATTTGTGTTCGCGGTCTCACGTGAGTGAACTCACCCGCTCTCACTTGGAAGTTCAACCAGGTGTGAGACCACAATTGATCAGTGACTTCGTCTACCCTCTCCCGTTCTGACACCTCGACACCCGGGGTTCGTTCCGCCAGAGGTCCGGCGATGCTCGCTCTTGCCCTCGGCGGTTTCGGTATCGGCACAACCGAGTTCGTCGCCATGGGATTGCTCCCGGAAATGGCATCCGGGCTCGGCGTCTCGGAACCCATCGCGGGTCACGTGATCTCGGCGTACGCGCTCGGGGTTGTCGTCGGTGCTCCGCTGATCGCTGCTCTCACCGCACGGGTACCGCGCCGCACCCTGTTGATCGCACTCATGGTCGCATTCACCGTCGGCAATGCCGCTTCGGTCTTTGCGCCCTCGTACACGACGCTGATGATGGCTCGATTCGTCGCTGGATTGCCGCACGGCGCGTACTTCGGAGTCGCCGCACTGGTCGCCGCTCATTTGGCCGAACCAGGCAAACGCGCGAAGGCCGTGGCGATGGTGATGATGGGTCTGTCCGTGGCCAATGTGATCGGGGTGCCGGTCGCGGCCTGGATCGGCCAGGCACTCGGCTGGCGCAGCGCCTTCGCCTTGGTGGCTGTGATCGGGGTGGCAACGGTTGCTTCGCTGTTCGTCTGGATTCCGCGGTTGGACGGTATGCCGGTGACGAATCCGATCACCGAACTCGGGGCACTGGGCCGCGTTCAGGTGTGGATGACCCTGATCGTGGGAATGGTCGGATTCGGCGGGATGTTCGCCGTCTACACCTACATCAGTACGACGCTCACCGACGTGTCCGGTCTCGGTGCTTCGTTCATTCCTCTGGCGCTCATGCTGTACGGACTGGGCATGGTGGCCGGCAACTTCGTCGGTGGATACCTCGCGGATCGCGCACTGATGAAGGGTTTGTTCCTGTCGATGGGATCCCTCGTGGTGATCCTCGCGGTCTTCGTGATCGCCGTGCGCAATCCGTACACGGCGCTTGTCTTCGTCTTCCTCATCGGGCTTGCCGGGTCCTCGATGGTTCCTGGCCTTCAAACACGGTTGATGGATGTCGCCGAGGATGCTCAGACCTTGGCGGCGTCTCTCAATCACGCCGCGCTGAACATCGCCAATGCCTTCGGAGCGTGGATCGGCGGCGTCGTCATCGCTGCCGGTTACGGGTATACCGCACCGGCAGCGGTTGGGTCGTTGCTTGCCGTCGCGGGTCTCGTCGTGCTGGCGGTTGCGGTGATTCTGCAGCGTAGGGCCGTGCGCTGACCTGGGCGCCCATCCGCGTCGGTGGAATCGGCTACGGTGCTTGCCGTGCCACAAACTGCTGACTCCCACATTCTTGCGCCCCACACCATCACGTCCGTGAACGTTAACGGCGTTCGAGCAGCTGCCCGCAAGGGCATGCTCGACTGGCTGGAGAAGACGTCGGCGGATTTCATCTGCCTTCAGGAAACGCGTGCGTCGGACGATCAGCTTCGCGAGACTCTCGAACCAGCGCTCGGCAACGGATGGTTCCTCGTCTCCGCCGAGCCGTCCGCGAAGGGACGCAACGGAGTCGCTGTGCTTTCACGCACGGAACCTGACGCGGTGCGGATCGGTCACGGCGACGACGAGTTTCTCGACGCCGGTCGATACATCGAAGCCGACTTCGCGGATCTGACCGTCGCGAGCCTGTACCTGCCCTCCGGTGAGGCGCTCACGCCGAAGCAGGAGGAGAAGGAGCGGTTCATGGCGTCCTTCGCAGTTCACCTCGCCTCCACCGCTGCGGCGGCCGAGGCTGCCGATCGTCACGTGGTGGTCAGCGGCGATTGGAACATCGCGCACACCGAACTCGACCTCAAGAACTGGAAGACCAACAAGAAGTCTTCGGGATTCCTCCCCGAGGAGCGCGCCTGGATGGATCTGCTGTTCGCCGAAGATTCCGCGTGGGTCGATGTCTTCCGCACCCTCCATCCGGGTGTCGACGGTCCGTACTCGTGGTGGTCGTACCGCGGCAAGGCATTCGACAACGATTCGGGTTGGCGTATCGACTACCAGGTTGCCACCCGCGGATACGCCGAGCGGGCCAAGGTTGCGCTCGTGGAACGCGCTGAGTCCTACGACCTCCGTTGGTCGGATCACGCACCTGTCACTGTCTCGTACCGGTAGGAGCGCTCGTGTCTGAAGGTCTGAAAATGCCGAGCGCAAAGACGCGCAACGCCATCATCACCGTCGTGGTGGCTGTGGTGGCGCTCGTACTGGCGGTAACCCTTTCTTCACGTGACTCCGACAGTTCGGCGTCGTCGGTTACGAAGTCCTCGAGTTCCCAGTCCTCGACTGTTCAAGCCAAGCCGGGTGCTACCACCAAGGCCGCGCCGTCGAGTTCCGTGCCCTCGAGCTCCGCGCCCTCCAGCTCCGCCGTCAAGACAACGCAGCAGACGAACAGCGATGCGCCGGCGCGCGTTCTCGCCACGCTCGTGGAGATCGACGCCGGGCGGTGGCCGGATTCCGCCAATGCGCCGGGCACCAAGGGCGGCATCACCTTCCGCAACAGCGAAGGGCGTCTGCCCGCTGTCGGTGCCGGTGGCGGACGTGTCGTCTATCAGGAATGGGACGTCAACGCGAAGAAAAACGGCCAAGGTCGTGATGCCGAGCGAATCGTCACCGGTAACGACGGTTCGGCGTGGTACACCCTCGATCACTACGACACGTTTGTGAGGATTCGCTGATGTCGGACTCGTCTACGGTCAGCGTGGCGCAGTGGCTGGATCCGTCTTCCGATGTGGCTTCGGTGGCCCTGCAGGGCGACCCGGCCGTTGCGGATGATCTTGCACGTGAACTCCGTGGCGAGAATTTTGTCGTTCGGGTGGTTCGCGGAGAGAACATGCGAACAACGGCGCAGGTCTTCGACGAGTTCGCGGCAGCCTTCCAGTTTCCGTCCCACTTCGGGCGCAACAAAGACGCTTTCGACGATGTCATGCGCGATCTCGACGGCGTACTCGGACTTGGCGCCGGATATGTAGTTGTGATCCGAGGTGCGGGTTCTCTACTGTCCGAGCAACAGGATCAGTTGGAGTGGTTCCGCGAAACGATGGACTTCTACACCGAAGAATGGGAACCCGTCGTTTTCCGGACCGTCTACCAGTTCGGTGCGGAGGACCTCACCGCCCACGGTGAAGACCTCGTCGAACTCGACTACCCGGGCACCACGCCACTGCACTGATTTCCACTCGTGAAAAGATCGGAACCATGTCGACCCCTGCAGAACAGAAGCCCACCGCAAAGCCTCGCGTGCTTTCCGGAATCCAGCCGACGTCGGATTCTTTCCACCTCGGCAACTACCTGGGTGCGCTGCAGCAGTGGGTTCCGTTGCAGGACGATTTCGACGCTTTCTACTTCATTCCGGATCTTCATGCCATCACGGTGACGCAGGACCCGAAGGAATTGCGTCGTCGCACCAAGGTTGCGGTGGCTCAGCTCCTTGCGGTGGGTATCGATCCGGATCGGGCGACGCTGTTCGTACAGAGTCAGGTTCCCGAGCACGCACAGTTGGCGTGGGTCCTGAACTGCATCACCGGTTTCGGTGAAGCCAGCCGTATGACGCAGTTCAAGGACAAGTCCGCCAAGCAAGGCAGCGACAACGCCAGTGTCGGTTTGTTCACGTATCCGGTTCTGATGGCCGCGGACATCCTTCTGTACCGCCCGCAGCGAGTTCCGGTGGGTGAGGATCAGCGTCAGCACCTCGAACTCGCACGCGATCTGGCCGGCCGGTTCAACACCCGCTACGGCAAGGCGTTCGTCGTTCCCGAGCCGCAGATCATCAAGGGCACGGCAAAGATCTACGACCTGCAGGATCCGACCGCGAAGATGAGCAAGTCCGCCGCCAGTGCGGCCGGACTGATCAATCTGCTCGACGATCCGAAGGTGTCGGCAAAGAAGATCAAGTCGGCCGTCACCGACAACGAGCGCGAGATTCGTTTCGACCCGCAGGCCAAGCCGGGCGTCAGCAACCTGCTCACCATTCAGTCGGCTCTCTCGGGAGTACCGATCGAGACTCTGGTGGCCGGTTACGAGGGCAAGGGGTACGGCGACCTCAAGACCGATACCGCTGATGTGCTGACCGAGTTCGTCACCCCACTCAAGGCGAAGGTCGACGGTTACCTTGCCGACGAGGCAGAGCTGGATCGCATCATCGCGGCTGGAGCGCACCGCGCCCGTGAGGTGTCTTCACGCACTCTCGCCGCTGTCTATGACAAGGTCGGATTCCTGGCACCGAAGGGCTGACTTACGCGAATTCGGACTCACGACGCCTGACCGAACATGAGGGGGACGGCAATGGCTGACACGGACGACGACGCACCGAGCTTTCTCGAGAAGCAACGAGCAGCGCGACCCTGGCTCGATCATCTGGTTCGCGCCGCAGGACGTTTCCAAGAGCAAAAGGGCGATTACTACGCTGCGGGAATCACGTACTTCAGTGTTCTCGCATTGATTCCGATCATGATGGTCGCGTTTGCAGTGGCCGGTTTCGTATTGGCCGGGCATCCCGAGTACCTGGAGTCGATTCAGGAGCAGATCACCAAGAGCATTCCGGGCAGCTTGGGTGACACCATCAACACGCTGATCGATTCGGCTATCGACTCGCGCGCGAGCGTCGGAATCTTCGGTCTCCTGGGTGCCGCGTACGCGGGTCTCGGTTGGATGGCAAATGTTCGCGACGCGCTGACGGCGATGTGGGAGAGCAAGCGCGAGCCGAAGGGTTTCGTTCGTACCAAACTCGGTGACGCAGGGGCCCTCATCGGTCTGGCTCTCGCCATGGTCGTCTCACTGGGAATGTCGGCGCTGAGCAGCGGGCCGGTTGCGACTCAGATCGTGAAATGGCTCAACCTCGAGAACATCACCGGTGTCGGCGTGGGGCTCAGAGTCGTTTCACTGTTGCTCTCACTCCTGGCGACGTGGGCGGTGTTCCTGTGGGTGATTGCCCGGCTACCGCGCGAGCCTGTCACGCTGCGCAGCGCCGCGCAGGCAGCGCTTATCGCCGCGGTCGTGTTCGAAATCTTCAAGCAGGTAGGTGCGATCTACCTCGCGGCCGTCACCAGTGGCCCGGCGGGCGTGGCATTCGGCCCGATCATCGGTTTGCTCGTGTTCGTGTTCACTGCGTCGAGGATGCTGCTGTTCTGCACGGCGTGGGCGGCGACGACAAAGGAAAGTATGGCTCTCGCCTTCGTTCCGCCGCCGGATCCGGCCGTGATCTCGCCGCGAATCGTTGTCAGTGACGGAGCTTCACCGTCTCGCGTGGCTGCGTTGATCGCCACGGGTGCGGTTGCCGGCCTGGGTCTTTCGGGCTTCATGCGCCGTCGGCCGCGCTAGCGCCTTCGACGGTTCAGGGCAACGGCTCCCGCCACCAGCGCGATCACCACAACTCCGCCGACAGCACCGATGAGGATGCGGTCAGTGGTGTCCGACTCGGTGTCGGTAGCGGTGGGTGCTGCCGAAATCGAGCCTGGTGCAGCGGCAGACGGTGTGCGAGTGACATCGGGCGTGGCATCGTCGGTCGATCGGTCCGTCAACGAGCCGACGGTTGTGCTCGCGGGGAGTGCATATCCGTAGTCGAGTAGACGGGCAGCCTGCTCCCACGGACGGATCGGCTTGGCTTCGCCGCCCATCAATGTCACCAGTAGTTTCCGGCCGTTGCGCTCCGCAGCACCGACGTACGTGTGGCGGGCGTCGTCGGTGAAGCCGGTCTTGCCGCCCAATGCGCCGTCGTAGTTGTAGAGCAACTGATTGTCGTTCGCGAGAGTGAATCCGGGGCGGTCCTGATCGTCAGGAATCGTCGGATCTTTGGGGAAGCCGGGAAACTCGACGGTTTCGGTATGGATCAGTCCGGCAAACGTCGGATTCTGGAGGGCTGTATGGAAGATTACGGCCAGGTCGTACGGTGAGCTGCTCATCCCTGGGCCGTCGAGTCCGGATGGAGTTGCCGTGCGGGTGTCGAGGGCGCCGAGTTCGGCCGCGAGTGCGTTCATTTTCGACACGGCTGCGGCGTCACCGCCGAGTTGGCGGGCAAGAGCGTGCGCRGCATCGTTTCCCGATGCCATGACCAGACCCTGCATCAGTTGCCGGTTGGTGTACTTGCCGCCCTTGCCGATGCCGACAGCGCTACCTTCAGCGTCCGCGTCTTCGGCAGTTGCGGTGATTTCGGTGTCGAGATCGAGTTCGTCGAGCGCGACGAGAGCCAACAGCATCTTGATGGTGCTGGCCGGTCGGTAGCGACCGTGCGGATCTTTCGCGGCGAGGACCTCACCGGTTTCGGCGTCCGCGAGTACCCATCCGGATGCCGCGATGTCGGCCGGGAGCGGGGGAGCGCCGTCAGGAAGTACGACGCCACACTCGCCGAGCTTGTCTCCACCGACGGGGCTTTCCGGAATCGGGACGGCAGTCGGGGCCGTGGATCCGGGCGCGGGTGCTTCGGAGAGATCGATCGCCGGCGCCGGGCTACTCGTGAACGGGCAGCTGTCGGTGTTGGGTGTTGTGAACGGTGCCTCGGTGGTGGTGGTGGGCGGCGGCGGGGCCGGTTGGGCGCCGGCCACTCCCGAGGTCCCTACGACACCGGTAAACGCAATGCTCCCTGAGAGCACTGTTCCGGCCACTGCCACTGCACACTTTCGACGCCACATCATCGATATACGAGGGTATGCGAACCTGAGGGAACGTCCGAATCGCCACGCAAGCAGAGGGATCGAAAACAGGCGATTCGGTTTGTACATCGGTCATAGTGGACGATCGCCGCTGATGAGTTCCACCACCACGCAGAATCTGTAACAGTGGGGTAGTCGACTACTCGAATGGCGCACACGCACTGACGACAGGGGATCGGTATGGGCAAGATCGTGGTGACAGAATTCGTGTCTTTGGACATGGTCATGGAAGCGCCCGGTGGCGAACCGGGTTATGCGCACACTGGATGGGTCTTTCCGTACCAGGAGGGCGATCAGATGAAGTTCAAACTCGATGAAACCCTCGCCGCGGACGTGCTTCTACTCGGTCGACGGACCTACGAGAGCTTCGCCGGTGCCTGGCCTGAGCGCGAGGACGACCAAGGCTTTGCGGACAAGATGAACGAGATGCCCAAGTACGTCGTCACGAGTTCGACGGAGCCGCTCGAATGGAACAACTCGACGGCGCTCGACGGTCCCATCGAGGAATCCGTTCCGAAGCTTAAGGAACAGATCGACGGCGAAATCCTGGTCGCGGGAAGTCGGACGCTCGTCCACGCGTTGTTGCTGGCCGGTCTGGTCGACGAGCTACGACTGATGGTCTTCCCGGTCATTCTCGGGTCCGGCGGGAGAGTGTTCCCCGAATCGGCCGACAAGATCGACCTCGAGTTGAAGGACGATCGCCGGTACGAATCCGGAGTTCAGGTGCTGACGCACCACCCCACGGTCGCGTAGACCTCTCGAAAACATCTGTGGCCGAGCCTCTTCGAGAGTCTCGGTCACAGATGTTTTGCCGGCTAACTGTTCTCGGGGAAGCCGAGGTTGATGCCGCCGTGGCTGGGGTCGAGCCAGCGACTGGTGACGGCTTTACCTCGCGTGAAGAAATGAACACCTTCTGTCCCGTGAGCGTGGGTGTCACCGAAGAGGCTGTTCTTCCAGCCGCCGAAGCTGTAGTAGGCCATGGGAACCGGGATGGGGACGTTGATGCCGATCATGCCGACCTCCACCTCGTTCTGGAAGCGTCGGGCAGCGCCGCCGTCGTTGGTGAAGATGGCGGTGCCGTTTCCGTACGGGCTGTTGTTGATCAGTTCGAGGGCTTGGTCGTAGGTATCGACGCGCACGACGGAGAGAACAGGCCCGAAGATTTCGTCGGTGTAGATCGACATGTCGGTGGTGACGTGGTCGATGAGGGTGGGTCCAAGCCAGAAGCCGTCCGGTCCACCATCGGCCTGGACTGTACGTCCGTCGACCACGATGGTGGCGCCGTCCTTCTCGCCTGCATCGACGTATGAGGCGACCTTGTCGCGGTGGGCCTTGGTGACGAGCGGACCCATGTCGGAGTTCTTGGTGCCGTCACCGGTGACGAGGGGAGTGGTGCGCTCGACGATCTTGGCGACCAGTTCGTCGGCGATGTCGCCGACTGCGACCAGGGCGGAGATCGCCATGCATCGTTCGCCCGCGGAGCCGAATCCCGCGTTGACCATTGCGTCGGCGGCGAGGTCGAGGTCGGCGTCCGGCAGAACGATGGCGTGGTTCTTGGCGCCGCCGAGTGCTTGCACGCGTTTGCCGTTGGCGGTGCCGGTGGCATAGACGTACTGGGCGATGGGGGTGGATCCGACAAACGAAATCGCTTTGACTGCTTTGTTTTCCAGAAGTTCATCGACGGCGAGCTTGTCACCTTGGAGGACGTTGAAGACGCCGGGGGGCAGACCGGCTTCGGCCCAGAGTTCGGCGAGCCAGATCGCCGCGGTGGGGTCCTTCTCCGAGGGTTTGAGAATCACGGTGTTCCCGGCGGCGATGGCGACCGGGAAGAACCACATCGGGACCATCGCGGGAAAGTTGAAGGGGGAGATGATGCCTACGGGGCCGAGGGGTTGGCGGATGGAGTAGACGTCGACCTTGGTCGATGCATTCTCGGTGTATCCGCCCTTGAGGAGATGCGGTATTCCGCAGGCGAATTCGACTACTTCTTGTCCGCGGCTGATTTCGCCGAGGGCGTCGGAGAGAACCTTGCCGTGCTCGGCTGTGATGATCTCGGCGAGTTCACCTTTGCGAGCGTTGAGGAGTTCGCGGAAGCTGAACAGTATCTGTGTGCGCCGGGCCAGGGAGGTGTCACGCCAGGCGGGGAAGGCCGCCGCAGCAGCGTCGATGACGGTGCGGGCATCCTCGAGGTTCGCCAGGGCTAGTCGGCCGGTGATCTGTCCGGTGGCGGGGTTGGTGACGGGGGCGGTGTTCTCGGATGTTCCGGCGAACGACTTGCCGTCCAACCAGTGTGCGATGACACGAGTATCAGTGCTGGTCATGGTATTTCCTAGTGGTCTGGTGGCTCAGGAGTTCGGGGAGGTGTACTTGGCGACATAGTCGTTCATCGTCTCGCGCTGGTACCGGGAAACCTCGTGTGCGTTTTCGTTCTCGGCGAAGACGCTCGACACCATCACGGTGTTGTCACGATCGTAGAAGCCGAGTTTGCCGAGGCCGCCGAAGAATTCGTCCCAGTTGACGTCTCCGTCCCCGATTTTGAGGTGTTGATGCACTCGAACGGCATTGCCTGGCGGATTGGTGATGTAGCGAAGTCCGTGGGAACGGTGATGATCCATGGTGTCTGCCACATGTACGAGACGGACCATGTCGCCGGCGGCCTCCATGATGGCGGGAAGGTCCCCACCCATGTGGAATTGGTGGCACGCCACGATCACCATGCCGAGGTTCTTGGAGTTCACGCCACGGATCGTGCGGATCGCGGCAAGTCCGTCTTCGACAAAATCGTCCGGGTGCGGGTCGATCAGGACGTCGATCCCCTCGCGTTCGATGATCGGAAGCAGTTCCTCCATCGAACGATAGAACGCACGCTCGGACTCTTCGGCTTTCTCGGGGCGGCCGGAGAATTCGGTGTTCATGACGTTGACACCGAGATCGACCGTGATCTGGATGGCCCGCTTCCAGTAACGCACTGCTGCTTCGCGAGCGTCCTCGTCCGGGCCGGACCACCGAAGGACCGGGAGCACCGACGCGATGCCGACTCCCGCACTCGCGCAGGCCTTCCGGAACTCGGTGACGAGCGCGTCGTCGGCTTTCGGGTGATTGAAGAACGGGATCATGTCGACGTGCGGTGTGAGCTGCAGGTACTCGTACCCGAGATCGGCAACAACTCGGGGAAGCTCCAGCAGCGAGTAATCGTGATGGAACGGTGTGGGATCGAGAGCGACCTTCATCGCTACGCTCCGGCCACAGAGTCGCGCGCAACCATGTCCACGACGACGCGTTGACCCGTCTCCAGAGACTTCACGCCAGCGGCGCAGACAGCGGCCGCGGCGTACCCGTCCCAGGCACCAGGTCCGTCGATGTAGTTGCCGGTGCCGGCGCCCGTCTTCACTGCCTTGATCCACCGGGCGAACTCGGTGTCGTATGCCTGCCCGAAGCGTTCGCGGAATCCTGGGGTGATCTGCCCACCCCAGTTTCCGGGCTTGGTCTTTCGGATCAGTCCCACGTCGAGTCCGATCATCGCGCTTCCGAGTTCGCCGACAACTTCGGTGCGCACCTCGTAGGCAACTCCGGTGGTGACAAACACCTCGGCGTCGACGTGTCTACCGGACTCGGTCTCGAATATCGCGATCTGTGGGTCTTGAATGCCCTCGGGAGCAAGCGAATTCGCAGACGGCCGAATTATCTGCACCGAGGTGATCTCTTCGTCGAGCAGGAATCGCGTCACGTCGACCTCGTGGACGAGCGAGTCCTTGACGATCATCGCGCTGTCGAAGCCGTTCGGAACCGCAGGATTGCGGTGCGCGCAGTGCACAACGAGAGGGCGACCGAGATCGCCGCTGTCGATCAAATCCTTGAGCTGGGTGTATTCGTGGTCGAACCGGCGCATGAAACCGACCTGGATCAGTTTCTTTCCCAGCGCTGCTTCGGCTTTGACGATCGCCAGCGAACTGTCCGCGTCGGTGGTCAGCGGCTTCTCGCAGAGAACCGGCTTGCCTGCTTCGAGGCAGGCAAGTACCTGCTTCTCATGGGTCGGGCCCGGGGTTGCGAGCACAACGGCGTCGACGTCCTCGGCTGCGATGGCATCGAACGGATCGACGACGACGCGTGACCCCGGCGTCAATGCTGCGATTTCCTCGGCGCGGGCAAGAGAGTAGTCGTTGACGACGGTGACTCGGGCACCGCCGATTTTGTTGGTGATGCGGTCGACGTGATCGGCCCCCATGATGCCGACGCCGAGCACTGCGATCCGAAGATCCTGGTTGTCAGACATGCGGTGGTACTCCTCGATTGTGTTGCTCAGCTGAAACGGACGGCGGGGACGCCACAGGTGGACAGGTATTTCTGAGTGCGCTGTGCGATGGGCATCGGTGTGTCGGGATGGCAGGGATACATGTCCTGCTCGACGATCGCGAACACGTCGATGCCGAGCGTCTCGATGGCCTCCAGAAGCGGCGGCATGTCCGGGATTCCACGCGGTGGTTCGATCATCGCGCCGAGTTTGACGGCTTCGCCGAACGGCAGGTCCTCCGCCTCCACCTTGGCGACGATCGCCGGATCCACCTGCTTGAGGTGCAGGTACCCGATGCGCTCCGGATGCTTGTTGATGATGGCCAGGTTGTCGCCGCCGCAGTAGCTGATGTGGCCGGTATCGAGGCACAGGTTCACGAAACGCTCGTCTGTACCTTCGAGGAACTTGTAGACGTTGTCCTCGATGTCGACATGGCTGTCGGCATGAGGGTGGTACTGCGCCATGACGCCGTACTCCTCGAGCATCGCCTTGCCGAGAGCGTTCATGCCGTCGGTTTTCTTGCGCCACTGCTCGGGAGTCAGATTTCGATCTTCGAGTACTTCTCCGGTGGAAGGATCGCGCCACATCTCGGGGATGACGACTACGTGCTTGCCGCCGACGGCTGCGGTCAACTTGGCGACGTCCTTGATCTGATTCCAGACGGCATCCCAGGAATCGTCCTGGTGCAGGTGTTCGAAAACGGTACCGGCCGAAAGCTTGAGGCCGCGTGCTCCGAGTTCGTCAGTCAGCTTGGCTGGATCGGTCGGAAGGTATCCGAACGGACCGAGTTCGATCCATTCATATCCCGACGCGGACACCTCGTCGAGGAATCGCGTGTACGGGGTCTGCTGAGGGTCGTCCGGAAACCACACACCCCAGGAGTCGGGGGCTGATCCGACGCGAATCGCGCTCATGTCTAGATTCCTTTCGAGGGCAAGCTTCTTGGGGCGTGGTTGTGCGGAATTTTCATTCGGATGGACGGAGATACGGTCGCTGGATCTTCTTCCAGGACTCGTAGGTTGTCCGGGCGTTCTTGGTCGATTCCAGTTCGGAAGTAGCTGATACCGGTACGTCCCACCAGGATTCGCTGTCCGGGGCGCCGATCAGCGGATCGGTTTCGACGTGGATGACCGTGCTGGTGTCGCTTGCTTTGGCGACTTTGATCGCGTCGGCGAACTCGGCGGCGGTGTTGGCGCGGATGACGTCGACACCGAGGCTGGCGGCGTTCGCGGCCAGATCGACCGGGAGAACACCTCCGTCGAGACGCCCGTCATTCGAGCGGTAGCGGTACTGCGTGCCGAAGCGCTGGGAACCCAGCGACTCGGACAGCGAACCGATGGAAGCAAATCCGTGATTCTGCACCAGGACGACGATGACCTTGAGGCGTTCCTGTACGGCGGTGACCAATTCGGTGGCCATCATCAGATAGGAACCGTCGCCGACCATCACGAACACGTCGCGATCGGGGCACGCCATGCGGACGCCTAGACCGCCGGCAACTTCGTATCCCATGCACGAGTACCCGTATTCGACGTGATACCCCTTTGCATCACGGGTTCGCCACAGCTTGTGGAGGTCACCCGGCATGGACCCGGCAGCGCACACCACGACGTCACGTGCATCGGACAACGTGTTGACCAGGCCGATGACCTGATTCTGATTCAGTGAGCCGTCAGCCGCGGGTTCGGCTGGGTTGTAGACGGATTCGACGATCGCATCCCAATTGCGGGCGAGTTCACCGATCCTGGACGCGTATTCGTCGTCCACCCGGTAGTCGTTCAGTGCAAGTGCCAGCGCGTCGAGTGCCTCACGTGCGTCGGCGACAACACTGACTCCGCCCTGCTTCACGGAGTCCAGTGAAGCGACGTTGATGTTGACGAAGCGAACGTCGGGATTGGTGAATGCGGTGCGGGACGCGCTCGTGAAATCGCTGTACCGCGTGCCGATTCCGATGACGACGTCCGCCTCGGTGGCCAGTGCGTTTGCAGCCGTAGTGCCGGTGGACCCCACCGCCCCGACGGATTGTGGATGGTCGTAGACCAATGAACCCTTGCCGGCCTGGCTCTGCCCCACGGGGATTCCGGTCTGCGCGCAGAACGCTGCCAGAGAGTCGGTGGCCTGGCTGTAGATCACGCCGCCGCCGGCGACGATCAGTGGCTTGCGAGCCGAGCGGATGATCGCGGCGGCGCGTTCGATCACCGATCGCTCGGGGAGCGGGCGGGCCACGTGCCACACCCGTTCGGCGAAGAAAGACTCGGGCCAGTCGAATGCCTCGGCCTGCACGTCCTGCGGGATGGCGATGGTGACTGCGCCGGTCTCGACGGGATCAGTGAGAACGCGCATCCCGGCGAGCAGAGCGCTCGGCAACTGCTCCGGGCGCCATACCCGATCGAAGTATCGTGAGACCGGCTTGAAAGCGTCGTTGACTGTGACGTCGCCGCTCGACGGGAGTTCGAGTTCCTGCAAGACGGGGGCACTGGCGCGGGTCGCGAAAGTGTCTGCGGGAAGGAGTAATACAGGTAGACGGTTGATGGTGGCCAGCGCCGCGCCGGTGATCATATTGGTGGCACCGGGGCCGACGCTGGACGAGACTGCCCACGTCTGCAGGCGGTCCTTCATGCGGGCGTGCGCGACAGCCGAGTGCACCATCGCCTGTTCATTGCGGCCGAGCACGTAGGGGAGTGTCGGCTCACGGCCGGCGTCGAGATCCTGGATCTCGGCCTGCAAGAGTGCCTGCCCCAGTCCGGCGACGTTGCCGTGCCCGAAGATTCCGAAGCAGCCGGCGAACAGCTTGGTGCGCTGGCCATCGCGTTCGGTGTACTGGTTGGCGAGGAAGCGGACGACAGCTTGAGAAACGGTGAGGTGTACGGTCGGCTCGTCGCGAGGTAGACGATTGCCGGTTGCGTTGTTGGTGGGTGCCACAGCTTTCACTTCCGTCAGTTGTGGGACTGCAACGGCAGTCGAGGGTCGATGTCCTGGTGATCCCAGCTTCCACGTAGCCAGGTGTGTTGCGGATCGTCACAGATGTTCCACGCCCGGATCTCGCCCGAACCTGCCATGACATTGAGGTAGTACATGTGGTGGCCCGGCGCTGCGATGGACGGGCCGTGATAGCCGTGCGGCACGAGGACGACGTCGCCCGAGCGGACTTCCTCGAGCACCTCGATAGGTCTCTCGGCGGTTCCGTACACGCGGTGGTAGCCGAACCCTTCGGTCCCGGTGGGGCTGCGGTCGATCTCGAAGTAGTAGATCTCTTCCAGGGCCGATTCGACGTCGCTGTTCTCGTCGTGCTTGTGGCTGGGATACGACGACCAGTTCCCGCCGGGGGTGATGACCTCACACGCGATGATGGAGTCTGCCTCGAAAGTGTCTGCGGTGGCGAAGTTGTGAACCTGTCGGCTGCAGTTACCGGCACCGCGGAGTTCGACGGCAACTCCCGACACCGGGCCGTAGCGATGGGGGAGCTTTGCGCCGGCGCGCGCTCCGCACAGGGCGAAGCGGCCTCCGCCTGCGCTGGCCACTGTGTAGTCGGAATCCTTTCCTACGTAGGCGAAGTCGCTCGGTCCGTCGAAGACCGACGCGCGGCCGGTCAGGGCGATCTCCGTCCCCTCGGCAACGATCACGGCCGAACCCGACAGTGGAACGACGACTATCTCGTTCTCGCCGGACTGCAGGTGGACGTTAGCGCCGGGGGCGAGTTCGAGTGTCCACAAGCTGGATTCGGCCCACCCGGCGGACTCCGGCGTGACCACTGTCGTGAAATCACCGTCGGCGGACGATCCGGCGGGGACGTAGTACTTGCTGAACATCTTGCTCCTGCCAGGTCGGTTCTAGTGGACGAGCTTGACTGCGGTGTCGACGGCCGCGGTCACGTCGCCGTCCGGTGGGTAGAGCAGCGCGCGCCCGACGATCAGTCCGCGCACGGACGGCAGCTGAAGGGCAGCGCCCCACTTCGCGTACGTTTCTTCCGGCGCGATCTGCGGATCGCCGCCCAGGAGCAGCGTCGGGAGGGTGGTCGCATCCATGACGCGTTCCATCTCGTCGACGACCGGCAGTTTCATCCACGTATACGCCGAGGTGGAGCCGAGACCTTGGGAGATGTGGATGGACTTGATGACGGCGTCGGGGCTGAGATCGTTGACCACCTTGCCGTTGACGCGACTGGAGAGGAACGGCTCGAGCATCGCGATCAGTCCGGCCGCGGCCAGTTCGTCAACGGCCTCGGCACATGCCGTCATGGTGGGCAGGGTGCCCGCGTCGTCGAGGGCGATGCGCAGCAGCATCTTTCCGCCGTTCATTCCGAACTTCGCGGTGCCCGCCGCGGTATATCCGGTCATGCGGTCGTCGAGTTCGAAGCTCGCGCCCGCCAGGCCGCCGCGGTTCATCGACGAGAAGACGACCTTGTCCTCGAGGGCCCCGAGGAGGAGCAGATCGTCGAGAATGTCCGCGGTACCGAGAACGCCGTCGACTCCGGGATTGTCGAGCGCCGTGCGTAATCTGTCGAGCAGATCGGTACGACTGTTCATCGCTGTCGGCTTGCCGCCGACAGACAATGCCCCACGCGCTGGATGATCGGCAGCGACGATCATCAGTCGTCCGTTGCCTCGAACGGTGGCGCGAGGAGTTCTTGCTGCCCAGGACTTTTCGATGATCTGCGGATCGCTCGCACGCAGTTCCGTCACGTCGGCGTAGGTGGTGGCGAGGGGGCGGGCGGCGAGCTTGTCAGACATTGACTGCCTCCGTGGCTGTGGCTTCGGCGAGATCGTGGACTTCTTCAGCGGTTGGCATCGCAGTGGAGCATTCGAGCCGAGATGCGACTATCGCACCGGCCGCGTTGGCATAGCGCAGTACCTTCTCCAGTGGCCACCCGGCCAACAGTCCGTGGCACAGTGATCCGCCGAAGCTGTCGCCAGCACCCAGCCCGTTGACCACGTCGACGGCATTGGGCGGCACGGTGATCGATTGCTTTCGTGTTTTGCCGAGAACACCCTTCGGGCCCTGCTTCACGATCGCCAGTTCGACTCCGAGGTCGAGAAGCGCGTCAGCGGCCTTGTTCGGGTTGGTCTCACCGACCGCGATCTCGCACTCTTCGCGGTTTCCGACGGCTACCGTCACGTGCGCGAGAGCGCGCTGCACCTGAGTGGTCGCTTCTTGGGGTGTCGACCAGAACATCGGGCGGTAGTCCAGATCGAGGACCGTCAGCGGGCGTCGTTCGCGGGCTTCCCAAGCAGCGAAGTGTGCACTGCGACTCGGTTCTTCGGACAGTCCCGTCACAGTCGACCAGTAGAGGGACGCTCCTCGAACGGCGTCGAGGTCGATATCTTCCGGGGTGATCCGAAGATCGGGCGCATGCGGCTTGCGGTAGAAGTACAGCGGGAAGTCGTCAGGGGGGAAGATCTCGCAGAACGTCACCGGTGTCGGGTACTCGGAATTGGTGACGACAAACCTGTTGTCGACGCCCAGACGTGCCAACTCGCGTGTGACGAACTTTCCGAAGGGATCGCTGCCTACGCCGGAGATCAGTGCTGCTCGCCGGCCGAGGCGTGCAGCCGCCACCGAGACGTTTGCCGCGCTGCCGCCGAGAAACTTGCCGAAGGTCTCGACGTCTTCGAGTCCGACACCGGTTTGAAGTGGGTAGATGTCCACCCCCGATCGGCCGATGGCAAGCACGTCGAATGGTGCGTCAGGGATGTGTGACCCGCTCTGGTGAGTGTTGATGCTTGTCAAGACTGACTCCCGAGAGTTCGTGGTGGGCTGCCCGCGCAGGGCACCGTTGTATGACTGAAACTGTGCGCCGCGACACAGCAATTGTCAATAGTTTGTCTGGACATTATGACTTGCGGTCAAGTGAATGTTAGTGTTCGCATACACTGCCGAGAGAAGTAGCGTCGATACGGCGCCTTCCCAAGACAGATCGGAGTTGACCGTGGTCGCAGCACTCGCCGTCGAGTTGGACCGCTCGAGCCCGGTGCCGCTGTATTTTCAGCTGGCCCAGGCAATCGAGGGCGCTATTCTCGGTGGCGAACTTGCCCCAGGTGATCGCTTCGAGAACGAACTGGCGTTGGCCAAACGGCTCAATCTCTCACGTCCGACAACTCGACGTGCGATCCAGGAACTGGTGGACAAGGGCCTACTTGTTCGTAAGCGGGGAGTCGGAACTCAGGTGGTGCAAAGTCCGGTGCACCGCCCGGTCGAGCTCACCAGCCTGTTCGACGACCTTGCGAGGGCCGGCCAGGCGCCCACGACCAAGCTGCTCGAGTTCACGGTGGGAGTTCCCGCCGAGGACGTTGCCGCGGAACTCAACCTCGAACCTGACGCCGAAGTGGCCACCATCAGGCGTCTGCGAAGCACCAACGGCGAACCGCTGGCAGTGATGACCAACTACATTCCGGTGGACATCGCACCCGATCCCGAGGAGTTGGAGACGCAAGGGCTGTACCAAACCTTGCGAACTCGCGGCGTTCACATCCGTGTGGCGCGGCAGCGAATCGGCGCTCGGGCGGCGACTCGCGAAGAAGCAGGATTGCTCGACGAGAAAGTGGGTGCTGCCCTCTTGACCATGAGCCGCACTGCATTTGACGATTCAGGTAGTGCCGTCGAGTACGGCAGCCACTGCTACCGAGCGTCGCGTTACTACTTCGACACCACCGTGGTCGACCGCTAGATCTCGATCCCGGTGACACGAGTACCCGCCTGACCGAGTCAGTGGGGGTGATTTGTGATCCCAGCATTTCTGCGATCCTTCGATCATTTGACCCGAACGGAGCCTCATGACAGGCATTTCAGTAGCAGTTGCCGGATTCGGATGGATGGGCCGCGTACACACGCAGGCGTATCTGCGTCTGCGGCAGCACTATCCCCAGCTTCCCGTGATCCGCCTGGCCGCCGTCGCCGACGAGGTGCCGGGCCGAGGGGAGGAAGCGGCGGACCAATTCGGTTTCGAAGCTTTCACCCAGGACTGGCGCGATATCGCAGCCGATCCGGCCATCGACGCGGTGAGCATCACGGCCCCGAACTTCTTGCACCGTGAAATCGGCGTCGCAATGGCAGAGGCCGGCAAACACATCTGGATCGAGAAGCCCGTCGGGTTGTCCACGGAAGACGCCAAAGCTGTTGCCGCAGCAGTCTCGAAGGCCGGTGTGCAGTCGACCGTCGGCTTCAACTACCGAAACGCGCCGGCTGTGGCCCTGGCAAAAAGCCTGATCGACTCAGGGGAGTTGGGCACGATCACGCACTCGCGTTTTCGTTTCCTCAGCGACTATGCGGCCCACCCTGAAGGCGCTTTGAGTTGGCGATACGAGCGTGAGCGCGGCGGCGCCGGCGTCCTGGGCGACTTGGCTTCGCACGGCATCGATCTGATTCGTCATCTTCTCGGTGACGTCGACGCTCTCGTTGCTGATACTGCGATCTTCATCCCGGAGCGTGCGCGTCCGTCCGCCGCTACCAGTGGACATGCCCGAGCCAGCGGCGGGGAGATGGGAGCTGTCGAGAACGAAGACTTCGTCAGCGCACTGCTGCGGCTCGGCTCGGGCGGCCGCTGCACCCTCGAAGCGTGCCGAGTCGCCGTGGGAGAGCAGAACAACTACGGATTCGAGATTCACGGTACGAAGGGTGCCGTGTTCTGGGATTACCGCCGGATGGGTGAACTGGGCACCAGCCTCGGCTCGAAGTACCAGGACCAATCCGTCACGACGGTTTTGGTCGGCCCCGAGTCAGGTGAGTTCGGACGCTTCCAACCCGGCGCGGCCAACGCCATGGGTTATGACGACCTGAAGGTCATCGAGGCTCGCAATTTCGTCTCTTCGATCTTGGACGGAGCGCCGCAGGGCGCGACCATCGCTGATGCTGTCGCGTCGGCGCAGGCTCTGGACGCGATGGTTGCCTCGGTCTCCTCCGGTGGCTGGATTTCTCTCGGCTGATCGAGAATCGCTCCGAAAGGCTCTGGTGCAGTGACATTTCCCCGCGGACTGGCGTTGCTCGTGGCAGCAGCACTGTTCATGGAGATGCTCGACGCGACGATTCTCGCAACCGCACTGCCGTCGATCGCCCAATCCTTCGGAGTTGACGCCGTCGACGTCAATGTCGCCGTTTCTTCGTACCTCCTGGTGTTGGCCGTCCTGATCCCGGCGAGCGGATGGATGGCCGACAGGTTCGGAACGCGACGTGTCTTCATCTCTGCCATAGCCGTTTTCACGGCGGCGTCGGTGGGATGTGCACTGAGCACCTCCCTCCCGATGCTGGTGGGGATGCGCGCACTACAAGGGGTAGGCGGCGCCATGATGGTGCCGGTAGGGCGGCTCGCAGTATTGCGGGTGACGTCGAAGGCGGAACTCGTACGGGCTATCGCTTACTTGACGTGGCCGGCGCTCACAGCGCCGGTTCTTGCGCCCGCTGTGGGTGGAGCCATCGTGTCGATCGCTTCGTGGCGCTGGATCTTTCTGATCAACGTTCCGATCGGGATCGTCGGGTTTCTGCTGGCATTGCGCATGGTGCCCGACATTCGGCAAACACAGAAACGGAGCCTCGACTGGCTGGGATTGGTGGTGATCGGAGCAGGCGTGGCAGTGCTTGTCGTGGCGCTCGACAGCGTGCACAGTGCCGGAACCGACTGGCTACGAGTGGGCCTCGGGATCATTGCGGCTCTGATCTTGTTGAGCTTGGCCGTCATTCACCTCATCCGGTCGGATCACCCGCTCATCGCGCTCCGCGTCCTCCGACTTCGATCGTTTCGGCTCGTCGCGTCGAGCGGCTCGCTGTACCGGCTCGTGATCATGGGCGTGCCGTTTGTGCTGCCGTTGTTGTTCCAAGTGGGATTCGGAATGTCGGCGTTCAAGGCCGGTCTGCTGGTGATGGCTCTGTTCGCGGGGAATATCGCGATCAAACCGCTCACCACTCCGCTCATGCGCAGATTCGGGATCAGACGAGTTCTGGTGGGAAACGGAGTTCTGTCCGTGGTGTGCTTCGGTGCGCTGGTACTGATCTCGTCGACGACACCGGACGTCGTTATCGCTGTCGCACTGTTTGTCAGTGGCGCGTTGCGATCCATCGGGTTCACCGCGTACAACAGCTTGGCGTTCGCCGACGTCGACTCGGGTGAGCTGACCGATGCAAATACTCTGCATGCAACGCTGCAAGAGTTGGCATCCGGTCTGGGTATTGCACTGTCCGCGTTGGTGATCACGCTCTGCACACCGTTGGCGGAGTCGGAGGATCTGAGCGGCGGAGTGCCGTTTTCTCTGACGCTGGGTGTTCTCGGGGCCATGCTGGTGCCGACGGTGATCGAGAGTTGGCGGCTCCCACGCGATACGGGTGCTGTGGTGTTGGTGCGCCGATAATGAAGCGTCTTCCGCCACCTTCATCATAACGCGGGACCCGGGGCTTGCGGCAAGGCCCCGGTGATGGTGCACACTCGTCTGCTGCGAGCAAGCAAAAGCCTTGCCCGAAGGAGGGGATCGCATGAGTGACGTCATCATTGTCGGTGCTGGACCAACTGGATTGATGCTGGCAGGTGAGCTCCGGCTACAGGGCGTCGATGTCGTCGTCGTGGACAAGGACGAGGAGCCGACTCAGTTCGTCCGTGCCCTCGGCATCCATGTGCGCAGCATCGAAATCATGGAGCAGCGCGGGTTGCTGGACAAGTTCCTCGCGCACGGCCGCAAGTATCCGCTCGGTGGATTCTTCGCGGGGATCAGCAAACCGGCACCCGCGCACCTCGATACTGCGCACGGGTACGTACTGGGAATACCTCAGCCCGAGATCGACAGGATTCTTGCCGAACATGCCACCGAAGTCGGCGCGGACATTCAGCGAGGGAAGCGCGTCGTCGCGATCCGTCAAGATACCGACAACGTCACAGCGGAATTGTCCGACGGCACAACACTTCACGCGCGTTACCTCGTGGGCTGCGACGGCGGCCGCAGCACTGTTCGGAAGCTGATCGACGTCGGGTTTCCCGGCGAGCCGTCGAGCGCCGACACGTTGATCGGCGAAATGGACGTGACCATGCCCGCTGATGAACTGGCCGCCGTTGTCGCCGAAATCCGGGAAACGCACAAACGATTCGGAGTCGGTCCCGCCGGCAATGGTGCTTTTCGTGTCGTGGTTCCTGCGGCAGAAGTTGCCGACGGCCGCGCAACACCGACCACCCTCGACGACATCAAACAACAGCTACTGGCCATTGCCGGTACTGACTTCGGTGTGCACTCGCCGCGGTGGCTCTCGCGCTTCGGCGACGCCACTCGTCTGGCGGAGCACTACCGGCGCGACCGGGTGTTTCTCGCCGGCGACGCCGCACACATCCACCCACCGATGGGCGGTCAAGGTCTCAATCTCGGTGTGCAGGACGCCTTCAACCTCGGCTGGAAGCTCGCCGCCGAGATCAACGGCTGGGCACCGGAGGGCCTGCTCGACACGTACGAATCGGAACGGCGTCCGGTGGCTGCCGACGTGCTGGACAACACGCGCGCCCAGGCCGAGTTGATCTCCACCGCTGCCGGACCACAAGCGGTGCGGCGCTTGATCTCCGAGCTGATGGAATTCGAAGACGTCAAGCGCTATCTGACCGAGAAGATCACTGCGATCTCGATTCGCTACGATTTCGGCGAAGGCGACGACCTACTCGGTCGGCGGCTGCGGAACATCGCGTTGACGCGCGGCAACCTGTACGACCTGATGCGATCCGGCCGCGGACTTCTGCTCGACCAGGGTGGCCAACTGTCCGTCGACGGTTGGAGCGATCGCGCCGACCATATCGTCGACACAAGCACTGAATTGGAAGCTCCGGCCGTCCTGCTTCGGCCAGACGGTCATGTGGCATGGGTCGGGGATACACAGGCGGAGTTGGATACTCAGCTGTCTAAGTGGTTTGGTCGGCCAACGGCGTAGGGCTATCTGGTTCCACCTCTAAGCCGACTGGCCGCTTAACACGCCGGCCAATGGGCTGTGTATTGATCCGATACTTCGTCGTGGTCGCGATAGAGCTGTTTGCGTTTGCGCGTTGGAAGTCGGTCGCCGAAGACAATGCCGTTGATGTGGTCGGTCTCGTGTTGGAAGCAGCGCCCGAGGGTGCCACCTGCAGTGATTTCGATCGGGTTGCCGTATTGATCGTTTCCGCGACAGGTGGAGAAGTCGGGTCGCGCGAGGTCTGTGTAGGCACCGGGTAGGGACAGACAGCCTTCGCAGTAGTCGACTAGCTGCCGGTCGACTCCTTCAGGAAGGTCAACGACCGGATTGCAGACGACGCCGGTGCGTTGCGTCCCTACCTCGTCGGTGCAGTCGTAGATGAACACTGCGAGGTCGACGCCGATCTGTTGAGCAGCGAGTCCTGCGCCGTGTGCGGCGGTGTTGGTAGCGAACATGTCTGCCAGCAGATCTTGGAGATCGCTGCCGAATTCAGTCACTGGCCGAGCTGGCGCATGAAGGACAGGGGTGCCCCAGCGAATTATCGGTTGCGCGGTACCTAGGCGGAGAAGTTCGGAGACAGGCATGAGGTTCATGTTCCGCTCTGCTCCTGCCCAACGCAACGAGAGTGTTCGCGTTCGCCCGCTACGCTCCTCACCGCCGTGCAGCGCCGGTTTACTCTCCCTCGTCGCGCGGACCGCTGTCTGAACATTGGATCTGGTGCAACTTTCAGTCAGCGTGCTTGGCGGTCCCTTCGCCTCCACGCTGTCGAGCCCTACCGGGATTGATGTGGAGCCGAACACCCTCATAGGTGACTGTGTACGGCACATCGTCATCGTTGTCCGGGTCGCCGGAGTCCGCAGGATCCGGCAGTTCCGCGATCTGTTCGATGACCGTCTGTGCTCGCGCCGCACCAGGATCGAACATTTCCTGAAACGGCCCCACGAACGAGCCACCGAGTCCGCGGCGCTTCGCCCGAACAGCCGCCCACCCGAACGTCGCCAACGGGCCGATCATGGCGAACAGCACTAACAAGTCCCACCCCATACTTCGAGCGTACCGACCGATCGGCATTAAGCGGCCCAAGTCTCTTCAGTGCTGCCGTCCCTCAGCTCATTCGTCTCTCGGACTGTGCCTTCAGTAGATCGGCCAGTCGACCAGGTGAGATCCGCTCGCGAACCGCCTCCGTCACGAGTTCGGCCTGCGTCTGAGGCGCGAGGCCGTCGATCGGTTGGTCTCGGTCCAGATTGGTCGGGAAGGCGTAGCCCTCGGCCGAGGCGGCGACGGCACACCGAACTGCCTCGTCGGACCCCGCCTCGCTGAGAGCGAGCAGTGCCGGATAGATCGCGTTGACGAGTGCCTCCCGGTCGATGGTTCCGAGGGCTCGACCGAAGGCCGACGACACCTGTAGGAGATTTGCCATACGCAGGACGTCGGCGGACTTGTTGTGGCCTGCCGCGTGGAACAGGGCTGGGTTGAAGAAGACGGCATCTCCCTTCTTCAAAGGTAATTGGACGTAGTTGGCTTCGAAGAACTCCTTGAACTCGGGACGCTCGAACGCGAGGTATCCGGATTCGAATTGCTGCGAGTACGGCAGATACTTGGTCGGGCCCGTCTCGGCCGGCATATCCACGTGGGCGACTGCACCTTGCAAGGTGAGGGCAGGGGTCAAGTGGTGAACATGCGCCCGAAACTTCGCGGCTACGTCGCTCGACATGAAACCGAGGTGGTAGTCGCGATGTGGATTCTGTGCGGCGCCACCGGGATTGACGACGTTGACGTCCGACGTCACCTGATACATGGGGCCGAGCCACGCTTCCGAAGCCAAAGCGACAATGCTGTTTGCGAAGTAGTCGACGTAAGCCTTGGGATCTTCGAGCGCCAACTTCAGTTGTGCGCCCCAGATTCGGTCATTGGCACCAGGTTTGGCGAAGTGATCTCCGGACGCTGCACCGGATTCGTGTTGGCGTGCAATGAGTTCACGGAAGACCGCGCTGGCGCGATCCAGTATCTCCGCGTCGAACGCGCCTTGAAAGACTGTGATGCCGGGGCCGGTGAGTAACGCCCGGGCGATCTCGTCTTGGATCTCGGCCCGGGTTTCAGGATTCGACGATTGCTCTACCAATGCTTCGGAGCGGTACAGAAGAACCCCGTCGGCCACTGAATCGGCGTACGGGTAATCGGCAAGGTCGGTGTCGTGCGCGACCAAAGCGGCGAAGTCGTCGATGTTGCAGTCTTCTCGGTGCAACCTACCTGCGGACGGCACGGTGTGGTTGGTCAGTGATGGAGTCATTCGGGGCCTTTCCTGCGGTGTTCAAGATGCGCTGTACCTCAAAGACTGCCAAGGAGAACCCATCGAAACTACCCCTGAAATCCATCAAAAAGACCTCAGAAACTTTCCCCCACGGGCTCGACCGAGACAGTTGTCCCCGCGGAGTGCATCGACTTGATCACGGCAGCTGCCACGAGATTTGCCCGCAGGCCGTCCGCGGCTGTGGCCAAGGTCGACGGTCTTCCGGTGCTCAATGCGTCGATCCACTCTTGAAATTGGCGCCGATACGACTCGGCAAAACGCGGAATCCAATCCGCCGCATAGCCGTACGAGTGGGATCGATCCGCGTCGGTGTGGATGACCACCGGTTCGGCGAGACGAGCGGCGCCGATTTCGCCCACGACCTCGCACCGAGTGTCGTAGCCGTACCGCGCGTTGAGAAAGACCTCGACCGTGGTGAGAACGCCGTCGGCGGTGCGCAGCATGATTATCTGCGGATCCTGGCGATCGTTCACCAGCGAACTCGAGCGCCCGCAGTGCCAGCTGGCTGCGACGACGGGGGAGTTCAAGATCCACGGCACGATGTCGAGTTCGTGAATCGCGGAGTTGGTCACCGTGGATTCCGAGCTGCCACCCGGGTAGGCGCTGACAGTGCGACTCGAGCAGTGCACGATCAGTGGGTCACCGATACGGCCGGAATGTGTTTCGGCCTTCAGCGCCACGTATCCCGGATCGAAGCGGCGCATGAATCCGACGCTCACAAGGGGGCTTTCGGGGTTCTCGGCCGCAGCGACGAGTCGGCAGTCCTCTGCTGTCACTGCGAGGGGCTTTTCACACAGAACCGGTTTTCCGGCTTCGACAGCAGCAAGCGTGAGGTCGGCATGCGTTGAATCATGGGAAGCGATGACTACGGCGTCCACACCGGCGTCGTTGATCAGTTTCAACGGATCGGTCACCCACCGTGCGCCGACTGCTGATGCTACGGACTTTGCTCGCTCTTGATCGAGGTCTGCAACCACAGAGACCCTTGCCCCGGAGACCGTGGAGTGGAGATTGCGGACGTGGTCGGCGCCCATGACGCCGGTTCCGATCACACCGACACGAATCGACATGAGGTTCCTACTTCCAGAGGATTGAAATGGACAACCTAATGTCCTTACATAATTCGAGGTTCGACTCTACAGTTCGAGGCATGACATCTTCTACAGTTCTGGAACTCCCTCGCACCCGGGTCCCTGATCCGGTCGACGCTCCGACTTTGCGCTGGGGGATCCTCGGGCCTGGCTGGATCGCACAGCGCTTCGTGGAGTCACTCCAGAGAAATACAGCGCAGGAAGTCACGGCCGTCGCTTCGCGCGGACTCACCCGCGCTCAGGCCTTCGCGGACAATTGGGGGATCCGACGCGCTCACGGTAGCTACGACGCTTTGCTTGCCTCCGAGGATGTGGACGTCGTCTATGTCGCAACACCGCACACTGCTCATTTCGATTGCGCGATGGCGGCATTGGATCACGGCAAGCATGTCGTGATCGAAAAGCCGCTGGCTTTGAACGGAGCGCAGGGACGGGCGATTCAGGAGCGGGCGGCTGCGCTCGGACTGTTTTGCATGGAGGCGATGTGGACGTCGTTCCTGCCCAAGTTCGACGTGATCGACCAGATCCTCGAGGCTGGACTGCTGGGAACCATACGCACGGTTCTGGCCGATCACGGCGAACGGTTCGAGACCGATCATCGTATCTACGATCCAGCGCTTGCGGGTGGTCCACTTCTCGACCTCGGGACCTATCCGGTCAGTCTCGCGTATCGGGTATTGGGTGTTCCTACTGCGGTTGCTGCCCTGGGCGAGCCGGCGAATGACATGGTGAACGGCCAGATCTCAGCGGTTCTGTCCTGGGCAGGCATTGCTCAGGCCAGTCTGAACACCACGATCCTTGCTGACACGCCCAACACGGCCTCGATCTGCGGCGACAAGGGGATGATCGTTCTGGACTCGACGTTCTACCGGCCCGGGGCCTTCACTGTTCGGCTAGGTGACGGAAGATCTGCGCGCTACGACGATCCGGTCGACGGATACGTCGGAGGTCTCGCATTCGAGGCGGCCGAGGCGGCGCGGCGGATCACCGCCGGGGATATCGAGTCGCCGGTCCATCCGCTCGACGCGGCCATTGCGACGCTCGACATCCTCGACGAGATCCGCCGTCACGTGGGGATCACGTTCCCGGGTGAGGGCTAGAGCGTAAAGGCCTTCCGGAAAGCAGTGAGTGCGGTGTCACTGTCTCCGGATGCCCAGCCCTCCAAACCGATCGTGCCGGTGTAACCCTGGTCGGCGAGCACGCGTGCGATGGCGGGGTAGTTGATCTCGCCGGTTCCGGGTTCGCATCGGCCGGGTACGTCGGCCACCTGAATCTCGCCGATGTTGTCACCACAACGCCGCACGAGTTCGATGAGGTTTCCTTCGCCGATCTGTGCGTGGTAGAGGTCGAGCATCATCTTGAGGTTGGGGTGTGAGACGGATTCCACCAGTGCCAGAGTGTCTTTGGCGCGGGCCATCGGTACGCCGGGGTGATCGACGATCGTATTGAGATTCTCGAGGCAGAAGACGACTCCGGCTTCTTCGCCCAGTCTCGCGATCTTCTCGAGAGCGCGTTGGGCGGTCAGCCACATCGCTCCCGTAGTTCGATACTGCGGGCGCGCAGCCTGTCCGTCGATCAGCTCGCCGGTATGGAAGTTCAGCCGGGGAACGCCGAGTTTCGCTGCCGGAGCGAGGCATAGCGCCGCTGTGCGTACCAGTTCGGCGCTGCCGGCTTCGTCGAACAAATCGCCGTGGAGATAGCCGGTCATCGAGGAGAACCGAGCTCCGGTGGCGACCAGAGCATCGAGGTCCTTGTCTTGCCAACTCCAGATCTCAGCTGCGAACCCCGCCTCCGAGATCCGCCGAACACGCTCGACGACAGGGAGTTCGGTGAACGTCATCTCGGCAGAGACCGCCAAATCGAAGGGGCTCACTGCGGCACCGCCAGCAATGATACGGGCAGTCCGGTTTCCACGGATTCCTTTGCGGCCAATGCAATTTCCAGCGCATTGCGGGCATCCAGACCGTCGACCGACGGCGCGCTGCCGGAGCGGATGCAGTCTGCGAAGTGCGCCAACTGGGCGACATAGGCGTCGTGAAACAGTTCGATGTTCACCCGAGGTGTGTCGGCCAGAACGCCCGGTGAGCTGTAATGACGCATCGCGGTCCGCGTGACCTCGCCTGCACTCACCATTCCACCGGAACCGAAAACTTCGCCGCGAACGTCGTAACCGTAGGTGGCTTGGAAGTTGGCCTCGGCCGACGCGAGGGCGCCGTTGTCGAAGCGCAACTGAACCATCGACGTGTCGAGGTACCCCTGCTCCTTGTACTGCGGATGGATGAGAGCATCGGCCTGCGCGAACACCTCGACGACGCGTGCCCCGGGGTTGAGCCAGAGCAGAGCGTCGAAGTCGTGAATCAGTGTCTCGTTGAAGATCGTCCACGGCTTGACTCGGGAGGCGACGTCGGCGGTGATTCCTGGGTCGCGGGTCAGAGAACGAAGTAGCTGTGGGGTTCCGATCCCGCCGGCGGTGATCACGTCGTGGGCCGCGGTGAAGTCGGCGGCGAAGCGCCGGTTGAAACCGACTTGCAGCGCAACGTTGTTCGCGGCACACGCGCCGATCGCGCGATCGGCGTCCTCGAGTGTCAAGGCCATCGGCTTTTCGCAAAAGACATGTTTGCCGGCCTCCGCTGCGGCCACCACGAGATCGGTGTGAGTTGATGCGGGCGTACTGATGAGCACCGCTTCGACGGTCGGATCGGCAATCAGCTCAAGGGCGTCGGTGTACGCGCGGGCGTCGGGACTGACACGTTCGATCAACGACGCCGCAGCGCCGGGCGCAGGATCGGCGACGGCGACGAGACGGGTGCCGGGGATACGCAGCGCGACGGACTCGCCGTGGAAGCGGCCGATCCATCCGGCGCCAATGAGACCGACTGCAACAGAGGCAGACATGGGGGCTCCGTTCGGAGTGAGAATGAGGAACTAGATCGTTCTAGTCCATGCCAGTAAAGCGCCGGATGCGGCGCGCGTCAATGCTTCGGTGCTTATTCGCTGGAACGATCTAGTCTGTGGAGGTGAACAGTCGACGCCCCACCTTGCAAGACGTAGCAGACCTGGCCGGTGTGTCACGCGCTCTGGTGTCCATCGTCATTCGTGATGTCCCAGGTGCCAGCGATGCGACGCGGGTACGGGTCAAGGCGGCCGCGGACGAACTCGGCTATCGACCCGACAACGCGGCGCGACTGCTGCGCCAACATCGCAGCCGCCTGATCGGTGTCAGTTACGTTGCGGCGCAAACATTTCACGCGGAGCTGCTAGACGAAATCTATGTGGCCGCCGAACGGTCGCGCTACGACGTCGTCCTCAGTGCGGTCTCGGAGCGACGGCCGGATTCTCGTGCAACGCGGACCCTGCTCGACGACCGGTGTGAGGCGATCTTGCTGTTGGGTTCACAGGCGCCGGAAGCAGAGATCGTCGACCTGGCCGACAAGGTTCCCGTTGTCGTAATCGCGCGGAAGATGTCGTCAGTGCACGTGGATGTTGTCCGAACAGATGACGAGGCGGGCGCGGTGATGGCCGTGAATCACCTTGTCGAACTCGGGCACCGCTCGATCGCCCACGTCGACGGCGGGCGAGGCCCGGGCGCCCAGGAACGGTGTCAGGGCTACCGCAAGGCCATGCGAGCGGCAGGTCTGGAGCCGAGAATTCTTCCTGGCGGTCTCACGGAGGAGTTCGGCGCAGCTGCCGCCAGGTCGATGGTCGAGGGTGGGTTACCCGGGGCGGTCTTCGCTTTCAACGATCGCTGCGCGCTCGGAGTTCTCGACGTCTTCCTGCGTGCCGGGATCTCAGTGCCTGGCGACGTTTCCGTGATCGGATTCGACAACAGTGCATTGGCAGGTTTGGCGCACATCGATCTGACCAGTGTCGGGCAGGACACGGCGTTTCTGGGCGGCGCCGCGGTGGAGCGGATCTCCGAACGCCTCGACGGCGGAAGTGGGCCATTGGGCAAGGACATTGTCGCGCAGCCACAACTGGTGGTTCGAGGTTCAGCTGGACCCGCAGGGCATTGACCTGCAGTTTCGACTTCAACCAGTTTGTTCGGTCTTTGATAAGCAGTCCTAATGTCAGAACAAACTATTGACATTCGACTGTGACGGGTATTACATCTTTCACATACAACCGAGCACCATCCGTTCGCGGGCCGTTGGTTGATGTCGAGAGGGAGTTCACATGTCGTTTCTCACGGGACGCAAGAGCGTTGCCGTACTGGCCGGAGCCTCAGTCGTGGTCTTGGGTCTGGCCGCCTGTTCAAGCACCGGCGGAAAGCCGGATTCTTCCGGATCCGGAATGGGCGCGGGTACGGCGGACACGCCCCGCGCCACCATTGCGATGATCACTCACGAAGTTCCCGGTGACACGTTCTGGGATCTGGTGCGCAAGGGAGCCGAAACCGCAGCGGCCAAGGACAACATCGAGCTTCGGTACTCCGCCGATCCCGAGGCGCCGAATCAGGCCAACTTGGTTCAGAGTGCGATCGACAGCAAGGTCGACGGGATTGCCGTGACCCTCGCGAAGCCCGACGCCATGGTTGCCGCGGTCCAAAGTGCCACCGCTGCGGGCATTCCGGTGGTCGCCCTCAACTCGGGCCTCGAAACCTGGAAGGACATGGGTGTCAAGGAGTACTTCGGTCAGGACGAGTCGATTGCCGGTGAAGCTGCCGGCGAGCGACTCAACACCGAAGGTGCCACCAAGGTGTTGTGCGTCATTCAGGAGCAGGGCAACGTGAGCCTCGAATCACGTTGTGCCGGAGTGAAGAAGTCGTTCAAGGGAACGACGGAGATTCTCAACGTCAACGGCAAGGACATGCCGTCGGTGGAATCGACCATCACCGCGAAACTTCAACAGGACCCGGCAATCGATCGAGTTCTCGCACTCGGTGCTCCATTTGCTTTGACGTCCGTGACGTCGGTCGGCAATGCGGGCAGCAAGGCGAAGGTCGTCACTTTCGACACCAACGCGGCGCTCGTCGACGCCATCAAATCCGGTGACGTGCAGTGGGCAGTGGACCAGCAACCCTTCCTGCAGGGCTACCTCGCTATCGATTCGCTGTGGCTCTACCTCAACAACGGCAACGTGATCGGTGGCGGCTTGCCGACCCTGACCGGACCCGCGTTCATCGACAACACCAACATCGACTCGGTCGCCGAGTACGCCAAGAACGGAACTCGCTGATCCAGGCGCACGGAGGGCTGAGAGTCCGCCCTCCGTGCGCCTGTCCAGCACGGAAGGGAAATCATGTCCACTCAGGCAGATCTCGACCTTGCCGCCCACAAAGTCGTGACCGATGAACGGGTGAAGGAGCAAAAGCGCATTCAGCGCCTACTGCTCCGCCCGGAGATGGGTTCACTTGTCGGCGCCATCGCCATCTTCATCTTCTTCTGTATCGTCGCGGCACCGTTCCGTACGCCGGAAGCGCTTGCGACAGTGCTCTACTCCAGCTCCACGATCGGCATCATGGCTTGTGCGGTCGCCCTGCTCATGATCGGCGGCGAATTCGACCTTTCCGCCGGCGTCGCAGTCACCACGTCCTCGCTCGCCGCGTCGATGATCGCCTACAACCTGCACCTCAATCTGTGGGTGGGTGCGATTCTGGCGCTGGTCGTTTCGCTCGCGGTCGGATTCTTCAACGGCTACCTCGTCATGAAGACGAAGATTCCCAGCTTCCTCATCACCCTGAGCTCGTTCCTGATGTTGACCGGAATCAACCTGGCCGTCACCAAGCTCGTGAGTGGTCAGGTTGCCACACCCAGCGTCTCCGACATGGCCGGATTCGATTCCGCGAAAAAGGTATTCGCGTCGTCGTTCTCGGTCTTCGGGGTGTCCGTCAAGATCACGGTCGTGTGGTGGCTGCTGTTCACCGCGATTGCAACATTTGTTTTGTTCAAGACCAAGATCGGCAACTGGATCTTCGCGGTCGGCGGCAATCAGGACAGTGCCCGCGCGATCGGTGTGCCGGTGACCGCAGTCAAGATCGGTTTGTTCATGACCGTCGGCTTTGCTGCCTGGTTCGTGGGCATGCATCTGCTGTTCTCGTTCAATACCGTTCAGTCCGGTCAGGGTGTCGGTAACGAGTTCCTGTACATCATCGCCGCAGTCATCGGCGGTTGTTTGCTCACCGGTGGTTACGGAACCGCGATCGGCGCTGCGATCGGCGCATTCATCTTCGGTATGACCAACCAGGGCATCGTCTACGCAGGCTGGAACCCGGACTGGTTCAAGTTCTTCCTCGGCGCCATGCTGCTGTTCGCGGTCATCGCCAACAACGCATTCCGCAACTACGCTGCGAAAAGGTGACACATGAGTACCACAGCTGAAGTTCCCGCTCTCTCGAACTCGGGCGGCAACGTGCCACTGATCGAGCTCAAGGACGTCGGTAAGCAATACGGAAACATCATCGCGCTCAAGGGAATCAACCTGCGCGTCGGTGCGGGTGAAGTGACCGGTGTGCTCGGTGACAACGGTGCAGGCAAGTCCACGCTGATCAAGATCATCGCCGGTCTGCACCAGCAGAGCGAAGGTGAACTACTCGTCGACGGCGAACCGACAACGTTCCACTCGCCTAAAGAAGCGCTTGGCAAAGGCATCGCCACGGTCTATCAGGACCTCGCCGTTGTTGCGTTGATGCCGGTGTGGCGCAACTTCTTCCTCGGGCAGGAACTGCGCAAGGGTGGTCTGATCAAGTCGCTCGACGCCAACGCCATGCGCGCGACGACTCTTTCGGAACTGTCGAAGATGGGCATCGAACTGCCTGACGTCGACGCACCGATTGGTAGTCTCTCCGGCGGTCAGCGTCAGTGTGTTGCCATCGCCCGCGCCATCTTCTTCGGTGCCCGCGTGCTGATTCTCGACGAGCCGACAGCAGCGCTCGGCGTCAAGCAGTCGGGAATGGTGTTGCGCTACATCACCGCTGCCAAGGAACAGGGATTCGGCGTCATCTTCATCACGCACAATCCGCACCACGCGTACATGGTCGGCGATCACTTCGTGCTCCTCAACCGAGGCAGGCAGAAGCTCGACGCCAAGTACGACGACATCTCACTCGAAGAACTGACCAAGGAGATGGCGGGCGGTGACGAGCTCGAGACACTGACCCACGAGCTTCGCCGTTAGATCAAAACCTCGCGACTACAGCCTCGGTTCGAATCGAACCGAGGCTGTAGTCGTTTCGTCAGAGGATGGTCGTCGGCCGAACCCCGAGGCCGGAATGCATGTACGCCTCGTCGATCATCGTCATGTTGGCTACCGCGTCGCCCGGTCCGATCGGCAGCGCCGAGACCCCGGACAGATGATCGGCGAACGCTTCGAGTTGCCAGGTGTACGACGACTTCGTGCCCAGATGCTCGATACTCGTGCGCCCATCGACAGTGACGGAGACACGGTCGTCGACGTCCGGCTGGAGGAAGTTGTGCACCAGGACGTCTCCGTTGGTTCCGAAGACCCGGAAGGTGAAGTGGTACTGCTCGTCCAACATCGTTGTCACAACGGATGCCCGCGCTCCGCCGGGATACTCGAGTTCGATGTCGAACCACGAATCGACCCCCGGAGCGTATTCCTCGTGGCGGGTCTCGGTCACCACCGGCGCACCACCACAGACGTCACTCAGCATCCGGGAAGCATGTAACCCGTAGCAGCCCAGGTCCATCAGTGACCCGCCTGCCAAGGCGAGCTCCCACCGCGGGTCGTTCTCGGATGGTTTGGGCATCCGCAGTACGGTTTCCACTCGAGTGACCGCGCCGACTGTGCCGCTCCGAACCACATCCAGCAGGCGCCGGTTCACCGGATGAAAGAGGTAGTGGAACCCCTCGAGAAGCGTCACTCCGCTCACGCGTGCTGCTTCGGCTACAGCACGCGCTTCCACCGCGTTGCTCGAAAACGGTTTCTCCGTCAGCACGTGCTTGCCGGCCTGAACGGCGGCGAGATTCCACGGTCCGTGCAGGCTGTTGGGCAGCGCGTTGTAGACGACGTCCACCTCCGGATCCGAGATCAGCTCGGCGTACGAACCGACCACCCGTTCGATCCCATGCTGGGCTGCATAGGCTCTGGCCCGCTCGGGGCTGCGTGCGGCAACGGCCACCAGGCGGTGCCCGGTGGCCGTTGCAGGTTTGATCATCGCGTTCTCGGCGATGCGTGAGGCTCCCAGAATGCCTATCCGCAGCGGGGCAGGTGTCACAGAACCGACCGCAGATACTCGACGCTCGCTCGCACATCGCGCACCGGTCCCTCGTCGGACGGAGCCTCGGCCAGAATGGTGTCCTGCTCGAGCACGTACCACCCGTCGAAACCGTGGCGCTGCAATATGGCTGTGACACCGGCGATGTCGACGTCGCCGCCACCGAGCGGACGGTACATTCCCGCCTTCACGCCGTCGGTGTAGGTGAGCTCACCACTGCGAACGCGTGATGCGAGGGCATCGTCGACGTCCTTGAGATGCACGTGGGTGATGCGCTCGGGAGCTTGACGCGCCAGGTCGACCGGATCGGTGCCGCCGATCAACAGGTGGCCGGTGTCCAGGCACAGTGGGATGGCCGAGCCGTCGAGCACTCGCAGGACCTCGTCGCGCTGCTCGATCATCGTTCCGACGTGAGGGTGGACAACTGCCCTGATTCCACGCTCGGCCGCGGCGTCAGTGAGGCGATCGAGATTGTGTAGCAGGGTTTTCCAACTCTGCTCGTCCAGTTCTGGGCGTGAATCGTAGCCGTCGGAACCCGTCGCGGCGGCCAGAACCAAAACCTCGGCACCTGAGGCGACAAAACCGTCGAGGATGGGGGAGATGCCGGGCACCGGATCATGATCGTCATCGTGCAGCAGTACTGGTGCAAACCCGCCGACTGCGCTCAGGTCGTGATCCGCGAGCACCTTGGCCATCTCGGCAGGTGCTGTCGGCAGAAAGCCCTCCGGTCCGATTTCCGTTGCCGCCAGACCGACTTCGCGCATTTCCCGGAGGACTTGCGCAGGGTCGAGTTGGTAGCCCCAGCCCGGGACTTCGCACACGCCCCAGGAGATCGGTGCGCCGGCGATGCGAGGAGTGCTCATGTGTGTGCCTCATTCTTGTCGTGAAGGAACAGATCTTTGACTTCGGTGATCGTGACGGGCCGACCCTCGCGCAGAGAGTGCGTTGCAGCTTCGGAGATCCAGGCCGACTCGACCGCATCTGTGGGCGTACACGGTGATTCCCGACGCCCGGCGACAACGCCGAGGAATGCTTCGAGTTCCGCACGGTAGGCGGACGTGAAGCGGTCCATGAAGAACGTGTACGGCTCCTGCGAGGGGAACGATGTTCCGGGGTCGAGCGAGCGGAGTGGCAAGCGGTCGTCCAGCCCGGCAACGACGGAGTCCGCCGAGCCGAGTACCTCGAGTCGGCAGTCGTAGCCGCGGCCGTTGTAGCGGGTATTTGACACGACCGCGATGGTTCCGCCTTCGAAAGTGAGAACCGTTGCGGCGGTGTCGACGTCACCGGCATCGGCGATCCCGCGATCACCCTGATTCGAGCCGGTGGCAAAAACCGTGGTGACTTCGCGGCCGCTGACCCACCTGACGATGTCGAAATCGTGGATCGAGCAGTCGCGGAAGATGCCGCCGGAGTGTTCGATGTACGAGATCGGCGGGGGAGCGGGGTCGAGGGTGGTCGATCGGAGAGTGTGTATCCAACCGAGTTCTCCAGATCGAACTGCGTTGTACGCCGCCACAAATGACGGGTCGAATCGGCGCTGAAATCCGATCTGGACTGGTACCGACGTCTGCTCGGCAGTCGCGAGGACACGAACCGAGGATTCGATCGAGTCGGCTACCGGCTTTTCGCAGAACGTCGGGATGTCTCGGCGGACAGCGGCTTCGATCAGGTCGGCGTGCGAACTCGACGACGCGGCGATCAGAACGCCGTCGATGCCTGACGCTAAAAGCGCGTCGGGATCGGCAGCGGACTCCACGTCGAGTTCGCTTGCCACGTCCGAGGTTCGACGTGCGTCGACGTCGGTGACAACCAGTGCGTCGACGCCGTCCGTCGTCAGCAGGTTTCGGGCGTGGTGGCTGCCGATTCGTCCGAGGCCGATGACTCCGATACGAGCGCCCATCAGTCCAGCCCTCCGAAGACGTTCTGGTCCCAGTCGATGATCGAACCTGTCACGACTCCGCTGCGATCGGAGAGCAGGAAGACGACGAAGTCGGCGATTTCGTCGACCTGTCCGAGCTTGCCCATGGGGAGGGTGCTGCCCGCACGTTCCTGCCAATCGTCACCAGCGTCGTGAAAAGCTCTCTGCGTGAGGTCTTCTCCCTCGGTCTGTGTCCACCCGATGTCGAGACCGTTGATCCGGATACGATCCCAGCGATGCGCATGGGCGGCGTTGCGGGTCAGCCCCGCCAGCCCGGCCTTCGCTGCCACGTACGGCGCGAGATACGGTTGCCCGCCGAGTTCGGACGTGGAGATGATGTTGACGATGGACCCGGGGACCGCACGCTCGCGCATGTCCTTGACCGCTGCCTGCATCGTGAAGAACGGACCGCGAAGGTTCACCGCGATGTGCTGGTCGAAGAGTTCCTCGGTGGTGTCGAGCAGCGTGCCGCGCGAGGTGAGTCCGGCAGAATTGACGAGGGCATCCACGCGGCCGAAATGTGAGATCGTCTCGGCCACGCTGGCGAGCGCGGAATCGGTCTGCGCCACATCGGCTTCGATGAAGTGGGTTCCCGGAAGTTCTGCCTCGAGAGCTTTTCCGACGTCCGGGCGTCTGCCGGTGAAAGCCACCTGAGCGCCCTCACGGACTGCGGCGCGAACGACGCCGGCGCCGACGCCTTGCGAGCCGCCACTGACCAGTACGACGGTGTCTGCTAGGAGTGCGGGCCTGGTTACGCCCGGCGGAGAAGTCATGGGTTTAGTCTGGCTGTGACGAAGACCTCGAGCAACAGCGAAAAACCATCAAATATCCATCATCGTGAGGTAGTTGTGGCGCATCGATTCAAAGTACGGGAGATCGCTCAGCAGTCGGGCCTGAGTGAGGCCACCGTCGACCGGGTGCTCAACGACCGTCCTGGAGTTCGTGAGGGCACACGATCGGAGGTTCGCCAGGCGATCACGGACCTGGAACGTCAACGCTCGCAACTGAAACTGGTCGGGCGTACGTTCATCGTCGACGTCGTGTTGCAAACCCCCGCAAGGTTTTCCGACGCCGTCCGTGACGCGCTCGAGGCTGAACTGCCGACCCTTGCGCCTGCTGTCGTTCGTTCCCGGTTCCACTTTCGTGAAACCGGTTCGGTCGAAGCGATGACGTCGACGCTCGACAAGATTCGCCGACGCGGATCCCACGGAGTCATCGTCAAGGCTCCCGACACTCCGGAAGTCGTGGCGGCGATCGACCGGTTGGTGGCGGCCAAGATTCCGGTCGTCACGTTGGTGACCGATGTTCCCGGTAGCAGGCGAGCCGCCTACATCGGCATCGACAACCGAGCCGCCGGAGCCACCGCCGCGTACTTGATAGATCAGTGGCTGGGGGATCGGGACGGCAACGTGCTGGTCAGCATGAGTAGCGGCTTCTTCCGTGGGGAGGAAGAACGGGAGATGGGATTTCGCTCCGCTATGCGCGTCTCGGCTCCGCATCGCCGTTTGATCGACATTCCGAACAGTGACGGTCTGGATCAGACGAGTAGGAAATTGGTGCGAGCGGCACTCGAATCCGATCCGCAGATCCGTGCCGTGTATTCGATCGGTGGTGGCAACCTGGCCACTGTCGACGCGTTCGAAGAACTGAACCGGGAGTGCAGTGTCTTCATCGCTCACGATCTCGACGGTGACAATCGAAAGTTGCTAGGGGAGAGGCGAATATCAGCGGTGCTCCACCACGATCTGCGGGCGGATGTTCGCACTGCCTGTCAGGTGGTCATGAAAGAACACGGCGCCATGGGCGCTCACTTCGGCTTTACGACGTCACCGGTTCAAGTCGTGACACCGCCCAACATGCCCCCGACATAGCTGTGCGCGGTTAAGGAGTCCGGAGACTCCCTAACCGCGCACAGGGCCGAAGGCCTGACTATCGAGCGAAGAGCAGAGCTCGCTTGACTTCCTGAATAGCCTTTGTCACCTGGATGCCGCGGGGGCATGCGTCGGTGCAGTTGAACGTGGTGCGGCAACGCCACACGCCGTCCTTGTCGTTCAGGATGTCGAGACGCTCGGAAGCGGCCTCGTCACGGCTGTCGAAGATGAACCGGTGTGCGTTGACGATGGCAGCGGGACCGAAGTAGCTGCCGTCGCTCCAGTACACGGGGCACGACGTGGTGCAGCATGCGCACAGGATGCACTTGGTGGTGTCGTCGAAACGAGCACGGTCGTGCTGGCTCTGGATGCGCTCACGAGTGGGCTCGTTGCCACTGGTGATGAGGAACGGCTTCACGGCGCGGAATGCGTCGAAGAAGGGTTCCATGTCGACAACCAGGTCCTTCTCGACGGGCAGGCCCTTGATGGGCTCGACCGTGATGGTGACCGGCTTGCCGTCCTTGGGCAGCATGTCCTTCATCAGCAGCTTGCAGGCCAGACGGTTCACACCGTTGATCCGCATGGCGTCCGATCCACAGACACCGTGTGCGCAGCTGCGACGGAACGTGAGGGTGCCGTCGAGGTAACCCTTCACGTACAGCAGCAGGTTGAGCAGACGGTCGGTGGGCAGTGCCGGGACCTGGAAACTGTCCCAGTGCTGGCCCTCGCCCGATTCGGGGTTCATCCGCGCGATCTTGAGAGTGACCATGACGGCCCCCTCGGGAACAGCGGGGAGTTTGGGTGCATCTACAGCAGGCGCAGACATCAGTACTTACGCTCCATCGGCTCGTAGCGGGTCTGGATCACCGGCTTGTAGTCCAGACGGATGTCGGAGAGCAGGCCGTCACCCTCCTTGTACGCCATCGTGTGCTTCATGTACTCGGCGTCGTTGCGATCCGGGAAGTCCTCACGAGCGTGGCCGCCGCGCGATTCCTTGCGGTTGAGGGCGCCGACGACGGTGACCTCTGCCATTTCGAGGAGGAAGCCCAGCTCGATGGCCTCGAGCAGGTCGCTGTTGTAGCGCTTGCCCTTGTCCTGGACCGTGATGTGGTTGTAGCGCTCCTTGAGAGCACGCACATCCTTGAGTGCCTGGGTGAGGCGCTCTTCGGTGCGGAAGACGGAGGCGTTGTTGTCCATCGACTGCTGCAGCTCGGTGCGGATGTCCGCAACGCGCTCGTGGCCGTGATCGGACAGGATGACGCCGACCCAGTCTTCGACCATCGCAGCCGGGGTTTCCGGCAGGTCGACGAACTCGGTGGAGTTCGCGTACTCGGCGGCAGCGATGCCGGCGCGGCGGCCGAACACGTTGATGTCGAGGAGCGAGTTGGTGCCGAGGCGGTTTGCACCGTGCACGGAAACGCAGGCACATTCGCCGGCGGCGTACAGGCCCTTGACGACCTCGTCGTTGTTGCGCAGAACCTCACCGTTGATCTTGGTGGGGATACCGCCCATGACGTAGTGGCACGTCGGGTAGACGGGCACGGGCTCCTTGACGGGGTCCACGCCAAGGTAGGTGCGCGAGAACTCCATGATGTCGGGGAGCTTCTCGTCGAGAACTTCCTCGGGGATGTGCGTCACGTCGATGTAGACGTAGTCCTTGTTCGGGCCGGCGCCGCGGCCTTCCAGAACCTCGAGGACCATCGAACGGGCCACGATGTCACGCGGAGCGAGGTCCTTGATGGTGGGGGCGTAGCGCTCCATGAAGCGCTCGCCGTCGGCATTACGGAGAATGCCACCTTCACCACGGACGGCTTCCGAGATCAGGATGCCGAGACCGGCGAGTCCTGTCGGGTGGAACTGGTGGAACTCCATGTCCTCGAGGGGCAGGCCCTTGCGGAAGATGATGCCCATGCCGTCACCGGTGAGGGTGTGCGCGTTGGACGTCGTCTTGTACATACGTCCCGAGCCGCCGGTCGCGAAGATGATCGACTTGGCGTGGAAGATGTGCAGCTCGCCGGTCGAGAGCTCATAGCAGATGACACCGGTGGCAACCGGGCCGTCCTCGGTCTCGGTGATGGCGATGTCGAGCGCGTAGAACTCGTTGAAGAACTCGACGTCGTGCTTGACGCAGTTCTGGTACAGCGTCTGCAGGATCATGTGACCGGTGCGGTCGGCTGCGTAACACGCACGGCGGACGGGTGCCTTGCCGTGGTCACGCGTGTGGCCACCGAATCGACGCTGGTCGATCTTGCCTTCGGGCGTGCGGTTGAACGGCAGACCCATCTTCTCGAGGTCGAGCACCGCGTCGATGGCCTCTTTGGCCATGATCTCGACGGCGTCCTGGTCGGCGAGGTAGTCGCCGCCCTTGACGGTGTCGAAGGTGTGCCACTCCCAGTTGTCTTCCTCCACGTTCGCCAGTGCGGCGCACATGCCGCCCTGGGCCGCGCCGGTGTGGCTGCGGGTGGGGTAGAGCTTGGTCAGTACGGCCGTGCGGGCACGGGGGCCAGCTTCGATTGCCGCACGCATGCCTGCGCCGCCGGCGCCGACGATGACCACGTCATAACGATGTTCCTGCATGAAGTCTGTGCTCCCCTAGCTCGCCGAGATATTGGGGTCGAAGGTGAAGATGACGTACGTGCCCAGGCCCATGATCAGGATCATCGAGAGAACGAGGATCGTGGTCAGCCAGAAGCGCGTGGAGTCCTTGCGGGAGTAGTCCGCGATGACCGTGCGCAGGCCGTTACCGCCGTGCAGCTGTGCCAGCCACAACATCGTCAGATCCCAGAACTGCCAGAACGGGCTGGACCAGCGACCTGCGACGAATGCGAAGTTCAGACGGTGAACGCCACCGTCGAGCATCAGCATGATGAACATGTGGCCCAGGACCAGAACGATCAGGGCGACGCCGGAGAAGCGCATGAACAGCCATGCGTACAACTCGAAGTTGTTCCGAGCCTTCGCGCGCGGGGACCGCGGGTTGTCCAGGCTTGCGGGACGGTCGTATGAGGTGCCCAGGCTCTTGGCTTCGGGTCCGTGAGTAGTCGCCATGTCAGTGCTCCGCAAACATGTTGATGAGGATGCGTCCGGCGCCTGGGATCATCACCAGGAACCAGATCGTCAGAATGGTCCAGAGCATGACGCGCTGGTACTTCGGGCCCTTCGACCAGAAGTCCACCAACATCACGCGCACGCCGTTGAGGGCGTGGTAGAGGACTACGCCGACGAGGCCGATCTCCATGAGGCCGACGAGGGGGTTCTTGTACGTGTCGATGACGGCGTCGTACGTATCGGGATTGACCCGAACGAGTGCCGTATCGAGAACGTGTACGAATAGGAAGAAGAAAGTAGCGACGCCTGTGATCCGGTGTAGAACCCAGGACCACATTCCGGGGTCGCCCCGGTAAAGCGACCTCGTGCGCTCCTTCTGAGGAGCGGCTTCAGTCGTAGTACTCATCGAGTGCTGTGCCTCCAACGTCATTGGTGGACGCGTCGAGCCTGCAGAGAGCTTCGATGTACCTCAGCCCGGGCTCGACGGGATCCTGAACCGACTTGACTCAGACTCTAAACCTATGTGAAACCGGGAACTAATCAGATGCGGGATTCGTACGCGTACCAAACTCTTTGTAAGGTTTGCCTTTCCAATCTCACCTAGCCGGTTTCGGCGTGGTTTCTGCATCCATTCAGTCGGCGTGATTGGATAACGAACCATGGGTGACATCGACTGGAAGTTGTTGCGGCACAACGCGCAAGTGGTCATGCGGCAGGCTTATGCACCGTACTCGGGCTATGCAGTGGGTGCAGCTGCCCTGGTAGACGATGGTCGGATCGTCTCAGGATGCAATGTGGAAAATGTCTCATACGGTTTGAGCCTGTGTGCCGAATGTGGACTCGTCGGTAACTTAGCCGCCACCGGGGGCGGGCGGCTGGTTGCCTTCACGTGCTGCGACGCGAAGGGCTCGATTCTGATGCCATGCGGCAGGTGCAGACAGCTTCTTCTCGAGCATGGCGGGGGTGAGATGCTTGTCGACACGAGCAGTGGGTTCAAGCCGCTGAGCGAGCTGTTGCCTGATGCTTTCGGGCCGGAACAAGCAGAGGGGCTCCGCCATGTTTGACGCAGTTTCCATCATCGGCGCCAAGCGTGACGGCCGCGAGTTGTCGGGAACCGAGATCGACTGGATAGTTCAGGCGTTCACTGAGGGGGTCGTCGGCGACGAGCAGATGTCGGCGCTCGCGATGGCGATCTATTTCCGAGGAATGTCACGAGCAGAGACCGGCCGATGGACCGAGGCAATGATCGAATCCGGCGGGAGGATGGACTTTTCGGACTTGCCGCTGCCCACCGTCGACAAGCATTCGACCGGTGGTGTTGGGGACAAGATCACCCTTCCGCTCGCGCCCCTCGTCGCGGCATGTGGTCTTGCAGTCCCGCAGTTGTCGGGACGCGGACTCGGCCACACCGGCGGAACTCTCGACAAGCTCGAGGCCATTCCAGGTTGGCGAGCCGAGCTCACGGCGACGGAGATGGTCGACATTCTCGCGGACCCGAAAATCGGCGCGGTGATCTGCGCTGCCGGAGCGAACCTGGCCCCCGCCGACAAGAAGCTCTACGCGCTGCGCGACGTGACCGGAACGGTGGAATCCATTCCGCTGATCGCAAGTTCGATCATGAGCAAGAAGATTGCCGAGGGAACCGGCGCCCTGGTGCTCGACGTCAAAGTCGGTTCCGGAGCGTTCATGAAGGACCTCGGCGACGCGCGAGAGTTGGCACGCACGATGGTCGAGTTGGGCAACGACGCCGGCGTGCGTACAAGTGCTCTCATCACCGGGATGGACACCCCGCTGGGATTGACGGCTGGCAACGCTCTCGAGGTGCGTGAATCCGTCGAGGTGCTGGCAGGCGGCGGGCCGTCCGACGTCGTCGAGCTGACCCTGGTCCTGGCTCGGGAGATGCTGTCCGCGGCTGGGATCGACGGTATCGACCCCGCAGACAGACTGGCCGACGGCACGGCCATGGACCGGTGGCGCGCGATGATCGCCGCACAAGGTGGGGACCCACACGCGACGCTGCCGGTGGCCCGGCACAGCGACGTCGTCACCGCGGACCGAGACGGCGTGCTGACCCGACTCGACGCCATGGCGGTGGGCATCGCGGCCTGGAAGCTCGGAGCCGGACGCGAACGACAGGGCGAAGCCGTTCAGGCCGGTGCCGGCATCGAGATGCACGCGAAGCCCGGCGACGTGGTCCGCGCCGGACAGAAGCTGATGACACTGCACACCGACACTCCCGAGAGATTTGATGCTGCGCGGCGGAGCCTCGGCGGAGGCTGGTCGATCGGGGCCGATTCCGACACCGTTTCGCGACCGTTGCTCATCGAGCGAATTGTGGGTGATTCGCGTTAGCGTTGGCGAATGAACGCACCGGAGTTGACCACGATCCGCAGCGCACCCAAAGTTCTTCTCCACGATCATCTCGACGGAGGACTCAGACCCGAGACTGTCCTCGAACTGGCCGAGCAGTGTGGCTACGACGAGCTGCCGGCGAATACGGCATCCGAACTCGCGCAATGGTTCCGAACTGCCGCTGACAGTGGATCGCTCGAGCTCTACCTCGAAACGTTCGCGCACACGGTCGCGGTGATGCAGACCCCGGAAGGGCTTGCACGGGTAGCGCGTGAATGCGCCGAGGATCTGGCCGACGACAACGTCGTCTATGCCGAAATCCGTTTTGCGCCCGAGCAGCACCTGGAACAAGGCCTGAGTTTGGACGAGGTCGTCGAGCACGTTCTCGAAGGTTTCCGGGCCGGCGAATCCGCTGCCAGGGTCGCGGGACGGGAGATCCGAATCGGGTGTCTTCTCACGGCGATGAGGCATGCCGCCCGGTCACGGGAGATCGCCGAACTCGCTGTGCGATTCCGGGACCGCGGCGTCGTCGGTTTCGACATCGCCGGTGCCGAGGCCGGTAACCCGCCGAGCCGGCACCTCGACGCCTTCGAATACATGCGTGATGCGAACGCCCACTTCACGATTCACGCGGGTGAGGCGTTCGGGTTGCCGTCGATCCACGAAGCCATCGCCTTCTGCGGAGCGGATCGGTTGGGTCACGGCGTGCGGATCGTGGACGACATCGACGTAGCCGGCCAAGGTGGGGCAGAGCTGGGTCGACTCGCGAACTACGTCCGTGACATGCGCATTCCCCTGGAACTGTGCCCGAGTTCGAACGTGCAGACCGGAGCCGTAGCGGCCCTGTCGGACCATCCGTTCGGACTGTTGGCGGACTTGCGCTTCCGCGTGACCGTCAACACTGACAACAGGCTGATGAGCGACACGAGCATGAGCCGGGAAATGGCCGCGTTGGTCGAGACCTTCGGTTACGGCTGGACCGATCTGGAACGCTTCACCATCAACGCGATGAAGTCGGCCTTCATCCCGTTCGACGAGCGCCTCGCGTTGATCGACGACGTCATCAAGCCGGGTTACGCCGTGCTCATCGGCTAGCTGACGTGCACCCGACTACTCAGATCGCAGCCGGGCCTCGAACTCACGCTCGAGTTCGCGCCAGGCCTCGGATTCCTTGGTGAACGGCGCACTCGGAGCCATCCGCGACGGATCGGGGTTGAGGAGGTACGAGACGTACCAACCCAGCTCGTTCGACGCGGACAGAGCCTCCTCGGTGGAGTCGTCGTCGGCGAAATCCGCTGCATCGGTGAACAATTCGACGGCAAGTTCCAGTTGCTCGGCGTCGACGACGTCCGGGCCCTGGGCGAGGTCGTCGGCGATGCCGGGCAGAACGTAGACGTTCTCGTCCGTGACCTCGATTTCGAGTGAACCGTCGACGGCAGCATTCTGAATTTCGCCGTACGTGCTGACCTGCGAGAGATCGTGTTCGTGGTTGTCGGCGAGGTAGCGAGCGAGTGCGCGCTCGCTACGGAAAACGGTGATCAGTCCGTCCTTGCCGAGGAAGATCGCCTGATCGCCCATGTAGCAGCGCAGAGTGTAGAACGTCTCGGCTGAGGTGATGATGCGGATCGGGTCGACACCGACCTCGCCCCAGAAGGTCTCGACTTCGTCTTCCTCCTCGTCGAGGTCGTCTTCGTCGAATTCCTCGTCCTCGCCCTCCTCAGCGACATCGTCGGCGTCGACGGTGTTCTCGGCGGCAGCGAGCAGTTCAGCTTCGGCGACCGCGACGGCAGCTGCATCGACCTTCGGGGAGGTGACCACCTTGTCGATGGCGTCGAGAACGGCGTCCCAGTCCTTGACGATCGCAGCGCCGACCTGGTCCCACAGCTCCAGGCCTTCGCGACCTTCGAAGGTGCCGGCGCCGGTCGCAAGCGCGCCGAGAACCGGATGGCCGCTGAAGAAGCGGATGACCGCGTCCAGTTCGCACACCTCGCCGATGTTGCGAGCCATGTTCAAGGTGTCTTCGAGTTCCGAGACCGCCAGTGCCTCAGGATCACCTGCGGCCAGTTCCGGCACGCCGACGAAGTCGAAGGTGAAGTTCTCTTCCGGTTCGAGCTCGGCTGCCGACAGTCCGGAGACGACGGCCCACGCCGGATGCTCGACCAGGTCGTTGTCGGAGTCCGTTCGGATGAAGGCCGCGAGTTCTGCGACGGAGGAGAACCCGTACAGGTCTTCCTCATGGCCGAGGAACGCTTCCCACTCGTCGTCGCCCTCGCGCCAGCGGGGTGCCCACAAAGTGACGAGGTCTCCGTCGGTGAGTCCGATTTCGATAGGGACGATGTCTCCAGCCATGGGCGGAAGCCTATCCACCGCAGAGCGAAAGGCATAGCGGGGGTTCGTCACGTTTGTTTCAGTGCCACTCGGAGCTCACTGACCAGTCGCTCTCGTTCGTCGTTGGACTGTCGAACTGCCTGGTGAATTGTTGCGACAGTCAATGCAGCCACAGAGCGAGAATTCATCGCGGTGATTGAGTCGGTAATCCGTAGGTCGACCAGAGCGCCCAGCCCGTCGACAGTCGCCGTGACTATCCCACCCTCGCTCGAGACGACTGCCCGCAGAGCGCCGACCCCGTCGACGGCGTCCTGCAAGAGTCCGGTCCGGTGTTTCGCCAGCTCCATGATTCGATCAATCTCGCTCATATCGAACGCATCCAGCTCGACGGAAGGTTCTGGCCCTCGGCGGCGTCGACATCGGCCAGTTCGTCTCGGGTCGCGAGACCGAGCCGATCGAGGATCGCTGCCGGGACTCCGGTCTCTTCGAGCTCCACACGATGGCGGGCGCCGGCCTCGATTGCTGCTTTCGAGCACAGCGTGAGTATCTGTTGCGCCAACCGTTCCCCGCCGTACCGCAGTTCCTCCTGGCTGATCCGCAGGTCCACGGGAATGGCGTGTTCCGTGGCGCGGACCGCGATGGTTTCGGCGCGGTTGACGGCGACGGCTGTGATGATCGGCGGTGATTCCCGCATGTTCTCGTTCATGTTTCCTGTCATTCCGTCGGACGGTAGAAACCGTGAAAGCCCATGCCGCTGTTCGTGGTTCGGATGGCGCTGATTTCGACTGGGTCGCCGGCTTCGATCATCTGGCCGCCGCCAATCACCATCGCGACGTGGCCGTCCCAGACCGCGAGGTCGCCCGGCATCAGATTGTTCTGATCGACCTGGTTCCCGATTCCCTGTTCCTGAGCCAACCTCGGAATATCGACTCCGGCCTGGCCGTACGCCCATTGCGTCAGACCACTGCAGTCCAGACCGACTCCGGGTGTCGTGCCTCCCCAGGCGTACGGGACACCCTGTTGAGTAAGCGCGTTGCGTACGGCAGCAGCGGCCTCGGCGTTCGGTGCGGTGGCAATCGAGCCGTCGGGAAGTTCGACCTCTACTCCACCGACGGAACCAGAACCACCGACGGAACCGGAACCGCCGACGGAACCGGAACCACCCGCCGAACCGGATACTCCAGGTGCGGGATCGGGTATCGGGACGGACGGGACGAGTGCGGACATCTTGTCGGTCGACCCCGCCAGCTCACCGCGTACCCGCTCGATAACCGATACCGCGCGTCCGAGGTGCTCCAACGCGGCCGACAACAACATCAATTGGCCCGTCGGTGTCATCAGCGTCGGCCCGGCCTTGATCGCGAGTGTCAGAAACGACTGGAGAATCTCACCGAGTTCGGTCATTCCCGCGTACACGGACGTTGTTGCTTCGTCCACGACGCCGGCGATGTCGGTCCCACGATCGGCGAGGTTTCGCGTCGACGTCTGCGTCTGCTCGGTTTTGGTCACCGCAGCGGTGAGTGCCGTGGACGAGCTCTGAGAGGACGCCAGTTCGCTCAGAGCAGCGCTTCCCAATTGGTATGCGATCTCGAGGGCGTCCGTAGCGATTCGGATGCCGACGTCGGGTCCACTTGCGCTGGTGACGCCAGTCCCGACAATGTCGACCAGATCGATGATCGGTCGTGCGAGTGCGTCGACGTCGATCATGAGCGTGCGGCTTCAGCGAGAGTCGTTCGTACCGATTCCTCGGAGTCGAGATAGACGGCGTGAGCGTCGCGGGTGGCTGACTGGACGCTGGAGATCACAGCGGACAGTCGATCGATGTCGTCGATGTGCGCTTGCTGTGCTCGGCTCGCGACATCGACGAAGTCGCCGCCGATCAGCCCCAGCACAGCGGACAGAGCCAAGTGATCGCCACCCGCCGCGTCCTGTCGAGCTTGGGCGACGTTGTCGGCAACAGTGCCCAACCGCGTGGCGAACTCCGCGATGCTTTCAGTGTCCAGATCCAGATTTGTCAACTTGTCTTCCCCCCGTTGCGCTTACTCCTTCTTGGACGCCGCGCGGGGTGCTCCGGTTCCCGAGGAACTATTCTGATGGTCATGCAAACGCACGTAGTCGACCATCCGCTCGCGGCGGCCCTCTTGACGACAATGCGTGATGCACGCAGTGAGAACGCAACTTTTCGTTCCGCACTTCGCAGGCTCACGCACATGCTGGTCTACGAGGCCATGCGTGACGCGGAGGTCGAGGAGTTTCCGGTCGACACCCCGGTAGCAGCGACGACGGGCATCCGGCTCGCGAAGCCGCCGTTGTTGGTACCCGTGCTGCGGGCCGGTCTGGGCATGGTCGAACAGGCGAGTGCGCTGATTCCGTCGGCCGGCGTCGGCTTTGTCGGAATGGCACGTGACGAAGAGACTCATCAGCCGGTTCCGTACCTCGAATCCCTGCCTGCGGATCTGTCCGGTATCCCGGTGTTCGTGCTCGATCCGATGCTCGCCACCGGTGGCTCGATGGTGCACACCATCGACTTGCTGGTCGCGCGTGGCGCGACGGATGTCACGGCAGTGTGCGTCGTGGCCGCTCCGGCCGGCGTCGACGCGCTGGCAGCGTCCGGCCACCCGGTTCGTCTGGTCATCGCGAGCATTGATGACGGACTCGACGAGAACGCTTTCATCGTCCCCGGTCTCGGTGACGCCGGCGATCGGCAGTTCGGGCCCCGCTAAAGCGAAAGGGCGAAGGTTCGGAGTTCGGCCAGCCGGGCCTTCGCCTGCTCTAGTGCCTTCGCGAGGTCGTCGCGGTTCGCCACCGGGACGACAACTTCGAGATAGCACTTGAGCTTGGGCTCGGTTCCGGACGGTCGGACAACCACGCGGATCGACGGCCCGTCGAATATCACTGCGTCGGTGCGCATACCGCCGCGAACCAGGGACAAGTCCTCGGTCGTGACCGGCTCACCCGCGAGTTGGCCAGGAGGATCGGCGCGTAGTCGTTTCATCATTTCGGCGATGTCGCTCAAATCCTCGACGCGGCGGGATACTTGGTCCCCACGATGCAGTCCGAATTCGACGGCATAGTCGCCTAGAACGTCCAACAGGGTTCTGTTGCTGCCCGCGAGGGTGGCAGCCAAGTCGGCCACCAGGACGGCAGCTGAGATTCCGTCCTTGTCCCGCACCACATCCGGATCGACGCAGTGCCCGATCGCTTCCTCGTAGGCGTAGACGAGTCCGTCGCCGGCGCGCGTGAGCCACTTGAATCCGGTGAGTGTCTGCGCAAACCTGGCTCCGCGAGCTTTCGCCAACTTCGAGAGCAGAGTCGAGGAGACGATCGTCGTCGCCACCAACGAATCTTCGGGCGCCGAGTGCAGTACGTGGTCGGCCAAGAGCACCCCGGTTTCGTCGCCGCGCAACATGCGCCACTGATCACCGTCGCGAACTCCGACGGCGCAGCGGTCGGCATCCGGGTCGAGTGCGATCGCCAGGTCAGCGTCGACACTTCGGGCAAGTGCGAGCAGGCGGTCTGCGGCGCCAGGCTCTTCGGGATTGGGGAACTCGACGGTCGGAAACGTGGGGTCGGGATCGAACTGCTCCGCCACGACGTGCACGTCCTCGAATCCTGCTGCTCGCAGAGCCGCGGTCGCAGTCTCCCCGCCGACGCCGTGCATTGCCGTGAGCGCAATCCGGATCGAGCGGGCGTCGCCGTGCGGGAGGGTCGCGATGCGGGCGATGTACTCCTCGACCAGAGAATCGTCGGCCGGAATCACCGATGCTCGCGCGACGTCGGCGGCACCACCGATGCGGGCGATCTCGCTCTCGATTTCACGATCGGCGGGGGAGACGAGTTGCGCTCCGCCCGAGAGATACACCTTGTAACCGTTGTCGGCGGCAGGATTGTGGGAGGCGGTGATCTGGATACCTGCCGCCGCCCCGAGCCTGCGCACCGCGAACGCCACCAGCGGTGTCGGCAGTGGGCGGGGGAGCAGGGTCAACTCGAACCCGGCCGCTGCCATGACCTCGGCGGCGGCGAGAGCAAATGCCTCTGAACCGAGCCGGGCGTCGCGGCCGACCACAACGCGGGACCCGCCCTGGCAGCGAGCTGTCAGCCAGGCCGCCAGACCGGCCGTGGTCCGGATGACGACCGCGAGGTTCATGCCGTTGGGCCCGCCGCGCACCGGCCCGCGAAGCCCAGCAGTGCCGAACGTCAGTGGTGCGGAAAAGCGTTCGGTCAGTTCATGTTCGGAAAGGGCTGCTAATTCTGCGCGGGTAACTGGGTCCGGATCGGCGTCGATCCACTCGGTGACGTTCAGTGGTGTCACAGCTGCTCGACCAGTTGACGCAGCAGCACTCCCATCCGGGCCGCCGAGGCTTTGCCTGCCGCCAGCACTTCCTGATGGTCGAGCGGGGCGCCCGTGATTCCGGCGGCCAGATTGGTGACCATGGAGATGCCGAGAACGCGGGCGCCGAGCGCGCGAGCCGCGATGGTCTCGTGAACCGTCGACATGCCGACCAGATCGGCGCCGAGTGTACGAAGCATTCGAATCTCGGCCGGAGTCTCGTAGTGAGGACCGGGAAGCCCGGCGTAAACACCCTCGGCAAGGTCCGGGTCGATCGAGCGAGCCAGCGCACGCAGTTCCGGCGAGTATGCGTCGACCAGGTCGACGAACTCTGCGCCGACGAGGGGAGAGCGGGCCGTCAGGTTCAGGTGGTCACTGATCAGCACCGGTTGCCCCACTGCGTAGTCCTCGCTGATACCGCCGGCCGCATTGGTGAGGATGACCGTGTCGGCGCCGGCAGCAATGGCTGTCCGGACCGGGTGGACGACGGTACCGAGATCGTGGCCCTCGTATGCGTGCGCGCGCCCGAGCAGCAGCAGAACTTCGGTGTTTCCGACGCGCACCGAACGAATGGTGCCCGCATGGCCGAGAGCGGACGGTGGGGCGAAGCCAGGAAGATCCGCCATCGAGACTTCGGCTGTCACGTCCGCACCGGCGTCGCCGAACACGTCTGCGGCATCGGTCCACCCCGACCCGAGCACGATGGCGACTGACGGTGACGAAGAGCCAGTCATGGCGGACAGAGCAGCGGCGGCGGCCTCGGCGATCGTTCCCATGTGAGCAACCCTACTGAGGAGTCGGGTCGGTTCGCCGGGTGAGTTGGCGGGCGTTACTCTCCCATCCATGCCTTATCTCGAACGCGACGGCGACGTATTCATCCTGTACCTCGGCAACGAGGGCGAAACGGACAACGAGAACCGCTTCGGCCCTGAGTGGATCGACGCTGTTCACAGCAAGTTGGACGAGGTCGAAGCGCACGAGGGGCCCGCAGCCCTGGTGACCACCGCGACGGGCAAGTTCTACACGAACGGCCTGGACACGACGTGGATCTTCGGCAATCTCGACGGTCTGCCCGGCTACCTGGACAAGGTCCACACCATCTACAGCCGTTTGTTGACCTTCCCGATGGCCACGGTCGCGGCCGTGCAGGGGCACGCGTTCGGCGCCGGCGCCATGCTCGCGTCCTCACACGATTTCCAGATCATGCGCGCGGACCGCGGCTTCTACTGCCTCCCCGAGGTCGGACTGAACATGCCGTTCACTGTCGGCATGTCAGCACTGTTGAACAGTCGTCTGCCCAAGCAGACGGCAGTCGACGCGATGACGACGGGGCGTCGATTCGGCGGCGCCGACGCGCTTGCTGCCGGCATCGTGCAGGAAACGGTCGACGGCGACGGAGTACTCGCCGCAGCAGTGACCAAGGCGTCGGCACTGACGTCGACTCACGGCAAGAACTTGGCGGGAATCAAGGCAGGCATCCACCGCGATGCGCTTGCGGACCTCGCTCAGGTGACTGACAAGAGCAACTTCTCCTTCGGGTGAGACAATGATCGCGTGAACCAGAATGTCGACAGCGCAGTCAGGTCCGTAGAGGCCGATCTGATTGCGCTGTCGCATTCGATTCACAGCGATCCGGAACTTGCCTTCGAGGAGTTCCGCAGCGCTGCCAAAGTGTCGGACCTGCTGGCGCAGCACGGTTTCGCGGTCACTCACGGGATCGTCGATCTGCCGACGGCATTCGATGCCACCTACGGCAGCGGAGAGTTGGTCATCGCGATCTGCGCCGAGTACGACGCGCTGCCCGAGATCGGTCATGCCTGTGGGCACAACATCATTGCCGCCGCCGCGGTCGGGGCCGGCATCGCGTTGGCTACCGTGGCCGACGAACTGGGGATCACAGTCCGAGTGATCGGTACTCCCGCGGAGGAAACCGGTGGCGGCAAAGTTCTGATGCTCGAGCGTGGTGCATTCGACGGCGTCGGCGCGGCCATGATGGTTCATCCAGGACCGATCGACATCATCGGTGCCACCTCGCTGGCCCTGGCGGACATCGCCGTCAGCTATCACGGTCGCGAAGCGCACGCCTCTGCTGCGCCGGAATTCGGTCGTAATGCCGCCGATGCCGCGACGCTCGCGCAGGTGGCGGTCGGACTGTTGCGCCAGCACCTCCAGCCAGGGCAACAGATTCACGGAATCGTCAGTGATGGCGGCACTGCTCCCAACATCGTTCCGGCTCGGTCAGAACTGCTGTACTACCTGCGTGCCGAGACGGCCGCGTCGTTGGCCAATCTGTCCGAGCGTGCCGACGCCTGCTTCGCCTCGGGCGCACTCGGCACCGGATGCACCCACGAAATCCGCACGGTATCGCCCACTTACACCGAGTTGACCCCCGATCCGTGGCTGGCGGCGGCGTACCGTGAACAGATCGTCGACCTCGGGCGGGTGCCACTGGCAGCGGAATGGGAGCGCTCCCGTCCACTGGGTAGTACGGATATGGGTAATGTGACCAATGTGATTCCGGGAATTCACCCGGTCATAGGCTTGGATTCATCGGGGGCAGTGACACATCAGCCGGAGTTCGCGGCCGCGTGTATCACCACCTCCGCAGATCGAGCGGTAGTCGACGGTGCAATTGCGTTGGCCCGCACTGCTGTCCGGGTAGCGTCCGATCCAGAACAACGCACCCGTCTGTTGGAAGGGGTAGATCGCCGGTGAACGCGGCAATCGACACGTGGATTCACGCGCACACCGACGACCTCGTCGCGTGGCGTCGACACATCCATGCCAACCCGGAGTTGGCTCGCCGCGAATACGCGACCACCGAATTCGTCGCGACCCGCCTCACCGCCGCTGGGCTGTCGCCGAAGATCCTTCCCGGTGGCACCGGGCTCACGTGCGACATCGGACCTGAGGGGCCGCGAATCGCACTTCGCGCCGACATGGACGCTTTGCCGATGCAGGAGGCGACCGGGGCGACGTATTCGTCCACGGTCCCCGGTGTGTCTCATGCATGCGGGCACGACGCCCACACCACCATCCTGCTCGGCGCCGGATTGGCTCTGGCCACGCTGCCCGAACTTCCCGTCGGGGTTCGGCTGATCTTCCAGCCCGCCGAGGAAGTCATGCCTGGTGGTGCACTCGACGTCATCGCTGCCGGCGCGCTCGACGGCGTGTCCAGAATCTTTGCTCTGCACTGCGATCCGCGACTCGAGGCGGGCCAGGTCGGAATGCGTCTGGGCGCGATCACCTCTGCTGCAGACACGATCGAGGTCGTTCTCGACTCTCCGGGTGGGCACACGTCGAGGCCGCACCTGACCACGGACCTCATCTACGCACTCGGCACAGTCGTGACCGGGCTGCCGGGAATGCTCAGCCGTCGTATCGATCCGCGTACCGGCACCGTGATGGTGTGGGGTGCGGTCAGTGCAGGTCAGGCGCCCAACGCGATTCCGCAGACCGGCATGATGACGGGCACGGTACGTACCGGCGATCACGACACGTGGGAGTTGCTCGAACCGCTCGTGGAAGAAATCGTCCACGGACTGCTCGCGCCCACCGGAGTTCGCTACCAACTCAACTATCGTCGCGGAGTGCCACCGGTCGTCAACGACGAGGTGTCCACTCGGATGTTCGAGGACGCCATCGCGACCGTCGGACAAGATGCTTTGGCGGACACCCCGCAATCCGGTGGTGGCGAAGACTTTTCGTGGTACCTCGAAACCGTGCCGGGTGCCATGGCGCGGCTCGGCGTGTGGTCGGGTGAAGGCGATCAGCTCGACATCCACCAACCCACTTTCGATCTCGACGAGCGTGCACTCGGCGTCGGTGTGAAGGTTCTGACGAGCCTGGTTCTGGGATAGTTCCGGTTCCCGTCGGGGGTACCGTTTTTCGTGTCGTTCGAGTGAAGGTACGGGCATGTCCATAGGTGTGGGAGTGCGAATCGGCACATTGGTGTCGACGGCTGTAGTTGCGTCCAACGATCCGGGTTCGGCCGATCCGGTGGTGTTGGTCAGGGACACGATTCTCAATCAACGCAAGGACGGAACGACCGTGCTCGGCGGTACCGAGCAATTGGGTGCCGGCCGTGAATTCTCGGAATCATGGTCAGGTTTTGTCGGCCGTGTGGGGGACCCGAGTGGCGTCTCCGGAACGGCCGATACCCGTTACCGCGCCGAGGATTTGGTGGCGACGTCGATTCGCTGCCTGTTGCAGGAATGCGAGCCGCTGCCCGATCGTGGTGGTCGAAGTGGGGGAGCGCCCGACATCGTCGCGACCTACCCGTCGCGCTGGGACTCGTCCACAGCGGCCCTCATGCAGGATTCACTGGTCTATGCAGGCCTCGAGCGGGTCACTCTCGTCTCGGACGCCGAGGCGGTCTCGGCGTGGTTCGAGTCGGAAATCGCGGCACTCGCCGGCACGCTCATCGGCATCTATCACGTCGACGACACCGGGGCAGCGGTCACGCTGGTGCGTTCGGGCGTCGCCGCCGGCCGCGCATTCGGCTTCGCCGGCGACGGGAGTTCACCGAGTTCACGCCTCGCGACGGCACTGGGTGCGTTCGGTTGGATGCCGGAGAACCTGGACGCCGTAGTCGTCACCGGTGACGGAGAACCGGCGACAGACAAAGCAGCCATGATGTCCATAGCGGCCGGAATCGCCGAAAAGCTCGGTGTCAGATGTGAACTCGGGCCCGGACCGGAGCAGTCGGCCGCGCTGGGAGCCGCAATTCTGGCTGCCGGTTTCACCTCGACGTCGCACACGATCGTTCCGATCGGTTTGCCGCCTTCACACGACGTGACGGAGGTGTTCGACACTCTCGGACGTGAGAAGGTGGCGGCTGAAACTGCAACCGGGGTGGCAACAGTCGAGCCGGAAACTGCAGTTGTCGCAGGCGAATCGGAGTCACGCGGTTCCAAGCGTGTGCTCATCGGCCTGACGATTGTGGTGGTACTCGCAGCACTTGCAGTGCTCGCGTATTTCCTGCTGCTTTGAGCAGGACAGCTATCTAATCGGTAACACCGTTACCGGGACCCACGTTGCGGCTGTTTCTCGTCCGCAACTCTCGCACGTACTCGGCCGGCGCTCCGGCAATCTCGGCGGCGTCGGCCATCACGCCGATGTAGCGGGCCGACGGCAGTCCGCCTTCGTACGCATCCATGACGTAGAGCCAAGCGAGCACCGCATCGCCTGCGGTGTCGACCCGCACGCGGATCTTGCGGTGCAGACCGAGTTCGGCACCTTCCCAGCGGTCCAGACTCACTTCGTCCTCTTCCGGGACGTCGTAGAGGACCACGAAAACACTGGAATCGGGGTCTTCGACCACGGTGGCGAGAGCCCCCTCCCAGCCGAGGTCCTCGCCGCTGAAGGTCAGGCGCCAGCCTCGCAGCCACCCTGTCCCGGACATGGGCGAGTGTGGGCAGCGCAACAACATCTGCTCGGGATGCATGTTGGAACCGTAGGCGGCATAAATCGACACGGGCGCAAGCCTAAACCGTGGTCCGAGGGTGTGGCGAAGCGGACCACCGGACGCAAGTAATCTGGTACAAGCACTGCGCGACACGTGGTGCTCGAATAGCGTGACACTGGTCGACGGGAGACCCCTGCCGGCCACGCGAGGACTTGGAGGACACATGACCCGGATCGTGATCATCGGTGGCGGACCCGCCGGCTACGAGGCGGCACTGGTAGCCGCGCAGCACGGGGCCACGGTCACCCTGGTCGATTCGGACGGCGTCGGCGGCGCGTGTGTGCTGTTCGACTGTGTCCCGTCGAAGACGTTCATCGCGTCCACCGGAATCCGCACCGACATGCGTCGTGCATCCGACCTCGGCATCACTCTGGATCCGGAGCAGGCTTCGGTGTCACTGCCGAAGATCCACTCCCGAGTCAAGAGTCTCGCGTTGTCCCAGTCCTCGGACATTCGCGCACGGTTGCAGACGGTTGGCGTCGAGGTTCTCTCCGGCACCGCCGAACTGACCGATCCGCTCCTCGGTATGGCAGCACACCAGGTTCGCGCGACGCTCGGAAGCGGCGAGCAGAAGACCATCGACGCAGACGTCGTGTTGATCGCCACCGGAGCCAGCCCCCGCATCATCCCGGGAGCCGAGCCCGACGGTGAGCGAATCATGACGTGGCGTCAGCTCTACGACTTGGACGAGCTGCCCGAGCACCTGGTCGTGGTCGGTTCCGGTGTCACCGGTGCCGAGTTCGTCTCCGCCTACACCGAGATGGGCGTCAAGGTCACACTCGTGTCCAGTCGTGACCGTGTTCTGCCCGGCGAGGATGCCGATGCGGCGCTCGTGCTCGAGGACGCCCTCGCCGAGCGCGGTGTCACCCTCGTCAAGCACGCCCGCGCAGACGCCGTCGAGCGCACCGAGAAGGGCATCATCGTCAAGCTCTCCGACGGCCGCACGGTCGAAGGAAGTCACGCTTTGATGACCGTCGGTTCCGTCCCCAACACCAACGGTCTCGGCCTGGAGCGGGTCGGCATCGAGTTGGACAAGGGTGGATACCTGCGTGTCGACCGGGTCTCGCGCACCACGGTTTCCGGTATCTACGCTGCCGGTGACTGCACCGGACTGCTCCCGCTCGCGTCGGTGGCTGCGATGCAGGGACGTATCGCGATGTACCACGCACTCGGTGAAGGCGTCAGCCCGATCAAGTTGAAGACCGTCGCATCGGCCGTCTTCACGCGCCCCGAAATTGCAACGGTGGGTGTTTCGCAGGCCGCGATCGACAACGGAGAGGTGCCTGCTCGCACCGTCATGTTGCCGCTCAACACCAACCCGCGCGCCAAGATGTCCGGTTTGCGCCGCGGCTTCGTGAAAATCTTCTGCCGCCCGGCTACCGGCGTGGTCATCGGCGGTGTTGTGGTCGCGCCCACCGCTTCGGAACTCATCCTGCCGATTGCGATCGCCGTGCAGAACAACCTGACGGTCAACGACCTGGCTCAGACGTTCTCGGTGTACCCGTCGTTGACCGGATCGATCACCGAGGCAGCTCGTCAGCTCATGCGTCACGACGACCTGGACTGAGAACGGACCAGAGTCTTCTTACAATGTGAGAAGTCTGTTTCACATACTGAAGTATTGGTGAGATAGTCGAGATACCGACCGAATCAAGGGTCGGTATCTCGGCGCTCTCCCGCCCCGTTGACCCAGGACGGCTCAGGGTGTTTTCCTCTGACCTTCATTCTGCGTGCCTGGGAGCTTCACATGACACACGCCGCGCTGTCCGCTCGTATGGACGGACTCCGTAGTTCTGCAATTCGCGATCTGCTCACCTTGACTGCCCGACCCGACGTCATCAGCTTGGCCGGCGGACTACCCGATCCTGATTTCATTCCGCGGGAACGAATCTCGAAGGCAGCCCACGACGCACTCGGTGACCCCTCGTCCGTTCAATACGGCGAGACGTCAGGCCTGCGGCGCCTCCGTGAGGTGATTGCCGAGCGCGAATCCTCCAAGATCGGGCGGGCACTCGACGTGTCCGAAGTTGTGATCACACACGGTTCTCAGCAAGGTTTGAGCCTGCTCGCGCAGGTCCTCCTCGACGCCGGTGACGTTGTGGTCGTGGAGGAACCGGCATATACCGGTGCGCTGCAGGTCTTTCGGACGGCGCAGGCTCGTCTCGTTCCCGTCCAGTTGGACGAGGACGGAATGGACACCGACGCGCTCGAGGCGAAACTCGCCGCCGGTCTTCGGCCCAAAGTTGTTCACACCGTGAGCAATTTCCACAACCCGCGGGGCGCGGTGCTTTCGGCGCAGCGGCGAGCGCACTTGGCGGCGCTGGCGGACCGATACGGGTTCTGGGTTCTCGAGGACGACCCGTACGGCGAACTGTACTTCGGCGAGAAACCGCCCGCACCGCTGGCGGCGTTGTCGGACAGGGTGATTCGGCTGTCCAGTGCTTCCAAAGTGTTGGCACCGGCGCTGCGCGTCGGCTGGCTGCACGGCGACCGAAAGGTCTGCGAGGCGGTCGAACTGATCAAGCAAGGCGCTGACCTGTGCGGGTCTTCGCTCACCCAGCAGATCGCCGCAGACCTCTTCTCCGACGTCGAATGGTTCGAAACGCACCTCGACAAGCTCCGGGAGGGTTACGGCGCCAGAGCGAAGGCGTTGGTCACGGCCGCCGAGACGGAATTGAGTGGGCGTGCACGCTTTTCCGAGGTCCGCGGCGGGATGTTCTGTTGGATGGATTTCGTCGACGACGTCGACACCACCGAACTCCTGGGTGCCGCGCTCGAGCATGGCGTGGCATTTGTCCCAGGTTCGGCCTTCGCGGTCGAAGCTGACCTCGGTCGAAGCGCTCGATTGTGTTTCGCGACGTATCCCGAAGCCGTGCTGGTCGATGCCGTCGGCAGGCTCCGGAAGAGTGTTACCGCAGGTACAGCCTGACCTTGTCGATAGTGTTGCGGAGCAGATCGATCTCCGTGCTCGATGGTGGGGTGGTGATGGTGACGTGCTCGGCGACGGCGAGGTCCCATCCCGTCGACTCTCGGACTTGATCGACGGAGATTCCCTCGTGGACGCTGGTCAACTCCAATTCGCCGCCGGGGCCCTGGTGTGTCAGGACGCCGAGGTTGGTGAATACCTTGGTCACTCCTGCACCTGCCGGCATGATGCCCTTACCGCTGGCGTGGGCGCGGGCGGGGCTGGGTGAGGTGCAGAAGTCGAGCTCGGCCGGAAAGGAACTGAGGTCGTGGCGACGCATCACGACGAAGATCTCGGCGGCGTTCGCGATGATCTCGACGGCCCCGCCCGCTCCGGGCAGTCTGACCGTCGGGTTCTTCCAGTCACCGATGAAACTTGTGTTCAGACTGCCCGTTCGATCGATTTGGGCGGCCCCGAGAAATCCGACGTCGACGTTGCCACCTTGCAGGACGTAACCGAAGAGCGCGGCCATGCTCAGCACGGATTCGGCACCGGAGACAACCACGGAGTCCGCGATACCCTCGGCCATTGCCGACGGATGTGCACCGCACACTCCGGATTCGTAGATCAGCTCGACGTCCGGATTCGACGTGTGCCGCGCGAGATCGACTGCGAGCGTGGGTAGCCCAACTCCGGCGAAGACCCGGCGCTTACCCGCCAATTCGCGTGCCGCGACGGCGACGATCGTTTCGGTGGAGGTGGTGTTACCGGTGTCGATCGTGGTGGTCATAGTCTGCTCCCGTAGTCGACTGGTGTGGAGAGTTTTGGTCCGACCTCGAGATCCGACCAGTAGTCGGCTCCGAGTTTGGCGAGATACTCGCCGTGACTGTCGAGTGCGTACACCCATTCGTCGAGCCAATTTCTCAGCCGTGAAGGGTCTTTGGAGATTTCGGTCCAGCGCCGGTAGAAGCCGCAATCGCGGTCGTAGTATCCCTGCGCGTACGACGGGTGTGCGCCGCGCGGGCAGACGACAACCGCGTCGACTGCATGCGAGGGAATCAGAGTTCGGCTCGGGTCTGACCTGATGACCTCGTCGTCGACCAGTTCTTCGACAACGACGATTGCCTTCTTCGCGGCGTACACGGCCTCTTGCTGCACCCCGGCGATGCCCCAGATCTGCGCGTTCCCGGACGAGTCCGCTCGCTGTGCGCCGATGATCGTGACATCCGGATTCAATGGCGGCACAACGTAGACGCTCCCGCCGCCGTACGGGTCCTCGACGAGTCTCAGTTGTGGGTTGAGTGCGGGTAGATCACTACCGGCGTACGACCGTAGCGGGAAGAAGGGAAGCCTGGCGGCTCCCGCCTGATACCGGCACACCATGCCGTAATGGCTGTATTCCTCGACTTCGAGGGGGAGCGGGTCCTGGTTCTCGATGCGTCTGCGTAACTCGTACAGAGAACCTGCGGAGCCGCTGGCGAAGAACGAAGCGACCAGCTTTCGGACGCAGCCGGCGGCGACGAGTTGATCGGAAACGATGTCCGGCGTCATCCGGCACAGCGTGAGGTCCTTCCTGCCCTGCCGGATGATCTCGTGTGCCGCGGCAAATGGAATGAGATGCGAAAAGCCCTCCAACGCAACAGTCATTCCGTCGCCGACGTATCGACCGATGGCCTCTTTCATCGAGAGCGTCTTGTCCACGTGTGTACCTCTTCTTACGTTCTCGCGCACTTGGTCGGTTTCGGAAACTTGACATGGTCGGCCGGTGTGGCGCAACAATGTCGGGTGGAAATTCATCAGATCAACGCATTTCTCGCGGTGGCTGAGGAGCTACATTTCGGCCGTGCGGCTCAGCGCCTTCGGATTGCGCAACCGCCGCTGAGTCGAACGATCAGGCAATTCGAGAAACAGCTCGGTTCGCCGTTGTTCGATCGAAGTACTCGAACTGTGCGGTTGACTGCTGCCGGTGAAGCACTGCTGCTTCCGGCGCGCGAAATTCTGGACGCGTGCCGGATGGCCGAGATCGCGGTATCCGCGGCAGGCCAGGGAACGACAGGTCGCGTTCGCCTGGGCTTCGCGGGAACCTCGTCGCACCTACTCGTCGGGCGGTGGGCGAAATTGGTGAGAAAGACGAATCCCGGTATCGAATTTGTGCTCGACAGTTCCGCTTTCGCGAACGAGGCGTTGTTGATGTTGCTCGATCGACGCCTCGACATCGGGATGGTCCGGTGGACCGTCCCGCCGCTCGGGATCACGTCGAGATTGATCGCCGAGGAGAACTTTCTGGTTGCCATGTCGAAAGACCATCCGTTGGCGTCGAGGGAATCGGTTCGGTTGATCGAATTGGAGTCCGAGAATTGGGTGACGCTTCCGGCGGAGCCGGGTTCGATTCTGCGGGAGTCTCTGCTCACTGCATCGAAGAACGCAGGGTTCCTGGCTCGAATCGTGCAGACGGCACCGGATTCGATGTCGTTGATCGCGCTGGTGTCCGCGGAAATCGGATGCTCGTTGACTATTTCGTCGGTGGCCCAAAGCATCGTGAACCCTGATGTTGTCTTTGTTCCCGTCATGGATCCACCTCCTCCCCTTCAACTGCGTATCGCCTGGCGAGATGGAGACGACAGACCTGCTCTTCTCGAAGTGTTGAAATTGTCCGAGCAGGCGCTGCCGTCCCTGGCTTAGACGGTTGCCCTCCCGGTAGGAATTTCACCCGCTTCGGACTTCGGCGAGTTTGCAGTATCGGCAAGAGCGTTCTCGAGTTCGAGCTCGTCGTAATCCGCTTGCTCGGCCGTCGAGAGTTCGCTTGCGTTGTAGCCGGTACGTCGGAGCAAGAGAAGGGTGCAGATCAGCGAGACAAGTGCGTACAGTCCGGACACGATCGCGACCCCGACGATGTTGCCTGACGTGTTGAGCATCCACTGCGCCAGTACCGGAGTGCCGCCGCCGACGACAAGGGAACACAGTTGATACGCCGTCGACAGACCCGTGTAACGGATGTTCGCAGGGAAGGCGCGAGCGAGAACGCCGGCGATGGCGCCGTAGAACATCGAGTGCGGGATCGTGGCGAGACACATCGCAACGACTGCGATGGTGAAGTTCCCGGTTCTGATGGCAAAGAACATCGCGGGCATGAGAACGAACTCCGGTATCACCATCAGGCACATGGCCTTCCGCATGTCTATCTTGGAAACCAGAACGGCCCCGAACGGTTGGACGATGAACTGCACGACAAGTGCGATCGCGATAGCGGCGAGGAATGTGCCGCGGTCGTATCCGAGTTCTTTTGTAGCCCAGGACAATGCGAAGGTGTTCTTGAAATAGGTGACCTGGGCGAGGGGGAGTGCGCCGGCGCCGAGGAGAACCAGCACCCAGTGCTTGCGTAATACTTCGGCGAGCGGAAGTTTGACGACCTTCTTGCGGGCGAGAACGGCCTTCATCTCGTCGGACTCTTCGAGTTTCAGGCGAATGATCATGCCGAGGATGACCAGGCCTGCCGAAACGAGAAAAGGGATTCGCCAGCCGTAGAGAAGGAATGACGGCGTCGGCATCGAGGACAGCAGGAAGAATGCGATGGTAGCCAACAGATTTCCCGCGGGCGAGCCCTGCTGAGCGAACGCGGAGTAGAGGATGCTCTTGCCCTTCGGTGCGTTCTCGCTGGCGATGAGTACCGCGCCACCCCACTCACCACCGACCGCAATTCCTTGGATCACGCGAAGGGTGACCAGACCGATCGGGGCCCACATGCCGACCTGCGCGTAGGTGGGGAGGAGTCCGATCCCGACAGTGGCGACGCCCATCATCATCAAGGTGATGACCAGGGTGTTCTTGCGCCCGATCCGGTCGCCGAGATGGCCGAAGATGATCCCGCCGATCGGCCTGGCGAGGAAGCCTGCCCACAGGGTGATGAAGGCGAGGAGCGTGCCGACTCCGTTCGGCAGTGTGTCGGAGAAGAAGATCTCGCCGAATACCAGGGCAGCCGCGGTGCCGTAGATATAGAAGTCGTACCACTCGATGGTGGTTCCGATGAATGAAGCGATACCGGCTCTTCGTGCCTTGGCGTTGATCTCCTCGGAACTGCGAGTGGGTGAACTCATGCGTGGCGACCTTTCTCTGCAACATTCGCGGCGCCGAAACGTGGCGCGCCTGAATGAGATTCGCAGAGTGGTGTAGGTCACGTCCAATACCAACTTGGTCGCCTATTGATACCTCAGGAGTATCAATAGGCGACCATGATCAGCTCTTCCGGTATGGAAGGATCGGGGTGATTACTCGGACCAGTTGTACGTCCGCTCGACGGCCTTGTTCCACTCCGCGTACAGCCGTGACCTTTCGGACTCGTCCATCGCCGGTTCCCAGGTTTGGCCGACGGCCCAGTTGTTGCGGATGTCTTCGGTGTCGGCCCAGTAACCGATGGCGAGGCCCGCTGCATATGCAGCGCCGAGTGCTGTCGTTTCGTTGACCACCGGACGGATGACGGGAACTCCGAGGATGTCCGACTGGAACTGCATCAGGGTTTCGTTGACCACCATGCCGCCGTCGACCTTCAGCGCGGACAGTTCGACTCCCGAATCCGCACGCATGGCGTCGATGACCTCACGGGTTTGGTATGCCGTCGCCTCGAGCGCCGCGCGAGCCAGGTGTCCCTTGTTGACGAACCGCGTCAGGCCGACGATGACACCCCGTGCATCCGGTCGCCACCGGGGTGCGAACAGTCCGGAGAACGCGGGTACGAAGTAGGCGCCGCCGTTGTCGTCGACACTTGCGGCGAGTGGCTCGATGTCCTTGGCGTTCTGAATGATTCCGAGATTGTCCCGAAGCCACTGGACCAAGGAGCCGGTCACCGCGACGGAACCTTCGAGTGCGTAGACGGCGGGGGCTTCGCCGAGTTTGTAGCAGACGGTCGTCAGCAGTCCGTGCTTGCTGTGCACCGGCTTCGTTCCGGTGTTGAGAAGCATGAAATTGCCGGTGCCGTAGGTGTTCTTGGCTTCACCCTCGGAGAGGCAGGCCTGGCCGAATGTGGCTGCCTGCTGGTCACCGAGGATTCCGGCGACCGGCACACCGGCGAGATTGCCGCGAGGACGGCCGGTGCCGTAGACCTCGGACGAACTCCGGATTTCCGGGAGCATCGACATCGGGATTCCGAAGTCCGCGCAGATCGATTCGTCCCACTGAAGGGTCTCGAGATCCATCAGCATCGTGCGTGACGCATTGGTGACATCTGTCACGTGAACACCGTCGGTCAGGTTCCACACGATCCACGTGTCGACGGTGCCGAAGCACAATTCTCCGGCCTCCGCTTTGGCTCTCGCGCCGTCCACGTTGTCGAGAATCCACCGGATCTTCGGCCCGGCGAAGTAGGTCGAGAGCGGCAGTCCGGTCTTGTCTCGGTACTTGTCCGGACCCTCGTCGCCGCCCAGTTCGACACACAGTTGATCCGTGCGCGTGTCCTGCCACACGATCGCGTTGTAGATCGGCTTGCCCGTCGAACGCTCCCAAACGACGGTCGTCTCACGCTGATTCGTGATTCCGACGGCCGCGATGTCGGCCCGCGTGAGGTCGACCTTCGCGAGAGCGCCGGCCACCACCTCCCGGGTGTTGATCCACAGCGCAACCGGGTCGTGCTCGACCCAACCGGCACGCGGGAAAATCTGCTCGTGTTCTTTCTGCGCAACGCTCACCACGGCGCCGTCGTGATCGAAGATCATGCAGCGGCTCGACGTCGTGCCTTGGTCGATGGCGGCGATGTATTGATTCACTGTGCTCCTATGTTCGGGCGCGTTCGCAGTTATCCGTGCGCTGTCGCAGTATGTGGATCAAGCTACTAGCCTGTAAACGGATTCGTCGTCGACTTACAGGAGACCGGGTTGAGTAAGCAGCAAGGTGCGCAGTTTCTCGGCCCGCAGCAGCGTGAAGCTGCTTGGGAACAGCTTCAGACCGAGCAATTCGACGTCGTCGTTGTCGGCGGCGGTGTTGTCGGTGTCGGAGCTGCGCTCGATGCGGCCACCCGCGGACTCAAGGTTGCGTTGGTCGAGGCCCGTGACTACGCATCCGGCACGTCCAGTCGCTCGTCGAAGATGTTCCACGGCGGTCTCCGCTATCTAGAGCAACTCGAATTCGGCCTCGTTCGTGAAGCATTGCGTGAGCGCGAACTCTCGCTGACCACGCTCGCTCCGCACCTGGTCAAGCCGCTGAAGTTCCTGTTCCCTCTGGCTCACCGAGTGTGGGAGCGCCCGTACATGGCGGCGGGAATCTTCCTCTACGACCGAATGGGCGGCGCAAAGTCGGTCCCCTCCCAGAAGCACTTGACGCGGGCGGGCGCACTACGCATGTCGCCGAGCCTCAAGCGCAGTTCGCTGACCGGTGGCATCCAGTACTACGACACCGTCGTCGACGACGCTCGGCACACCATGACCGTCGCACGGACCGCTGCACACTACGGCGCGGTCGTCCGAACGTCGACGCAGGTCGTCGGCTTTCTGCGGGAAGCGGATCGGGTCTCGGGAGTTCGTGTTCGGGACTGCGAAGACGGCCGTACCGCCGAGGTCAAGGGTCACGTCGTCATCAATGCGACCGGTGTCTGGACGGACGAGATCCAAGCGCTCTCACGTCAGCGTGGACGGTTCCGGGTGCGAGCGTCGAAGGGCGTACACATCGTCGTCCCGCGCGATCGCATCGTCAGTGAAGCCGCCATCATCCTGCGTACCGAGAAGTCGGTGCTGTTCGTCATTCCGTGGGGTAGTCACTGGATCATCGGCACCACTGATACCGACTGGAACCTGGATCTCGCACATCCGGCGGCAACCAAAGCAGATATCGACTACATCCTCGGCCACGTGAACTCCGTCCTGGTCACGCCGTTGACGCACGCCGACATCGACGGTGTGTACGCCGGCCTGCGCCCGCTGCTTGCCGGTGAAAGCGACGAGACGTCGAAGCTCTCGCGCGAGCACGCCGTTGCCCGTGTGGCTCCAGGTCTGGTCGCCATCGCCGGCGGAAAGTACACGACGTATCGGGTCATGGCGGAAGACGCCGTCGACGTCGCAGCAGAAGACATTCCGGCGCGGGTTGCGTCGTCGATCACGGAGAAGGTACCGCTCGTCGGCGCCGACGGATACTTCGCGTTGATCAACCAGACCGTGCAACTGGGCGAGCAGTACGGCTTGCATCCGTATCGCGTCAAGCACCTGCTCGACCGCTACGGTTCGCTCATCACCGAGGTCCTCGAACTCGGCCGGCAGACACCGGAGTTGTTGCAGCCCATCACGGACGCGCCCGATTACCTTCAGGTCGAAGCTGTGTACGCCGCCGCGGCCGAGGGGGCACTGCACCTCGACGACATTCTGGCCCGCCGTACGCGTATCGCAATCGAATATCCGCATCGTGGTGTCAACTGCGCACAGCAGGTCGCCGGATTGGTTGCCCCGATTCTCGGTTGGGATGCCGCCACCGTCGAACGCGAAGTCGACACGTACCGAGCGCGTGTCGAAGCCGAAATCGAGTCTCAGACCCAGCCGGACGACGAGTCGGCGGACGCATTGCGCGCCGCAGCGCCGGAGTCGCGGGCCGAGATCCTCGAGCCCGTCGTCGTGGTGCCGGATCGGGTCTGAGTCGCCTGTCGTTTGTTCTCGGTCTGTCGCGGGTAGGCGGATGGCGAATCACCACCCGTGTCAGCACAGACCGGTCGAGCGTCGCCCAGGAGGATCTCAATGTTCGGTAATCGGTCGCGATCTGCTGAGGAACACATAGCTACCGGCTATCTGGTCACTCACCTGTGCGGAGCGATGGTGGGGCTGCAACTCTCGCGGTCACTCTCGGACTCGTACGGCGTCTGGGCCGACGGTGAGCTGGACTCGTTGCCGGGTGAGCTCGAGTACGAGATCGAGCAGCTGCTGCAACTTATCGAGGACACCCAGGGCATATCTCTGCCCCGGTACTCCAAGATCGACGCGACGGTCAATCGGATCAGACGTCTCGTCCATGTCGACGCCATCTGGCGTAATCGCCTCGTGAAGTTGGCAACGCTCGAGATCATGCGGACCGCGCTGTGCGGCAAGAGTGCGATGTGGGAGGTCCTGCGAGACATTCCGGCCGGGGAGACCGAGGAGCAGTATCGCGAACTCAACGACCTGGTGTCCAAGCAGATCACCACGGTCACTGCGCTGCATCACCGCGCAGCTACGGAGGCTTTTCAGGGGACGGACGGGCGGGAATCGGCGAGCGGCGGCGACCCCATCAGGTCGAGTAAGTAAGGTTTGTACCGTTCGATGAAGAATTCGATGAACGGTAGACCCCGAGGTGTATGGAGATGGCTGAGCGCGACCAAGCACTGACAGAACCCAAGGCAGTGTTCGCGGCGTTGGCGGAGATCCTCTACTCCGCGGCAGACAGCGCCGAGGTGTACTCCGCGATCTGTTCGGCGGCTGTCGAGTTGATTCCCGGTTGCGACCACGCAAGTCTGATGCTGCGACGTGGAAACACCAACGTCACCGTAGCGGCGAGCGACGAGATCGCCGATTATGCAGACGATCTCGAGCGTGCCACCGGTGAGGGGCCGTGCATCGACGCCCTCGATACGGAGGCGCCGCAACTCGAGTCGGACCTTCGCACCCCGAATCAGTGGCCCGAGTTCGCTCGGAAAGTAGTGGCAGAGACACCCATTCGCGGATCGATGGGGTTCCGGCTGATGGTCGATCGTCAGAAGTTCGGTGCCCTCAACCTCTTCTCGGACACTCCGGGGGCTTTCACCGAAACCGTTGCCGACCACGCGATCATGTTGGCGTCATTTGCATCCGTGGCCGTCACTGCGCTGACGCGAGGCGAGGACGCCGACTCGCTGCGACGTGGTCTGGCAAGCAGCCGCGAAATCGGTCAGGCCGTCGGTCTGCTGATGGCACTGCATCGTGTGTCCGACGACGAGGCCTTCGACATTCTGGTGCGAACCTCACAGAACATGAACGTCAAGATCGCCGAATTGGCGCGCAAGGTCATCGTCCAGCATCGTTCGACTCTGGACTGAGCGCTTCGTTCGTTCCGGGAGCGCCGAGGAGTTGAGATCGCTTGCGATCCACCGCCTCTCGAAGAGCTGTCACCACCGCTGCGACCTCCGGGCGTCGCAAGGATTCCGAACGGGCCACCAACCAGTACGAAAGTCTGACTTCGATGTGAGCCGGTAGAACTCGAATCAAATCGTCGTGCTGCTCGGCCATGAAACAGGGGAGAAGGCCGATGCCGGCACCCGCGCGCGTTGCCTCGATGTGGACGAACACGTTGGTGGACGTGACGGCCTCGCGCATGGAAACCGTGAGCTTGCGAGCCAGATCGAGTTCGTCGACCTGCAGCATCGAGTCGATGAAATACACGAGCGAGTGTTCGGCCAGATCTGCGGCACTCTCGGGAACAGCATTCTGACGTAGATAGTCTCGGGACGCGTACAAACCCAGCGCGTAGTCGGCCAGATGGACTGCTTCGGCGCGGTGAACGTGAGGCTTGCCGACCACAACCTCGATGTCGAGGCCCGAGCGTATCTGCGACGCCTTTCTGGTTGCGACAACAATCTCGACGCTGACGCGGGGATGGCGTCTGCGAACCGCGGCGCCGGCGGGCGCCGCGATGTATGCGCTGAATCCGTCGGTCGCCGAGACTCGCACGACGCCGTCGAGTTGCTGCTGACCGGTGGAGTCGAGCGCCAGTTCGTTCACCGCGGCCTCGATGCGCTCGGCCGCGCTGAGGGCTTGTCTGCCCAGGTCGGTCAGCTCCCAGCCGCCGGACGAGCGGACCAGGACACGGCCGCCGAGACACTTCTCGAGCGAGGAAATGCGGCGCGAGATGGTGGTGTGATTGAGGCCGAGGTCGTCGGCGGCGGTGTTGAAGCGACCGGTGCGACCGACCGCGAGAAGCACCAGTAGGTCGTCCGGGCTCAGTCCGAGAGTCATATCTGCATTTTTGCACCTATATGGTGCGAGATTTGTCATTGTCGTGCCATCAATCTGCACTGATACTCATCGAGTCACAAAAAGTGTGCGAGCGGTCACATTCCTGATCGTGAAGAGCAGGCGAATCGCGAACTGAAGACGAGGGAGTCCACGATGAGCGTCGACAACATGCCGAAGCCCGAGAGCCAAGCCCCACCATCGGGGCTGAAGAAGGTGGTCGGCGCCTCGATGGCGGGCACCGTGGTCGAGTGGTACGAGTTCTTTCTGTACGGCACGGCGGCCACGCTGGTCTTCAGCAAGGTCTTCTTCCCCGGCGGCGGCAACGAGCTGGATGCGATCATCGCGGCTTTCATCACCTACGCCGTCGGATTCGCCGCGCGGCCACTCGGCGGAATCGTCTTCGGATACTTCGGAGACAAATTCGGCCGAAAGCAGTTGCTGCAGTTCAGTTTGCTGTTGGTCGGCGCCGCAACGTTCTTGATGGGCTGCCTGCCTACCTACGGTCAGATCGGCTACTGGGCGCCGGCAATGCTGGTCACGCTGCGCTTCATCCAAGGATTCGCGGTCGGCGGCGAATGGGGTGGGGCGGTACTCCTGGTCGCCGAGCACAGCCCGAATCGATCGCGCGGATTCTGGTCGTCGTGGCCTCAGGCCGGCGTGCCGATGGGCAACCTGGTGGCGACGGTCGTGCTGTTGATCCTGACGTCGACGCTCTCGGACGAATCCTTCATGAGTTGGGGCTGGCGCGTTGCCTTCTGGCTCTCCGCGGTGATCGTTCTGGTCGGGTACTACGTTCGGACCAAGGTCACCGATGCTCCCATTTTCATTGCGGCGCAGAAGGAAGCAGAACTGGTCAAGGCAACCTCGTACAGCGTTTTCGAGGTCGTCAAGCGTTACCCGCGCGGAGTGTTGACCGCGATGGGGCTGCGTTTCGCCGAAAACGTCATGTACTACCTCGTGGTGACCTTCTCGATCACTTACCTCAAGGTCGTCGTTCATGCGGACACGGCGCACATCCTCTGGTGGATGCTGATGGCACATGCCGTGCACTTCGCAGTGATTCCGTTGGTAGGCAAACTGTCCGACACGATCGGTCGACGCCCGGTGTACATGATCGGCGCCGTCACCGCCGGAACGTGGGGATTCTTCGCCTTCCCGATGATGAACAGCGGGCACAATGCAGTCATCTTGTCGGCAATCATCATCGGGCTCGTGTTCCACGCGTTCATGTACGCAGGCCAACCCGCGATCATGGCCGAGATGTTCCCGACTCGGATGCGCTACTCCGGTGTCTCCCTGGGTTATCAGGTCACGTCCATCGTGGCGGGTTCACTGGCTCCGATCATCGCGACCGGATTGCTGAGCAAGTTCGACTCCTCGGTCCCCATCGCGATCTATCTCCTGCTGGCATCCCTGGTCACCATCGTTGCAGTCATTTTCGCGCGGGAGACCAAGGGAATCTCGCTCGAGTCCGTCGACGCCGCTGACGCCCGTGTTCTCGCCGACGAGCGGGCCGGTGTGTCTGTATGACGCTGACCGGAAAGTCTGCTCTGGTCACCGGTGGTGCCAGCGGGATCGGCGAGGCGTGTGCTCGACTCCTCGCCGCCCGCGGCGCGCACGTGACCGTCGCCGATCTCGACGACGTCGCCGCGAAGTCGCTGGCCGAGGAGATCGACGGCACTGCATGGGCCGTCGATCTCCTCGACACCGACCAACTCGTGGATCTGTCACTCGAGACGGACATACTCGTCAACAACGCCGGCATACAACGGGTCAGTCCTATCGAGGATTTCGACGTCGAGGACTTCCGGAAGATTCAGCGCCTCATGGTCGAAGCGCCATTCCTCCTCGCTCGGGCCGCCCTGCCGTACATGTACCGCAACAGTTTCGGTCGCATCGTGAACATTTCCTCGGTCCACGGGCTCCGCGCTTCGGCATTCAAGAGTGCATACGTCACGGCTAAGCACGGACTCGAAGGACTGTCGAAAGTTGTTGCGCTCGAAGGCGCCTCACACGGTGTCACCAGCAACTGCGTCAATCCGGGCTATGTCCTGACGCCACTGGTGCGATCCCAGATCTCCGACCAGGCAAAGGTTCACGGAATCAGTGAATCCGAGGTTGTCGAAAAGGTGATGCTCACCGAGAGCGCAATCAAACGGATGGTCGAGCCTGCGGAGGTGGCATCGCTGGTGGGCTGGTTGGCATCGACCGATGCGTCGATGGTGACGGGGGCGTCGTACACCATCGACGGAGGGTGGAGCGCCAGCTAGACCACGCGAGCTGCTGGGTTTTTCACGCTTCGGGGATCTCGATTCCGAACTTCTCGCGAGTGATGACCTCGGGTTCGGGACCACCGCGAACTCCGGTGTCGAGTGCGTCGATTGCGGAGAGTTCTTCGGCGGTGAGTTCGAAGTCGAACACGTCGAAGTTCTCCGCAATGCGTGAGGGAGTCACCGACTTGGGGATCACCTGGCGGCCCTGCTGGAGGTGCCAGCGGAGCATCACCTGTGCGGGAGACTTGCCGTGAGAGGAAGCGATAGCACCGATGGTGGCGTCCTCGAGGGTTGAGCCGTGAGAGCCGTCGCGATAGAACGTGATTCCACCGATCGGTGACCATGCCTGAGACAGAATGCCGTGATCGGCGTCGGCCTCGAGCAAGGTCGACTGCCTGAAGTATGGATGGACCTCGATCTGGTTGACCGCCGGCACTACGGACGTTGCGTCCAATAGTCGGGTGAGGTGATCCGGCATGAAGTTACTGACTCCGATGGCACGAACCTTGCCGTCTGCGAGAAGTGTTTCCAGGGCCTTGTATGCGTCGATGGTGCGCTCGAACTCGCTCGGCAACGCCTGGTGAAGGATGAGGAGGTCAAGTTGCTCGACTCCGAGTTTGCCTGCGCTCTTGTCGAAGGCGTGCAAGGTCTCGTCGTATCCGTAGTCGGTGATCCAGACTTTCGTTTCGACGAAGATCTCACCGCGATCGAGACCGGATCGCCGGATCGCCTCGCCGACGCCCTTCTCGTTGCCGTAGGCCGCAGCCGTATCGATATGGCGATAACCCACCGAAAGCGCGGACTCGACTGCGGCGAGAGTTTCGTCCGGCGGGGTCTGGTAGACGCCGAAGCCCAGCGCGGGGATGTCGACGCCGTTGTTCAGTTTCAGGCTCGGGATGCTCATGTCGTCCACGGTAGCGGCGGCCACTGGTTCGGTGGGAGTGACTGCTCAGCCGGGTAACGGCAGTACCCCTTCAGGCCTGGCAATTTGCACTTGTGGCTCGTCAATGAGTGAGCACTATCTTCAAGCCGACTATGAGGGTGGCGACGGCAGCGAGGCCGAAGGCTGCCAGATGTGTGTTCGTGCTGACTTTCTCGCCGTGAAGACGGCTGATCACGTAACTGGTGGATCCGATGCGCAGGATCAAGACGATTTCCGCGATCAACTGCGCCGTCCGTGGTTCCAGGAAGTTGAACCACGCCGTCGCGAGAATGGCGACAGGCACAACCGCGGAGGTGAGGATCGGGACAGAATCGCGCAGCGAGTCGATTCTCTCCGCGGTGGTGAGACGGCGGTCGTTGCGAATGCTCTCGCCGACGCTCTCGGCAAATGTGTGGGCGATGTACGTCGACAATGCCGTGCCGACCACAATCGCGGCACCCAGTGATTCCTGAGATTTTGTCACCGGGACGAGTGCGGCGAGGACAAGAATGTTGCCGTAGATGTACGCGGTGGTTCTCGCCGCCACACGTTCTTGTCCCAGCGGCGCACCGTGAGACGTGATCGGCCGGTTCAGCAGTGTTCGCAGGTCCCACTCCATGTTCAGAGCATGGCAGATCAGACCCTCGGGCTGTAGTGCATCGGATTATCTCGCTGCTCGAGCGGCGGTAGATTGCGCGCCGGTGTGTGGACCAGTGGTGCCCCGTCGGGAATTCTGCCGCTGGCTCGGTCCCACCCCGCGCGAGCGCGCGGTTGATACCGGTATCGCCACGGCACCAGGCGGAAGACGGCGTTGACGGTGCGGCCGACAGCGTTGTGAATTTTCTGATCGCGACTGGTCCACGAGTAGCCGAGAAGGTCGCGAACCGGTTGGTCATACATGCCCACTGTCAGCCACACGAATCCGCGGGCGAGGGGAATCCGCGTGAGCCGCCACAACGGATCGGGTAGCCACGTCATGTACGGGGGCTTTCCCAGCCCCGACAAATCCAAGACGTCGCGGGTCGCTTTGTTGTCTTCGAGTACGTTGCGGCACATGTGGTCCCAATACTCCTGAAATGCCTCCCAAGTTTCGGGAACCGGGCGCATGCTCATCCCGTACAGGCGGTACCACTGAATGTGCTCGGTGAAGAGTTGTCGTTTCTGGGCCTCGGTCAGGCCACCGGAGAAGTTCTCGGCGGTGACGATGGTGCCCATGAAGAATGTCGCGTGCGCCCAGTAGAAGGTGTCGGGATCAAGTGCGTGGTACCGGCGTCCCAGCTTGTCGATGCCCTTGATCCGTGTGTGATAGCCACGGACTTCTTCGGCTGTCTGCTGCGCGCGATCGCCGTCGAAGACCACGCCGGCAATGGGATACAGCGAGCGGTACAGCCGTTCCCAGCGCTCGTCGAAGAACTGCGAGTGCTCCTCGACCCCGGCGCCGAGACCAGGGTGCATGTTTTGCATCGAACCTGCCCAGACACCTTGGAGCATCCCGCGCCAGTCGCCGAAATACTTCCAGGTCAGGGAATCCGGACCGAGGGGAACCGGGGTGCTGCTGTCGCCAAGTTGACTACGCATGTTGTCAGATTAGGATCGACAACAGCGGTAGTCAAGGATCGAATACCGGGCGCATTGAAGAACAAGTGTCGGCGAAGTGGGGAAGTTGTGAGCATCGAAGAACGCAGGGCCACTCGAAAGGCGACGTTGTTCGACGTCGGAGTGACACTGCTCGGTGCGGTCGACGGTCCGGCCGTCAACGTGCGAGCGGTCTGCAAGGCCGCTGGTCTGACCGAGCGGTACTTCTACGAGAGCTTCACCGATCGCGATCAGTACGTTGTCGCGGTCCACACGTTTGTCGCCGAGCGCGCGCAGTCGGCGCTCGCCACGGCAGTGGAGTCCGAGACGACATCCGAGGCAGTCGCCACCGCTGCGGTCGACGCTTTCGTCAAGCTGATGGTCGACGACCCGGCAATGGGGCGAGTGCTTCTGATCGCTCCGCTCTCGGAGCCGGTGCTGAGCGGACGCGGTATCGAATCGATGCCGGCGTTCGTGGACCTGGTGTACGACCAGTTGTCCGAGATTGCCGATCCGGTGGACAAGCAGCTGGTGGCAGTCGGGCTGGTCGGGGCGTTGTTCACACTGTTCATCGGTTATCTGGACGGCTCGATCGTCGTCGAGCGCGAGCGATTTGTGCGCCATTGCGTCCGGCTGCTGATCAACGCTAACCAGGCGTGAACGGCTGGCACACGGGGCAGAAGAAGATATTTCGCTCGGTGAGCTGATCCGGTCCGAGGGTGTCTTCTCTGATGCGGCTTCCGCATCGGCGGCAAGGTTTTCCGCGTCTGCCGTACACCCACGTTTGCCTACCTGGGCGGGTGTCGCCGGTGGTGACCCGGATGCGACGCGACTTGTTGACGTTGATGGTGCGGAATGACAGATCCACAATCGCGTCGAGGTTCCCGGCGCGGTGTGTCGGCGTCTTCGGGTGAATGCCTCGTAGGAAGCAGATCTCGTTGCGGTACACGTTGCCCAGTCCGGCCATCACGCGCTGATCCAGGAGCGCGATTCCGATCGGTACGGAGTCTGCAGCGCGAAGATTCTCGACGGCCACGAAACTGTCCCAATCGGTCCCGAGCAGGTCCGGTCCGAGGTGCCCGACGGCCTCCTGTTCCTGCCCCAGTTCGAGGATCTCGGTGATTCCCAGTGAAAAGCCCACTGCTACAGAGTCTTCGGTGGCCAAGATTATGCGCGCTTGGTGGGCGGGTCTGCGCCAGCGCTCGCCGGGGAGATAAATCTGCCACTGACCCTCCATCTTCAGATGCGTGTGAATGGACGCTTCGCCCACGCGGATCAGCAGATGCTTTCCGCGGCTGGCGACGGAATCCACACGATGTCCCGATAAATCGACGGTGGCATAGCGAGGAACGCGGACATCGCAGGTGGTGAGTACCTTCTCGGCCAGGGCAGCGCGCAGATCGTTGGCGGCCCGCCACACGGTATCGCCCTCAGGCATGGTCGCCGCTCCAGCACTTCACGATCGCAACCATCATGACCTCAATCCTCATGACCTCAACCGGAATCCGCGAGGAGTGGCGGCGAAGCCGGCTTCGACCAGGACGGGAGCAAAATCGTTGCCGTGGATGGTCTCTCCGTCGACCTTCTCCACTACCAACTTGTCGACAGCACGAGAAGTCACCTTCTGGGCAAGCGACAGCGCTGCCAGGCGCAAAGTTCCGCCGTCGTCGGTGAATGTCAGGATGGTGCGACCGCCGCGCTCGACGAACAGAACCAACTCGCCCTCCACCAGAACGACCAGTGCTCCCGCCTTACGTCCGGGTCGGTGTCCGGGTGACTCTTCGCCCCCCGACGCCGGCCACGGCAGTGCTGCGCCGTATGGATTGGCCGGGTCGCACGCCGCGAGAGTGACTGCAGCCGAGGAGGTGTGGCGCCCCTCGATGGAATCACCGAACGTGCGCAAGCGGTCGACCACGGGAGGCGTCGAGAATTGAGCGCCGCCCAGGGTGTCCACGAAGTATCCGCGTCGAGCGCGCCCGTTGTCCTCGAACGTGCTCAGTACCTTGTAGATCAACGCGAAACCGCCCGGCACGTTCTCGCTCATCACAGAACCGCGGGTGACTACGCCGTACCGTTCGAGCAGCAGATCAGCCGTGGCGTGCGCCCGGATAGTGGGGTCAGGTTCGATACCTGGCAGCTGGAACCACCGACCGGAGGCGGTTGCCGGTCCCGTGCGCGCCGGGGTGGAAGCGCGCGCCATTCCGCGGTACGGACGGGCACGAGGAACACGTCGAGGCGATCGGTGACTTGTGGTGGTTCTGGTGGTGTCCGAGAGAAGTGCGCGCAGCGGTGCCACGGTGTCGTTACCGATGTGTCCGAGCCACACCAACTCCCACAGTGCCGTCGTCACCGCACTGTCGACCGTGTCCGCAGCCGACTCCGTAGTTTGCAACGCGTCGACCAACTGGCGGAAGAAGTAGGCACCGCCGCCGGACAGCAGGTCGAGGATGCGTTTCTGCAACTCCGAGACGTCGGTGTCGGCGGGCGAATTGAGCGTGATCGGTGCCAGGTCGGCGGGGTGCAGCACTACCCACCCGTCTTTGCCGGAGATTGCTCCGGATCCGGACCACAGGACTTCGCCCGTCGAGGTGAGTTCGTCCAACATCGCGGGGGAGTAGTCGGCGACTCGGCTCGGCAGGATCAACGATTCGAGGGCGGACGCCGGAATCGGTACGCCCGCAAGTTGATCGACTACCGTTGCAACACCGTCGATTCCGCGCAGCGTGCCGCCCACATGCTGCCAACCGGGAAGGAAACGTCCGAGCGTTGCGGTACTGACCGGCTCGACCTCCTGCCGTGCCGCGGCGAGCGAGCGACGCCGCAAGCGGCGCAGGACTTCGGCGTCGCACCATTCGCTCCCAGTTGCAGACGGGCGGAATTCTCCTTCGAGAACACGCTTTTCGAGCGCGAGCCGACCGAGAACGTCACGCGCGACGGATACTCCGATACCGAAGCGTGCAGCCGCATCCGTGAGAGTGAATGGTCCGTGGGTGCGTGCGTATCGGCTCAGGAGGTCGTCGAGTGGCTGATCGACCGGCTCGATGAACGCGGCCGGAACCCCGATGGGTAGGGGAACGCCGAGTCCATCGCGAAGGCGCGCTGCATCTTCGACGACGGTCCACCAGCTCTCGCCCGCATAGGAGACGTGGAGGGCACGTTTGTCTGCGACCAACTTGTCGAGCCACGAGACCGGGTCTTCGAGACAGCGTTCGGTGACTTCTTCGGTGGTCAGCGGGCCGAGCATACGGAGGAGGTCGGCGACGCCCTCGAGGTCCTTGGCCTTGCGGTCCGGAGCGAGCCGTTGCAGTTCACGTTCTGCCTGCTCGATCACTCCGGCGTCGAGCAGCTCGCGCAGTTCGACGCGGCCGAGGAGTTCGGCCAACAGCGTGGAGTCCAACGACAGTGCGGCGGCGCGTCGCTCGGCCAGGGGGCTGTCGCCCTCGTACATGAACGCGCCCACGTAGTTGAACAGGAGCGCACTTGCGAACGGTGAAGGCGAGGGCGTCTCCACTTCGACTATTCGAATCTGGCGCCGTTCGATCTTGCCGAACAATTCCTTCAGTGCCGGCAGGTCGTAGACGTCCTGCAAGCACTCACGCACGGTCTCGAGCAGGATCGGGAATGTCGGGAACTTGCGAGCGACGTCCAGCAGTTGCGCCGACCGCTGACGTTGCTGCCACAGTGGAGCACGCTTGCCGGGATTGCGGCGTGGGAGAAGCAGTGCGCGGGCGGCACATTCGCGGAATCTGGAGGCGAACAATGCCGAGCCACCCACCTCCTGGGTGACCAGATCTTCGATGTCCTCGACGTCGAAGGTGAACAGTTCGGCGCCGGGAGGTTCGTTCTCGGTGTCGGGGAGACGGATGATGATGCCGTCGTCGGAGGCCGTCGGACTGGAATCGACGCCGTATCGTTCCTGCAAGCGGGCCCCGATGGCGAGGGCCCACGGTGCGTGAACCCGTTGGCCGTACGGGGAATGCAGCACCAGACGCCAATCGCCGAGTTCGTCGCGGAAGCGCTCGACAACCAATGTTCGATCCGACGGGACCTGCCCGGTGGCATTCTTCTGCTCACCGACGAGTTGGATCAGATTGGTTGTGGCGTTGTGATCGAGCCCGCCCACGCGACAACGCTCGACGACGTCGGCTTCATTACCCAGCGCGGTCTCTCGAACGAATTGTCCCAACGCCTGTCCGAGTTCGGCAGGGCGACCGAGTCCGTCGCCATGCCAGAAGGGCAAACGACCCGGCATGCCGTAGGCGGGGCTGACCAGAACCCGATCGAAGGTGATCTCCTCGATCCGCCAACTGGTGGCGCCGAGCGCAAAGACGTCGCCTACCCGGGATTCGTAGACCATTTCTTCGTCGAGTTCGCCGACTCTTGATGCTTTCTCACCGACCATGTAGACCGTGAAGAGGCCGCGGTCGGGGATGGCGCCGCCGGAAGTGACTGCCAAGCGCTGCGAACCCGGGCGGCCCGTCAGAGTGTTGGACTCGCGATCCCAGACCAGGCGCGGACGTAATTCGGCGAACTCGTCCGAGGGGTACCGCCCGGCGAGCAGATCCAGAGTCGACTCGTAGGCCGAACGGGGAAGCGTTGCAAAGGAACCGCTTCGGCGCACCGTCTCGAACCAGTCGTCGACGTCGATCGGTTCCAGAGCGGTGGCCGCAACAGTTTGCTGGGCAAGGATGTCGAGGGGATTGGCGGGAACGGCCATCGCCTCGATCTTGCCTTCGACCATGCGCTCGACGGTCACCGCGCAGTGAATCAGGTCGGTGCGATGTTTGGGGAAGACGACGCCTCGTGAGATCTCGCCGACCTGGTGGCCGGCGCGACCGACACGTTGCAGGCCGCTGGCAACCGAAGGCGGCGCCTCCACCTGGATGACCAAGTCGACGGCGCCCATGTCGATTCCGAGTTCGAGACTGCTGGTGGCGACGACGCATCGCAATCGACCCGATTTGAGGTCGTCTTCGATGAGGGCTCGCTGGTCTTTGCTGACCGATCCGTGGTGGGCGCGAGCAAGGAGGGGTTCTGCGCCGTAGTTGACCTCGGCGGGAGCTCCGATCTGCGCGGGCGGGCGAGGTGTTTTCTCGACGGCCAGACCGATGCGTTCTGCATGAATCTCGTTGAGCCTGGCTGTCAATCGTTCGGCGAGGCGACGAGAGTTGGCGAACACGATGGACGATCGGTGATCGAGCACGAGGTCGACAATCTGTTCCTCGACGTGGGGCCAGATCGAACCGGCTTGCGGGGTGGGGGATTCGGAACCGTCGGCGGGCGTCGCGATACCCAATTCGGTCATGTCCTCGACGGGGACACGGACCGTGAGATCGAAGGTCTTGGCGGCAGGCGGTGCCACGATTCGGATCGGTGCCGAACCTGCGAGGAACCGCCCGATCTCCTCGTGGGGACGGACAGTGGCCGACAATCCGATGCGTTGCGCCGGACGCTCGAGCAAGCCGTCCAGACGTTCCAGAGAGAGCGCAAGGTGCGAGCCGCGCTTGGTACCCGCCACCGCGTGAACCTCGTCGACGATCACGGTGTCGACGCCGACCAGTGTTTCCCGGGCAGCGGAGGTGAGCATGAGGAACAACGACTCCGGCGTCGTGATCAGGATGTCCGGAGGACGCTTGATCAACGAGCGCCGATCGGCCTGTGACGTATCGCCGGAACGAACACCGACGGTGATCTCGGGCGGGGTGAGGCCCAGACGTTTCGCAGTCTGTGTGATGCCGACCAGCGGCGCGCGAAGGTTCCGTTCGACGTCCACGCCCAGCGCTTTGAGTGGCGAAATGTAGAGGACTTTGGTGGCGCGTTCGCCTTCGTCCTTCGCGGCGAGTTGATCGAGAGCCCACAGGAACGCCGACAATGTCTTGCCGGAGCCGGTTGGTGCGACGACAAGTGTGTGAGAGCCACTTGCGATGGATTCCCAGGCACCGAGCTGCGCAGCAGTCGGAGCGCTGAACGCGCCACCGAACCACTCGCGTGTGGCGGGCGAGAACCTACCGAGGACATTGGTCACGACCACCATATTGCCCCTTCCCACCGACAGCGTGTTCGTGCCCGCAGCCGAAGTGCAGAGCATACTATTTGCCCTGTTATAGCGATTCTCTTGTTATCGAGAAGGCGAGTGCCTGATGGAAGCAGTCAAGATTGTCCTCGAGCTGGCGGTAGTGCTCGGGGCGATTGTCATGGGTACCAGATCGAGCGGTGTCGCTCTCGGTCTGTGGGGCGGCGCAGGTGTTGCCGTCCTCGTGTTCGTCTTCGGAGAGGACGTCGGCAGTCCGCCGGTCGACGCTCTCCTCATCGTCCTGTCCGTTGTCCTCGCGTCGTCGATGATGCAGGCGGCCGGTGGTATCGACTGGATGGTCACCATCGCGGCCAAGTTGATCGAATCTCGCCCGAAACAGATCACGCTGATCGCGCCGTTGGTGTCATTCCTGTTCTCGGTCGGTGCCGGTACGGCCAACATCCTCTACCCGCTGCTCCCCGTCATCTACGACGTCTCGTACAAGAACGGTGTGCGGCCGTCACGGCCGCTGTCGCTGTCGGTTGTCTCGACCGGTGTGGCGCTGGCGTGTAGTCCGGTGTCCGCGGCGATGGCGGCGATGGTCACGCTGACCGACGTGCCGCCTTACGATTTCGAACTCATCGACATCATCAAGATCACCTTCCCGGCCGCTGTCGTCGGCATCGTCCTCTCCTCCATCGCGGTCAACAGGCTCGGTAAGGATCTCGACGACGACCCGGACATACAGGCGAAGATGAAGTCGGGCGAATTGGCCGGACCTGGTGCAGCGTCCAAGACCGAACTCGTCTCGACGAAGACCGGACGAAACGCGGCACTGATCTTCCTGGCCGGCGTTCTGGCCATCGTGATCTTCGGCCTGTTCAAGGGAATTCGCCCCGAAGCCGCCGACGGTTCCCCGATGGGGATGACACCGATCATCGAAATGCTGATGTTCGTCGTGGGTACGTTGATCCTGCTGGTGTGCCGCCCGAACGTTGCCGACGTGCCCTCGTCGACGGTGTTCCGTGCCGGCATGGTCTCGGCCATCGCGCTGTTCGGTCTGGCATGGCTGACGGACACGTTCATCAGTGCACATTCGGAGCTGATCACGAGCACCGTCGGCGACTGGGTCAACGCCGCGCCATGGATCTTCGCGCTCGGTGTCTTCCTGGTCTGTGTCCTGACGACCAGCCAGTCGACCGCGACGAGGACCATCGTGCCGATCGGTCTCGCTGCCGGGATTGCACCCGGCCTGGTGAGCGGCATGTGGGCCGGAGCCTTTGCCGGTGTCTATCTGTTGCCGACAAACGGTTCACAGATCGCAGCTGCGAACTTCGACCTCTCGGGCAGCACGAAGCTCGGCTCCAAGCTCGTCGACCACTCGTTCTTCCTGCCGACCATCATCTTGGCCGTCACGACGATTGCGGCCGGCGCGGTGTTCGGAGTGGTACTCGGTTGAGTGATACCGCTGAGTCAGCCTGAGTGATATCGCTGAGTCAGCTGTTGCGGTAGTGGTCCCAGCTCGCCTTGCACGCGTGGGCGAGCTGGTCCACCCGTTCGGCGTCGGGTGTAGGCCAGTCGAGGCCGGGTTTCATGATGTATGCGGCCAGTTCGTTCCCCAGTAGGAATTCTCGTTTGAATTCGGCCTGAACCGCACTAAACGTGATCCCGGCTTCGGCGGCGCGGGCGCTCAATTCGGCGAATCTGGCTCCGGCTCGGATGATTTCGAAACTGCCGAGGTACGGCTGATTGAGAGCGACGGCATCTGGATCGTCGACCTGAAATCCCTTGCGATGTGAGACCGCAAGTGTGCGAATGAGCTCCGGATCCATCGTCACGGGATTGTCGCCGCGTCGATTGCCGTGGTGGTCGCCACGATTGGAGAGTGCGACGACGTCGGGGAGTCGATCTGCTTCCGGCCGTTCGACATTGACGGCGCCGTCCCGCCGGGTGGTGTGGTTCATCGTGTCGTGGAACGACAACGTCGTGAACGATCGACCGAGTTCGAAGCTCTTCTCCACCATGGCTTCGATCAGTGCGTCGCGAGTTCTTTCGTAGACACCCAAACCGTGTTCGGCTGTCTCGGTGAAGGTCTCGGCGAGGTTCTTCCAGCCCGCGTCGTCGGTCGGCTCGAGCAACAGGGGGTAGAACGAGAAGGTGACAGGGCGAACTGCGTCGACGCCGGTGAGGTCCGCCTTGTTGCCTGCACCGGCCTGATGGACGCGGGCGAAGGCTTCGCGCAGTGACGCTTCCAGGTTTTCGGGCTTCGCACGGTTGGGATCGCGAATCATGCGAGGGTGCGGATTCTCCACGTACACGATGCGCGAATCTATTTCGGCCCAACGGCGCACGATGGGACTGGTGGACATGTCGGTGAAGTCGAATTGCAGCCGCTGTGTGAACTCGGGTGCGAGAAAACGTGAGAGTTCTGCTGGAATCGCGGAACCCGAGTGTGGGCAACTGACAAGAAGGTCGGCTTCGGCGATGGCGTCGTCGAGACTGCGGGAGTCGCGATCGGCATAGAACGTCAGGTCCTCCGGCGTGAACACGGTTCCGGCCGGGATGAGTACTGGTTCTCCACTGGTCATGAGCCCCAGCGTAATCGAGTGCAACCGTGCAGACTCAGTATCCGCTGAGTCGTTCCACGAGAGCTGTCTTGATCTCCGGTCGACCAGCCGCGACAAGAGTGAAGGTGGCTTCTCGCATGAGCCGCTCGGGGGTGTTGCTGCCGACGAGGGCGCGGCTTCCGGTCGCAGTGACGAGCGCGGCCGATGCTCGTATCGCAAGTTCCGATGCGCGGGCGCGTGCGGCCGACATGTCGCCGCCGCCGCGCAGTGCTGCATCGAGATCGGCGCGCGCCCGGGCGGCTTGTTCTTCGAACGCGTCGGCGTCGACTCCCAGATCCGCGAGTTCGGTCACGGCGCGGCGGGTGATGCCCATGGCCATCGCGCCATTGAGCCACAAGCCGGGGAGTTGGGTGCTCTGGAACTGTTCGTCGCTGACGACAGCACAGACGTCGGTATTGGGAATTTCGAAAGCGTCGAACACGATTCGGACGGTGTTGCTCCCGCGCGCCGCGATCAGTGGAAGCTCCTCGATCGTCAGACCCGGGGCCTCGCCCACCGGTACGACGGAATGAACGATGGAATTGTCGAACTCGTCGCGCGCCGACACCAAGAGAACATCGACGATGCCCCAACCGGTGACGAAGGGTGCGATCCCGTCGAGGACGTAGCCGTCGTTCACCCGCTTGGCCCACAGGAGCGGTGGGCGGGGGATGGCGCCGGCATAGGCAACCCCACCGCGAATCGTGCCGGAAACCAGACCGTCCCAGTATTGTTCGCGCAGAGACGTATTGGTACTCGCTGCCAGGGCCCCGACGACGCCGTGATGCTGCATCCAGGTGAACGTCGTCGCGAGGCAACCGCCGCACAAGGTTTCGAGGACCTCGACCAGTTCTTCGCTGCTGGGGCCACCGTCACCGAGGGCGGCGATGCCGTAGAAGCCGTCGGCGGCGAGCGCGTCGAAATGGCTGCTGGGGATTTCTCCGTCGGCGTCGACGCTGTCGGCGACGGGAAACAGAACGGTATCGGCGATCTCACGCGCAAGTTCCGGCCACTTGGTCACGCTGTCAGGGTAAGCCGCGAGCCGGGGTTGTGGTGTGGAACTGCAGCGGTGGCGTATCTAGAAGGACGGCGGTGAACTCACGATGAGGAATCTCGCAACTGCAGCGGTGCGATTGAACCACCGATGCGGGATGGTCGAGGTGTAGAGGAGGGTATCGCCGACATGAAGAACGTGATGCTCGTCCAGCCCGACCTCGACCTCGACAGATCCTTCGAGAACATGAATGAATTCTTCGCCGGCATGTTCGGTGTGCTCACCTGCCTCGGAGTGAGGTGCTGCCGTGATCTCGTTGGGTTCCATGGTCCGTGAGCCGGTCGAGCAGAATCGGATCACCGAATCGTGTGCCAGTTCGAAGGTTCGCCCCTCGCCGGCGCGGACGAGGCTGGACGGAGTTCGCTCGCCCTGTGCCAAGAGTGAGTGCGCCGTGGTGCCGAGCGATTGCGCGAGGCGGTGAAGGTTCATGACGCTGGGTACTGCGTGCCCGTTTTCGGTTTGGCTCAGGAATGGCTGCGACAACCCTGACTTCACGGCAACCTCACGCAACGTCAAACCGGCTTCTTTTCTCGCTGTCCGCACGGCTGCCCCGATTGCGGTCGCTATCGCTCTCTGGTCGTCGTCCATGTGCCGAAGATAGCAGTGCTCTGGTGAAAGTTTTGATTACACAGACGAAACAAATTCGACCACGGTAAGAAATTATCGACGTGCTGAATAGTCCCGTACACGAAACACTTCCAGCTTCGGACGGAGATCGGCGCATGGCCATCCATCCAGTCGACCAGCGGCTCCCCATTGCCCGCCAGTCTGCTTTTGCTCTTCAGCACGTCCTCATCATGTACACCGGTTGCATCACGGTTCCGCTGGTTTTCGGTGCCGCAGTCGGGCTGGACCGCAGCACGGTCGCGATGCTGATCAGTGCGGACTTGCTCGTTGCAGGCATCATCACGATCATTCAGAGCCTGGGCGTCGGCAAGGTTGCCGGTGTCCGCCTGCCGATCGTCTGCGGTGCGACGTTCGCCGGGCTGACGCCGATGATTCTGATCGCCAAGGAGTACGGCCTGCAGGCCGTGTACGGGTCCATGCTGGTCGGTGGCGTGGTCGGCATAGCCTTGGCCGTCCCGTTCGCCAAAATCGTCCGATACTTCCCACCCCTGGTCACCGGCGTCGTCCTCACAGTCATCGGCATCTCGTTGATCGGTGTCGCGGGAGGACTGATCGTCGGAAACGACCCGACCTCCCCGTCGTTCGCCGATCCGAAGAATCTGGCGCTGGCTGCCGCAGTCGTTGTGATCGCGGTGGCGTTCATCTGCCTCGGTCGCGGGATGTGGACGCAACTCGGTGTACTTATGGCACTGGTGATCGGTACCGTGATCGCCATCCCGATGGGTCTGATCGATCTGAGTGGCGTCGGCGGCTCGGCCTGGGTGGGCTTCCCGATGCCGTTCCACTTCGGCGCTCCGGAGTTTCCCGTCACCGCCGTGGTGGCGATGAGTATCGTCATGGCAATCGTCTTCGCAGAATCGACGGCGAGCATGCTGGCGGTCAGCGAGATCACCGGAAAGCCTTTGAAAAAAGCAGATCTCGCACGCGGGCTGGTGGCCGACGGCATGTCGGGAGTTCTGGGCGGAATCTTCAATGCCTTTGTCGACACCGTTTTCTCGCAGAATGTCGGCGCCGTTGCCACGACCCGGGTGTACAGCCGGTACGTGACCGCTACCAGCGGTGCCATTCTGATCGTCCTCGGCCTCATCCCGCGAATGGGTGAAGTAGTTGCAGCCCTGCCTGATCCGGTGGTCGGCGGCGTCGGAATCATCTTGTTCTCCACTGTCGCCGTGGTCGGAATCAACACACTGCGCAAGGTCGATCTCAGTGACCCGATCAACACCACGATCGCTGCTGTGTCCGTCGGAATCGGTATTCTGCCGGAATTTGCGGAGGGGATGTTCGAGCGATTCCCCTCCTCGGCTCAGATCCTCCTCGGTAGCGGCATCACCTTGGCTGCGGCCTCTGCCTTTTCACTCAATCTGCTGTTCAATCACACCCGACTCGGTGAACTCGCGAGGCGATCGCGAGAGAGCCTCCACCCCACTGCACAAACTGAACCCGCTACCAGCTCTGCAGGAGACGCCAGTGTCATCGTCCCAGTCTGATCCCTTCGAAGTTCCCGTCATCGACATCTCGCCCTACGTGCTCGGTGGTGCCGACCAGGACAAGGCGCGAGTGGCCGCCGAAGTCGACCATGCCTGTCGGACTGTCGGTTTCATGCAGATTCGGGGCCACGGCGTTCCGGTCGATGTTTCTTCCGGCCTCGCCGAAGCCATGGACGACTTCTTCGGGCTGCCGATGGAGACGAAAACGGGCTACCGAATCGAGGGCGCGAATCGTGGATACAGCCCGCCCAAGAGCGAGTCGCTGAGCTTGAGCCTCGGCGTCGAATCCGCGACTCGGATGAATGACTTCTTCGAGGCCTTCAACGTCGGAACCGAAGCCAGATCATTCACCGAACTCGAACTGTCGGAGGAGGATTACGGAATCAATCTGTGGCCCGCAGTGCCAGGTTTCACGGAACGAGTGGAGAACTACTACGCCCATGGCGAGCGGGTGGCACGCACACTGACAACCATTTTCGAAGATGCGCTCGGTCTGACCCCAGGATTCTTCGAGTCGATCACCGACCATTCCATCGACGTACTGCGGATGAACAACTACGCATTACCCGAAGGGACGGTGACATTGGACGGTGAGTTGAAGGGTATGGGCGAACATACCGATTTCGGGCTGGTCACCGTGCTGTGGGCGGATCAGGTCGAAGGTTTGCAAGTACTCGGGAGCGACCGACGCTGGCACGATGTCTGGCCGGTCGACGGCGCGCTACTGGTCAATCTCGGGGATCTCACCGCGCGACTGACTAACGACAGGTGGATGTCCACGCTGCACCGAGTTGCGCCTCCGGTGGTGAACGGCACCATCAAGCGTCGGCGATCGGCGGCCTTCTTCCACGACGGAAACGTCGACGCGGTGATTGCGACTCTGCCGAGTTTTCAGGACGACTCCGGCTTGGAGTACGAATCCATTACCGTTCGCGATCACATCAAGGCCAAATTGGCCGGGTCGAGGCAGGGAAAGTCCAACGCCGCCGCAGGTCGTGAGGCGGCTCGGGTACTTTCGGCTGCAGAGCTCGAGATCAAGCAGTGAGTGCACGGAACATCGTCCTCATCCACGGAGCGTGGGCCGGCGGTTGGGTCTGGGATCGTGTGTGTGGCCCACTGAAATCGGCCGGCTTCAATCCCGTTGTGGTGGAGCTTCCAGGCTCGGGAAGTTGGAACCCCGACGACGTGATCGATCTCGACGTAGTTGCCGAACATGTTGTGGCAGTGGTCGAGTCCCTGGACGGGCAGTGCACCCTCGTCGGTCACTCCGGCGGTGGCATCGTGGCCTCACAGGTGGCTGAGTTGCTGCCTTTGCGGGTAACGGGTCTTGTGTACGTCGCAGGGATGATGCTTCCATCTCAGATGGACTTCGGGATGCTCTGCATCGAAGTCGGTCTGGCAAGTCCGGTCGGGATCTCACGTTGGTTGGTCCCCGTGGACGACGGGAATGCGACGGTGGTTCCGCCCGAAGCCGGTGCCGCTGTGTTCTTCCACGAAGCGCCGGTGGCTGATGCGATCTTCGCCGCCCGCATGCTCGTTCCACAGCTGGAGTCGGCCCGCCTGATGGCACCCGTCTGGACGGAAGAACGATTCGGAACCGTCCCGCGTTTGTATGTCGAATGCACGCTCGATCGAACCGTGCCGATCGAAGCTCAACGTGCCATGCAAAAACTTGTTCCCGGTGCCCAGGTGGTCAGCCTGGACACCGACCACGCCCCGCAGTTGTCGACGCTCCCGGAGTTGATCGAAGCGATCGCCGATTTTGCCCAGAACGCGTTCAGCCGAACTCGACGCCTTGAGCCAGCGGCAACTGGTCCGAGTAGTTGACGGTATTGGTGGCTCGGCGCATGTAGGCCTTCCATGAATCCGAACCCGATTCGCGTCCGCCGCCCGTCTCCTTCTCGCCGCCGAATGCGCCGCCGATCTCCGCACCGGACGTTCCGATGTTCACGTTCGCGATGCCGCAATCGGACCCGTCGGCGGCGAGGAAGCGCTCTGCTTCTCGCTGATCGAGTGTGAAGATCGAGGATGAAAGTCCTTGAGGTACACCGTTGTGCAGCGCAATAGCGTCGTCGAAGTCGGTGTAGGTCAAGACATAGAGGATGGGTGCAAATGTTTCCGCCCGTACCACCTCGGTCTGTGCGGGCATGCGAACGAGAGCAGGTGTCACGTAGAACCCGGATTCGCCGACGCGATCACCGCCACACACCACGGTTCCGCCGTCGCCGCGCGCGGCCGAGAGGGACTTCTGCATTGCCTCGTACGCGGCTTCGTTGATCAGCGGTCCGACCAGAACACCGGAATCGAAGGGACTACCGACCTGGAGTTGCGCGTACGCGGACGCAATGCGATCGACGACGTTGTCGGCGATCGACTCGTGAACGATGAGTCGGCGCAGTGAGGTGCAGCGCTGCCCGGCAGTTCCCGCGGCGGAGAAGACAATTCCGCGCACGGCAAGCTCGAGATCCGCCGACGGCGTGACGACTGCGGCGTTGTTCCCACCCAGCTCCAGAAGACTTCGTCCGAAGCGCTCGGCGACCCGCGGAGCCACGGCGCGGCCCATCCGCACGGAACCCGTCGCGCTGACCAAGGCCACGAGTGGGTTGTCCACCAGCGCCTCACCGACGTCACGTCCGCCGACGACCAACTGGTGCACGTCGATCGGTGCTTCACAATCCGCGAGCGCACGTCGCAGGAGCGCATGACATGCCAGAGCGGTCAACGGAGTGGTTTCCGAAGGCTTCCAGACGACGGAGTCGCCGCAGACCAGAGCAATGGCGGTATTCCACGACCACACCGCTACCGGAAAGTTGAACGCAGAGATGACCCCGACAACGCCGAGCGGGTGCCACGTTTCCGACAACCGGTGGCCGGGACGTTCGGACGGCATGGTGCGCCCGTAGAGCTGCCTGGAGAGACCGACCGCGAACTCGCAGATGTCGATCATCTCCTGTACCTCGCCGAGAGCTTCCGAGGTGACCTTGCCTGCCTCCAGCGTCACGATCTCCGCGAGATCCTCCTTGTGCTCGGTCAGTAGGCTGCCCAGCCGCCGCACGACCGCGCCGCGCGCCGGAGCGGGGACGGTGCGCCAGGTGAGGAACGCTCGATGAGCCGCCTCGACGGCGTCGTCGACCTCTCGGCCGGAGTGCTGCCGGACCGTACGCAGCTGTGTGCCGGTGATCGGCGTGTGTGCGCTCAGATCACCGGCGGGCCACTCGACACCGCAGGCAGCGAGGGCTCTCTCGGCGCGATCGGCGAGGCTCGAAGGATCAGGCAGGTTCACGGGGAGTCCTCTGTGTTTGAAGGCGGGAGTGTTAGAAGGCGGGAGTGTTTGTAGGCGGGAGTGGTTGTTGGCGGGAGAAAGCAGGGCACGTGATGCCTCTTGTTGTGCGCGGTACAGCTCGAACGGATCTTCGATGGTGCGGTCGACGGCGCCCTCCAATCGATCCTGCCCGTATTCGGCGCCGGGCGCATCGGAAACGAATCCGGTCACGGAATCGAGATTGGACGCGAAGATCCCGGCCGCGGATGCCGGTAGGAAGTCCTCGTAGACGATCGGGTCGCGGACGACAACAGTTCCTTCGTTTCGGTACGTGAAGTACGCCAACCCCGCGTCGTCGAGTCCGTCCTCGCTGTGCGGAAATTCGCTGTCCCAGTCGGCGTCCGCGGGCCTTGCGATCAGTCGGTCGTAGATTGCACGCCCGCTGCGGGTCAACGCGATTCCGCGTGCCTCGACCTCGCCGAATCTGACGCGGACAGGTTCTGTGGTGACCGATCCGTCCGGCCGGCGAAAACGTCTGTCTTCGGCGAGTGCGCGAAACGACGTCTGCCGCAGAAGCAGTGGCGGTCCATTCCATCTCGGTGGGCCTTGGATGCGGTCGATCATGGTGATGCCGCGCTCGGTCATTCGGCGGTACAACTCGTCGATGTCGAGCACTCGCGGGGTGAGGTGGTTGACATGTGTCGAGCCCTGGCCGGCGATGTCTGCGGCGACAGGTGAGATCGCGGCAAGTTCGCGATACCAACCGGCGTCGATGGGATCGGTGCCGAGCCGAAACGCCGAGGTCGCCGCTTCGACGAATTGTGTCGCCTCGGGCTCCGGTAGGCCGCACTCGCGGTTCGCTTGCCGTGCCCACTGCAGAAGTTCTGGAGAGAACAGGGTGCGGCGACGCAGGAACCCGGTGATCCGACGCTCGAGGTCGGTGTCGAAGAACCTGGAATCGGAGCCGGTCAGTACCGAAGTGAAAACACGGAACGGGTTCCGGGCGAGTTCGGCAGGTTCGGTGGGGCGAAACGCCGTCGAGACAACGGGAATGGGGGAGTCGGTGAGCCGGAGGTCGTAGTAGCCGACCGGAAACATACCGAATCCGCCGAAGACGGTGGCTACGTCACGTAGTTCGTCGAGAGTCCCCAGTCTGATGGCGCCGTGACGCTCGGCGCTGACTCTCGCCAGGCTGCCCAGGCGCTCCGCCGAATCCGGATGTTCGGCGGCAAAATCACGGTTCACCTGCATCGTTACATCTACCAAGGTGTTGTAAGCGGGGACCTCGTCGCCATACATCTTGGCGAGGGCCGCTGCGAACCGTGCACGTAGCTCCCAGGTTTCAACCATACGAATGTCCGATTGCGTTAGCCTGCGCAGGTGCGAGAAACAGAAACCAGTGACGCTGCCGGGGTTCCGGTCGACGAAACCGATCGACTTTTGATGCGTGAATTGGTCTTGGACGGCCGTGCCACTCTCGCGAGTCTTGCTGAGAAGGCAGGACTCTCGATCTCTGCAGTCCAGTCGAGAGTGCGTCGATTGGAGTCTCGCAAGGTGATCCGTGGCTACTCGGCGAAGATCGATCCGGAGGCACTCGGTCATAATCTGTCCGCATTTGTCGCCATCACTCCTCTCGATCCTTCGCAGCCCGACGATGCGCCTGCTCGCTTGCGTCATCTACCGGCCGTCGTCTCGTGTCACTCCGTGGCCGGGAGCGAAAGCTACGTCCTCCTGGTCCGGGTGGCGTCACCTCGCGCGTTGGAACGATTGCTGCAGGAGATCCGTACGGCAGCCAACGTCAACACGCGAAGCACCATCATCCTACAAACTTTTTACGACGAATGACGGGTGTTCCGTAACTTTTACGGCTTCCTATCGACACTTTCGTAAAATTGACATAATCTTCGCAGTATGAGTACTGCGATGCGAGACTTCGGTGACAGTGCGCTCTTTCCGGTCTACGAGGTGCTGAAGGCCAGCATTCTCGTGGACGGATTCGATCTGATTCTCGATGTGCAAAGGTCGCAAGGTTCGTATCTGCGCGACCTGCGAGACGGCACCGAGTTTCTGGACATGTTCGGTTTCTTCGGCTCTTCCGCCCTGGGGATGAATCACCCGGCGATCGCCGACGACGAGGAATTCCAGCAGGAATTGGCCGTTGTCGCCTCCAACAAGCCGAGTAATTCCGACATCTACACCGAGCCTATGGCGCGCTTCGTTGCGGCTTTCGCTCGGGTCCTGGGGGATTCGGCGCTCCCACACTTGTTCTTCGTGGACGGCGGGGCACTTGCGGTGGAAAATGCGCTCAAGGTTGCCTTCGACTGGAAGAGTCGGTTGAACGAAAGCCGTGGATTGTCAAGCGATCTGGGGACAAAGGTCCTGCATTTGACCGAGGCCTTCCACGGTCGGAGCGGATACACGATGTCGCTCACCAATACCGAACCGGGCAAGGTCGCGAGATTCCCCAAGTTCGACTGGCCACGGATCGACTCGCCGTATCTCGCAGACGGTCGCGATGTCGAAGCTGCGGAGAGGAAAGCTCTCGACCAAGCGCGCCGAGCGTTTTCCGACAACCCCGACGATATAGCCTGTTTCATCGCCGAGCCGATCCAAGGCGAAGGCGGTGACCATCACCTCAGGCCGGAATTCCTGCAGGCGATGCAAGAGCTGTGTCGTGAGAATGACGCCCTCTTCATTCTCGACGAGGTGCAAACGGGATGCGGAATCACCGGAACCGCTTGGGCCTATCAGCAATTGGGATTGCATCCGGATGTGGTTGCCTTCGGTAAGAAAACGCAGGTCTGCGGCATCATGGCCGGCGGTCGAGTGGATGAAGTGCGCGACAATGTGTTTCACGTCAGTTCCCGGATCAATTCGACGTGGGGTGGCAACCTCACCGATATGGTGCGCGCCCGGCGGATACTCGAAGTCATCGAGCAGGACCGACTGATCGACCGCGCGCGATTCACGGGTGCGCATCTCCTTGCCCGGTTGACCGAAGTCTGCGGGCGCTACGCGGCGGCGACCGAGCCGCGCGGTCGTGGTCTGATGTGCGCGATTACGTTGGCGGACAGTGACCTTCGTGATCGCGTCGTCCAGCGACTGCGAGAAGACGAGCATGTGATGATACTGCCAACCGGGAAGAGAGGAATCAGATTCCGTCCCGCGCTGACGGTGACCACCGGTGAGTTGGACGACGCGGTCGACGCAGTCGAGCGAGTACTCGAACGCGAAGTCTAGGCTCTGGCCTGGAGTTCGCTCCACACTCGATCCGGGGTCATCGGTGTGGAGTACATACGCACTCCACACGCGTTGGCTATCGCGTTTGCCAACGCCGGTGCTACCGGATTGAAGGGGGCCTCACTCATCGATTTTGCGCCGAAAGGCCCGAGTTTGTCGTACGTGTCGGCAAACAGTACTTCGGTGATCGGCAAATCTCCGATCTGTGGAACGTGGTAATTGCGTAGCTGAGGATTGATCACTCGGCCTTCTTCGATGACGATTTCCTCCGACAGTGCAGCGCCGAGGGCCTGTCCCACACCGCCTTCCACCTGCCCTCGCAGTTGTGCCGGGTTCATGACGGTGCCGGCATCGGCGGCCTGAACCGACTGCAGGATCTTCACCCGTCCGGTATCCGTGTCGACGGCAACGCGAAAACCGTGAACGTTGAACGAGACCGAGCGCGGTGTTCCGTCGTGGCGACCGTCAGCGGCGAGCGGGCCACCTTCGAGTAACGTCGCGAAATCGAGGCGACCGTGGGACGTTTCGACCCCGTCCGGCGAAAGATCGTCGATCTGCGCGCCGCGGCCACTCAATCGCACCGCACGGGTCAGTATTCGCTCGCGAAGGCGCTCGCAGGCGATCAGGAGCGCCTTGCCGGCGACCACCGTTCCCGTCGACCCGAATGCTCCGGTGTCGTATCCGCCGGCATCGGTGTCGGATTGAACAATCGTGATGCGATCGACTGTCGTCCGCAATTCGGTGGCCGCGATCTGTTGGTGAATCGTGGTGGTTCCGTTGCCGAACTCAGCGGTGCCGATGTTCACGACGTACCGACCGTCGGCCTCGAGTGCGACGGTGGTGTCGGAGAAGTGACCACGCGGCGGGATCGTCGCGATCATGGCAATTGCCATGCCCCGACCGATCTGCCAACGCGACCCTGCCGGTGCAGCCTCGCCGCGTCCGCTCGACAGTGCACTGTCGACGAGGTCGATGCACTGGTCCAGTCCGTAGCTGCCGAATTCGAGATCACCGTCCTCGACGTGCCAGTCGACAAAATCGTCTCCGGGTACGACGACGTTTCGCCGCCGAAACTCGAAGGGGTCCATGCCGAGACGATCAGCGAGCTGATCCATGGCCGACTCGACGGCGAAGATGATCTGGCCGAGCCCGTAACCACGGAAGGCGCCGGACGGAACGTTGTTCGTGTAGACCGCTTCGGCGTCGACGCGTTTGGTTGCAGCGCGATAGACCGCCATGGATTCGGCGCAACCGTGGAACATGACTCCGATCGAATGGTTCCCGTACGCCCCGGCGTCGGAAAGGACGTCGATGGCCAGTGCAGTGAGAGTTCCGTCGGCATCGGCGCCGGCGCGAACCGAAACTCGCATCGGGTGCCGTGACGGTGCGATGGTGAACTGATCGCTGCGGCTGAACTCGTAAGCAACGGGCTTACCCGTTCGCAGGACGGCGAGTGCGACGAGATCTTCGGTGAGTAGTTCCTGCTTCCCGCCGAAGCCTCCACCTACCCGCTTGGCGAACACCCGGATTCGGCTGCGATCGAGATCGAAGATGTGCGCCAATTCGTCCCGAACCAGAAACGGCACCTGTGTGCTGCTTCTGATGACGAGACGGCCGTCCTCGTCGAGCCACCCCGCTGCGCCGTGAGTTTCCAAGGCCACGTGCTGGACTCGCGCAGTTTTCCACGTACCTTCGACGACTGCGGTGGCATCCGCGAGCGCACGGTCCAGATCGCCGACACCATCGTGAAGCGCGGCAACCACGTTGCGAGGGACTTCTGCGATCCGCGAGCTCTCGTCTTTGTCGCCGTGCAGGAGCGGAGCGCCGGGGGAACGCGCCAGATCTGGTTCGAATACCGCGTCGAGTACCTCGTAGTCGACTTCGATCAGCGAGAGTGCACGTTCCGCCTGCGTCGGGGTTTCGGCGATGACCGCGGCGACGCGCTGGCCGCGGAAACGGACGGTCCTGTCGAACACCCGCGTATCGTCCGGATCGTCGTTGCGGTCCTCGTGCCGGGCGGTCGAGAACAGCACGTCCGGACTGTCCTGAAAGGTGAGGACCGCGGCGACGCCCGGCGCCGCTTCCGCTGCTGCCGTGTCTATCCGGGTTATGTGTGCGTGTGCGTGCGGACTGCCGAGTACTGCGACGTGAAGCAGGCCGATCGGCTTCTCACCCGGGGAGAAGTCCATGGTGTACTGCTCGGTCCCCGTGACGATGCGTGCGGACGCCGGGGCTGCGATGGAACGCCCTTGTGCCCCGCCTGTTTTGGCGGTCTCGGTATTGGATGTACCCGCGAGGGCGTCACGAATGGACCGATAACCGGTGCAACGGCACAGGTTACCTTTCATCGAGCACGCGAGATCGGATTTTTGTTCGACCGACAGCGCTGATGCGGTGACTACCATTCCCGCTGTACAGAAACCACATTGGAATCCACCGGCGTCCACGAATGCCTGTTGAATGGGGTGAAGTTTCTCCGGTGTTCCGAGGCCGGCGGCGGTGACGACGTCGCGGCCGCCGAGGCGGTGGGCGGGAAATATGCACGAATGGGTGGGGTGTCCGTCGACCAGAACCGAGCAGGCGCCGCAGTCTCCGGCATCGCACCCCTTCTTGACGGAGTTCGCTCCGTGCTCGCGGAGGAAGGTTCGCAGGCACTGTCCTGGGCGGGGCTGGTCGTCGCGGGGAACTCCGTCCACCGAGTACTTCATTCCAGTTCACCTCGGATTTCTTCGGCGAGAAGGTCAGTCATCGCCTTCCGCCACGGCGCAGTTCCATGGACATCGGTGAAGTAGGCGTCTTCCGGAATCCTGCTGTGCAACGCATCCGCAAGCGCAGCGGCGTCGGGGAGTTCGTCGAATTTCAGAGCGTACGGACGGCGGGTCGCGGCGGTGATCGCCAGTGTGAAACCGTCGGCACCGCAGCGTCCGGCAACGGCTACGGCCGATCGCCCGAGTGACGTCTGTGCCAGCTTTCGCATCGCGGTACGTGCGGTCAGTGCATGCACGGGAATCCGGATACTGCGGATGATCTCGCCGGGGCCGAGCACGTTGCGAGAATCGTCGATGACGAAATCGACTACGGGGACTGAGTATTCGGTACCGTCCGGACGCCAGATCGTCAGTTCGGCATCGAGAGCGGTGCACAGAGTCGTCATCGCCCCGGCCGGGAAGGAGAGCGCGATGTTGCCGCCGACGGTCGCGTATCGCAACACCTTCCACGATGCGAGCAGTGCGTCGGCGCAGTGTTGGAACAGCGCTGCGGCGGACCATGAGGTGGGAAGTTCGGCGCGGCACAGTTCCTCGATGGTGCAGGTGGCCGCGATTTCGAGACCGAGATCGCCGACCGCGACAGCTTTCCAGTCGAAGCCCGCAAGGTCGACAAGAGTGGTCAGGTGCGGCTGCGGTTCCGAGTACAGCCAGGTGCCGCCGCCGATGAACCCGATACCGGGTGAGGCACAGGGGAGCTCGGCGCGGGTCCGCGGCACCAGAACTTCGTCGACGCTGTGCAGATCCATCGCTGCCTCAAGCCTTTCCGAGTAGGTCGCGGTGTGCGCGTGCGACATCCGAGGCCACGACGTCCTCGTCGACGGTGGTGACTCGTCCGTCGGCAACTACGATTCGCCCGTTGACGAGTAGTAACTTCAGCGGGGGCGTCGAGCCGAGTACGAGCGCCGCCACCGGATCGGTGATGCCGGCATGCGCGATGGTGTCGAGTTTCCACACCGCCAGGTCGGCAAGTTTTCCGACCTCGATCGATCCGATTTCGCCCTCGCGGCCCAGAACTCGTGCGCCGCCGATCGTTCCCAATTCCAAGGCTTTTCGCACCGTCATCGTCTGCGGTCCGCCCTTGGCGCGAGCAAACAGAAGCGCATGACGAGACTCCTCGATCAGACTGCATGCTTCGTTGCTCGCCGCGCCGTCCACACCGAGCCCCACGGTGACCCCGCCCTTCACCAGATCGGCGGCACGGGCGATACCGGCCCCCAGGCGCGCATTGGAGGTCGGACAGTGTGCCGCGGCAGTTCCGGTTCGCGCCATCGTCTCGATACCGGCGTCGTCGAGATGGACTGCGTGTGCGTACCAGACGTCCGGACCCACCCAACCGACGCGTTCCATGTATTCGACCGGCGTGCAACCGAAAAGCTCTCGGCAGAAGCTTTCCTCGTCCAGGGTCTCGGCGAGATGCGTGTGCATTCGCACGCCGTTTTCGCGGGCCAGCGTCGCGGACTCTCGGAGCAGTGACTCCGTCACCGAGAAGGGTGAGCAGGGAGCTACCGCGATCTGCAGCATCGACCCCGCATTCGGATCGTGCCAGCGGTCGATCACCGACTGCGTGCCGGTCAGGATGTCGTCGAGTTTTTCCACGACGTGATCCGGTGGCAGGCCGCCGGAACTCTGACCGAGGTCCATCGACCCACGACACGGGTGGAATCGAAGGCCAACCTGCGCAGCGGCGGTGATCTCGGCTTCGAAAACGTCGCCGGCGTCGCGGGGAACGACGTAGTGGTGGTCGGTGGTGGTCGTACATCCGGTTTTTGCCAACCAGGTGAGTCCGCCGGTGGCCGCCGCGTGGACGGCGTCGGCGTCGATACCCGCCCAGACGGGGTACAGCGTGGTCAGCCACTCGAAGAGCGTCGAGTCTGCTGCCAGGCCACGGGTGATCCATTGGTAGAGATGATGATGTGTGTTCACCAGACCGGGCGTGATCAGGCAACCGTTGCCGTCGATCACGTGCGCATTCGGGTACACGGGAGCCTTTCCGGCCCCCACGTCGACAATCTTGTTGCCCGAGATCACGACGTAGCCGTCGGGGTGCTCGGAACGCTCGCTGTCCATCGTGACCACATGGGCATTGGCGACGACGAGAGTGGTCCCGAGGGCCGGGTCGGTCACGACAACCAGCCTGAATAGGGTGTCCACGACGGCCCCGCGTCTGGTGCGTCGGATCGGCTGACCGCAGCTTGGATCAGCCCGTACGGACGATCGGCGGCGTGGAACACCTCGTTGTCGTTCTCGACTCCGAAGCGGCCGAGTGCATATTCGAAATGATGCTTGTTGGGTGCCGACAGTCGAACCTCGGCAATGATCGGAAACTCTTCGAGAATTGCTTTGCCGATGTGGAAGAGCGTCTGCTGCAAGGCAAGTGAATGCACCTGCGCGAACTGTTTGACGATTTGTGCCTTGATACCCACGTAGACCGATTCCCAGTCGACGTCGGTGGTGACGAATCGCCACTGGGCGACCAACGTCGTCGCCATGACGCGGTCGTCTGTCGGCTCGAGGATCGTGTACGGGTCTTCGAGGAAACCCGAGAACTCACTACCGGTCGATTTGAGGATCACCAGGTCCTTCAAGCCGCCGATCACCCACGTCCCGGCATCGGCTGTCCCAGTATCGGAGACTGTGATCGACGCCGTCCGAACTTCCTGACCCTTCCGAATCCAGGTGTAGTCGTGCTCGCTGCCGTCGACAATTGCACGCTCCCAAGCGTATTCCTCGATCTCGATCCGCGCGCCACTGACCGGTTCGATGTCGTCGACGAAATGACGGGCGAGTTCGAGTCCGTACGTCTCGATCGAGATCAGACCCTTTTCCTTGGCGTAGGAATAGGCCGTTTGTTTCTGCGTGTCGGTCGGCAGAACCTTCGACTGATCGCCGGTGAGGTACGCGTCGGCGAAATCTCCACGCAGGCAGGTGGAGACGTTGATGTCGTGGATCTCGTGACGAGGAGTGTCGCGGTAGATTCGGACTACCCTGTTCTCAGCTTTGCCGTACTGGTGACCGGTAAGTTCGATGGATCCGCTCAACCGGTCGGTGCTTGTAACACCGGTCGTGATGTTGCCGGTTGTGATGTTTTCGGTAGTCACGTGTTCAGCTCCCGCGATAGGTGGAATAAGCAAAGGGCGACAGCAACAGTGGGACGTGATAGCCCCGCGCCGTGTCGTCCACCCGGAAGGTCACTGTCACTTCCGGGTAGAAGTTCTCTTGTCCGTTGGTCTCGAAATACGTTCCCGTGTCGAAAGTCAGGGTGTAGTGACCGGTGACCAGACCACCGGGAGCAAGTTCGGGGATGCGGCCGTCGGAGTCGGTCTCGGCACTGGTGATCGTGACGCCGTCTCGATCACGAAGTTCGACGCGAATCCCCGCCGCGGGAATGCCCGTCGTCGCGTCGAGAACGTGCGTGCTCAGGGTCTTGCTCATGCTGCGCCTCCGGCGAGTGAATCGATCAGACGGGCAAGCCTGATTCGATTGATGGCGGCCAATTCGGTTCGAAGCACGGAACGCTCGGTCGCCGGGTCGTTTCGGAGACGGCCTCGAAGGATGTCGAGGAGCTCCGTTCCAGATTTCCCCGACGCGCAGACCAGGTAAACATGGCCGAATGTCTCTTCGTACTCGGCGTTCTTCTGTCGAAGTTCCGCGAGGACGTCTTCTGTCGCGGACGAGACTTCCGACTGTTCACGGGTCGAGGCCGCGCTTTCGCTTCGCTCACCGATTCGTGGGTGGCCGGACAGAGCGTCGTCGATCTCGGACTCGGGAAGCTCGGCCAGCACCGCATCTGCTTTGTCGAACAGAGCTTCCAGATCGGTGAACGGGCGAGACGCGGCGATTTCCTGTGCCCACACGGCGGAATGGCAACACTCGAGCAGCGCCGCGACTGCCTGGTGGTCACCGAGCGCATCGAAGGCTCCGAGACCACTGGAATTCGTTGTAGGCATGTCCACAGGATTACTTGAGCATGTTACGGATCTGTAGCGCAGCAATTACGGGAGATGATGTGTCTCGATCTTATTTCTCCGGCCGCCCTTTTCCGGTGACAGATACATTCTTAGGTATGACCGATACTCCGAAGCTGTCTTCCGTCGTACCGTCCCTGGCGAACCTCCGAGACATCGGTGGCCCCGAATCGAGCTTCGGTGGCACCGTCCGCACCGGGAGTGTGTTTCGTTCCACCGATCTGGCATCGCTCAGTGCGGAGGGCGCACAGACCCTCGCCGATCTGGGCATCGTCACGATCTACGACCTGCGCACCGAGTCCGAACGCGAGACGGCGCCGGATCTGACGCCGGACGGAATACGAGAACTCGGCCTGGACGTATTGGCGGACAAGCAGTATCGCGCCATTCCGGCTCAGATGCAGCAGATGATCGCCGACCCGGCGTTTGCTGCCGAAGCGTTGGGCGGCGGCCAGGCGCTCGAGTACTTTCAGGGAAGTTACCGCGATTTCGTGACCTTGCCGAGTGCGGTCGCGTCGTACCGGCAACTGTTCGTCGACTTGGCGCAGCCGCCCAGCTCGCCGGCACTCATTCACTGCACCACGGGCAAGGACCGCACGGGCTGGGCCGCAGCCGCGCTACTGCTGTTCCTGGGTGCCTCCGAGGACGCGGTCTTCGCGGACTACCTCGAAACCAACAAGGTTCTGTTGCCGATGTTCGCGCCGCTCCTCGAGCGATTCGAGGCCAAGGGTATCGATCCGACCCTGCTCGAAGGTGTCCTCGGTGTCAGGCGCGAGTACCTGGAGGCGTCGATGGCAGAGCTTGCGCAGGTCCACGGATCGATCGAGGCCTACTTCACCGACGGCCTGAAGATCGACGCGTCGACCCAGGAACAATTGCGGAGCAAGCTGCTCAGCTGATCAGGACCTGCTCGGCTCGTCGTCGCGGGCCGTTCGACGCCGCATCACGAGGCTGACGATACCGATCCCGATGGCGATGCCGAGCAGGTCGGCGGTGCCGTCCCAGATCGAACCGGAACGCGAAATGGGCAGCGCTGCTTGAAGAACCTCGGACGTCGCAGCAAAAATCACGAGCCACACCGCGGTGAGCCACGCCGGGATCCGGGCGTGCAACGAGGTGATCGCCAGCACCGCGAACATCAACGTGTGAGTGATCTTGTCGGTGTTCTCCGGGCTCGACGGGACGGTGGAGCCCGGGGAGAAGAGCATGATCAGGGCAATGACCACGGCGATCGCCAGCGGCCAGTATCGGTTGTTCTTCAATTCGTCTGCCCCTCGACGACGACGAGTCCGAGTGCACCTTCGGCGAATCTGGTGACGGCGTCGGCGGCTGTCGTGAGCGCCTCGGTGTGCCCGTCGCGGGCCCAGCCGGTCAGCAGGGCGGTGGAGTCGAGAGGCGTCAGAACGACCTCGGCGAGAAGCTCACCGGTGTTGGGCTGGCACACGGCCCAGGAGTAGACGCTGTTTTCGTGCCACTGAGCGCTCCGCTGACTCACGTAATCGGGGTCGGTGATACCGCCGTCGGCAAGGGCAGGGCGGTCGTCCACACGCTCGTCTGCGCGCAGTGCTCGCAGATACCATCCGCCTGCGTTGATCTCGATCGGCTCCATCAGTCGGAGCCCCGCTCGCGGCGACGCTTGGCTTTGCGTTCCCTGTCGGTACCGAACAGCAGTGCACCGGCGAGGGGAATCGCGAGGAACCACAACCAGGTGCCGGTGACGAAGAACAGGATCACCGCGAGAATCGGGATGACGGCCATGACGCGTCCGGACCAGTCGGGGTTGAATCGTCGCTCCGCCGGTGCGGCGGGAGGTGTCACCATCGACAGGGGAGCGGTGCCTGGAGCTTGATAGTTGCCCGGTAGATCGGCGAACACCGGAACGAGTTCACTGCGAGTTGTTGCGGCACTGACGATTCCGCTTCTCTCGTCGAACTCCGTGACGGTGAGGCGGCCTGCGGCGAAGTGCTCGCTCAGGAGATCGAGTGCCTGCTCGCGTTCTGCAGTGCCGATGCGAATGTCGGGGACGTCAGCCATCGTTACAGCCTACTCAAACGACTGTGCGCCTTTCCGGTAGTGGGGACTACCGGAAAGGCGCACGGGGCCGGAGGCCTTACTTCAGTTCTGCGAGAACCGTTCCCTGCGTGATTGCTGCACCCGGCTCGACGGACAGTCCGGTGACGACACCGGCCTTGTGCGCGTTGACGGGGTTTTCCATCTTCATGGCTTCGAGAACCGCGATCAGGTCGCCTTCTGCGACTTCCTGGCCTTCGGTCACTGCGACCTTGACGACGGTGCCCTGCATCGGAGCGGTGACGGCGTCACCGGATGCTGCGCCGCCGCCGGCGCCGCCGCGCTTGCGTGCCTTCGGCTTCTTGCGGATGGCACCGGATGCTGCGCCGCCGCCGTTGCCGAGCGAGAACTGGCCCGGGAGGGAAACCTCGACGCGACGTCCACCGACCTCGACAACAACGTTCTGACGCGGCAGAGCCTCGTCCTCGTCGTCGACCGGTGCACCGGAACCGGCGTACGGCTCGATGGTGTTTTCCCAGTCGGTTTCGATCCACTTGGTGTAGATGTCGAACTTCTCGCCGTCACCGACGAATGCCGGGTTCTCGACGATGTGGCGGTGGAACGGGAGGACGGTCGCGAGGCCGTCGATCTCGAACTCGGCCAGAGCGCGCGATGCCCGCTGGAGGGCTTCTTCGCGGGTGGCGCCGGTGACGATGAGCTTGGCGAGCATGGAGTCGAACTGTCCGCCGATGACGTCGCCGGCAACGACACCGGAATCGACGCGGACGCCGGGGCCCGTGGGCTCACGGTAGACGGAGACCGGGCCGGGGGCGGGCATGAAGCCGCGGCCGGCGTCTTCACCGTTGATGCGGAACTCGAAGGAGTGTCCACGCGGGGTGGGATCTTCCTTGATGGAGAGTTCTTCGCCGTTGGCGATGAGGAACTGCTGACGCACCAGGTCGATGCCCGCGGTCTCTTCCGTGACGGGATGCTCGACCTGCAGGCGGGTGTTGACCTCGAGGAAGGAGATGGTGTCGCCCTGAACCAGGTACTCGACCGTTCCGGCGCCGTAGTAGCCGGCTTCCTTGCAGATGGCCTTGGCGGACGCGTGGATGCGTGCGCGCTGGTCGTCCGTCAGGAACGGAGCCGGAGCCTCTTCGACGAGCTTCTGGAAGCGACGCTGCAGTGAGCAGTCGCGGGTACCGGCGACGACGACGTTGCCGTGCTGGTCGGCGATGACCTGAGCCTCGACGTGGCGGGCCTTGTCCAGGTACTGCTCGACGAAGCACTCGCCGCGACCGAAGGCTGCGATGGCCTCACGGGTGGCCGACTCGAACAGCTCGGGGATTTCCTCGATGGTCTGGGCGACCTTCATGCCGCGTCCACCACCGCCGAAGGCAGCCTTGATCGCAACCGGTACGCCGTATTCCTTGGCGAATGCGACGACCTCGTCTGCGCCCTTGACGGGGTCCTTGGTGCCGGCAGCCATCGGAGCCTTCGCGCGTTCTGCGATGTGGCGTGCCGTGACCTTGTCGCCGAGGTCGCGGATGGACTGCGGTGACGGACCGATCCAGATGAGGTTCGCGTCGATGACGGCCTGGGCGAAGTCGGCGTTCTCGGAGAGGAAGCCGTAGCCGGGGTGGATGGCGTCGGCGCCGGACTTCTTGGCGGCATCGAGGATCTTGTCGAACACGAGGTAGGACTCGGCGGACGTCTGTCCGCCGAGGGCAAATGCCTCGTCTGCGAGCTTCACGAACTGCGCTTCTGCGTCGGGCTCGGCGTAAACGGCAACGCTGCCGTAGCCGGCATCCTTGGCCGCCCGGATGACCCGTACCGCGATTTCACCGCGGTTCGCGACAAGCACCTTCGTAATGTGCGCGCTGGCATGACTGGGCACTGAGCCTCCTGTGGTTCGCATAGTCTGTCTCCGCGGTGTATTCCTCTGGGATTTCACCATCGGGGGATTGGCATCACTTCGGAGTGTATGCATCGCTTCGGCGCTGGCTGTAACCGGATCGCTAAAGCCCACTCCGGCTTAGGAAACGGTTTCGAAAACTACCGATGAGTAGCTGCCGGAGGTGCCGGTGTCCGGTTCGGCGACGATTTCTTCGACGGTCCGGCGCAGTGCGGCCACGTAGGCGTGAACCGCGGCGTTCGCCGTCTCGTTGCCTGGATACCTGACTGCGAGATTGAGGCCTTGGGGTGTGCGGTTGATCCAGATGTAGACGTCGTGCGTGTATGCCTTGCTTCGAAGTGCTCTGGCGTTCCATTCGGGCCACTGTGCGGCCTCGGGTACAAAGCGAACGTCCATGTAGGACACCACGAATCGCGGTCGAATCGGGGTTTCGAGGTGCTCACCGATCCGATCGAACGGGACCGCGGCGGCAGGCTTGACCGAAGCGATCGATTCGGCGGCGCGTGTCGCGAGGTCGCCGAACGAACAGTCCGATCCAACGGCGAACTCGACCGGGCACAGTCCGACGAACCAGCCGAGCGCACCCGCCCACTCCTGAGCGCTGCGGGTGTGAACCGGCGTCACGACCTCGAATTGATCGGATCCCGCGACTTCGCGACCTACGGCCGCAAGTCCGCCGAGTAGTCCGGCGAAATACCCCACGCCGGCGGCTGCACACGTCGAACTGAAGGCCTTGGACTGCTCGGCGTCGAGTAGCCAGGTCGACAGGCCGTTCTGAGAATCGGTTCCGCGTTCACCGATCGGTAGCGGGAACTGGGGTAACCCGTCCGTTCCGAGAGCCTTACGCCAGATCTCCACCGCAGCCTTCTCGGCTTCCATGTCGGCCATCTGCTCGCGTTCGACGGCACCGAAATCGACGTAGCTGCCCACCGGGAACAGATTTGCAGCGCTGCCGGTCGAGGCCTCGCGGTACAGCGCTGCGATCTCGTGAGCGACCAGCACGATCGAGAAACCGTCGATGATCGAGTGGTCCGCCGCGAAGAACACGGTGAACGGACCGTCGCCACCGCGGGGCGTCAACGTCGCGAAGACGTACGACGGCCAACTGTGCGGGGACGCGTAATCGTCGAACAGGCGGTGAAGGTGGTCGAAGTTGTCCTGGCTGGACGCGTCGTAGCCGTGGCTGACGACCCCGATGTCGATTCCGCCGATCGGGACGGTGTGCCGGGTGATCTCGCCACTCGAGGGCTCGAGGACGGTATGCGAGCGCAGAACTTCATGACGGTCGATCCAGCGGCCGAGGGCGACTCGGAACGCATCGACGTCGAGCGGGCCGGAAATCTCGAAAGCTGTTCCCAGCCAAGACTTGTCGCCCGCGCCTGCAGCGGAACGGTTGAGATGTGCCTCGTGAATGTAGGAGACGGGCCGCGGATCCGGAACCCAAGGCCCGGTTGCGCACGGCAACCATTCGACGAGTGCGCCGGCCGGAATCGCATAGTCGGCCAGTTCGGTGAACTCCATGTTTTCAGCCCCGCAAGTGCCGCTTGATGCGCGCGAGCATGGCCGACATTCCGCGCAGACGGAGCGGGCTCACAGCTTCTGCGAGACCGAGCGCCGAATAGAAGTCGTCGGGTACACCGAGGATCTCGTCCGCGCTGTGACCGTCGAGCCCCTGCGCGAGGATCGATGCGAAACCACGCGTCGTGGGAGCCTCGGGGGGCGCGCTGAAGTACAGACGGACGTTGTCGCGATCCGAATCGTCGACCGAGAGGAACAGCGGCGACTGACATTCGGGGACCGGCTCCATCGCGCTCTGCTCGAGCTCCGCCGGCAACGGCGGTAGCTCTCGGCTGAACTCGAGAAGAAGGGTGAGCTTGTCCGAGGCGCCGACGGCTGCGAAGTCGTCGACGATCTCGGCCAGAGCCGAAGGAAGAGTGCTCATGACGCCGATACGGAGGAAGGAACTGCGCCGGGCTCTTCGCCCTGGACGATCGGGACGCGCACTGCATTGCCCCACTCTGTCCAGGAACCGTCGTAGTTACGAACGTTCGGGTAGCCGAGAAGATGGGTCAACACGAACCAGGTGTGGCTGGAACGCTCACCGATGCGGCAGTACGCGACGATGTTGTCGTCGGCCGACAGACCGCCGTAGATCTCGCCGAGTTCGGTGCGGGTGCGGAAGCGGCTGTCCGGTGCCGCTGCCTTCGCCCACGGGATGCTGAGAGCGCTGGGAATGTGTCCACCGCGCAACGCACCCTCTTCGGGGTAGTCGGGCATGTGGGTGCGCTCGCCGGTGTACTCCTGCGGAGATCGCACGTCGATGAGCGGCCCGTCGCCCAAGTGCGCAAGTACGTCGTCCTTGAATGCGCGGATGGGAGCGTCGTTGCGCTTGACGACCGGGTAATCCGTTGACGTGATGTCGGGAACGTCGAATGCGGTGTCACGGTTCTCGGCGATCCACGCATCGCGGCCACCGTCGAGAAGACGGACGTCCTCGTGGCCGAACAGAGTGAAGACCCAGAGTGCGTAGGCGGCCCACCAGTTGCTCTTGTCGCCGTAGATGACGACGGTGTCGTCGCGGCTGATGCCCTTGCGGTTCATCAACTCTGCGAACTTCGCACCGTCGATGTAATCGCGGGTGACCGGATCGTTGAGGTCGAGATGCCAGTCGATCTTCACTGCGCCGGGAATGTGGCCGACGTCGTACAACAACACGTCTTCATCGGATTCGACGACCTTGAGGCCCGGCGTACCGAGATTCGCCGAGAGCCATTCCGTCGAGACCAACCGGTCGGGATGCGCGAACTCGGCAAACGCGGTTGAGGGATCGGGGGCAACGGGCACGGGCGTACTCCTGAAGACGAATCGTTCGGTTCGAACACGGACTTGATCGATTCTATGCGCTGCGCGCAAGGGGAGACGCCCGGAAGCAGGTTCTGCCTGCTCGTACCCGTTGCCGACACTAAATCCTCGGTGTTCCTGCCCCGACGCTCGAATCTCTCAATTGTTCGGTGACACTTCCGATCGGCGTCACGCCCCGGGCGCAGACTTCCCTCAGAATCCGGTCGAGATCGGTGAGGAAATTCACCATGGTTTCGTTTGCCGTGTCGGTGTCCGGGAAGCGCGAACGCAGCGAGAGACCACGGTTCGTTCGCGAAATCCAGAACTGGGCATCGTCGGCGACAGTCACATTGCTGATGTGATGAGCGTTGAGGAGATCATGATCGTCGGTGCCGGGTAGTTTGCGGTAATCGATGTACGACACCATGAAGACGTCAGTGCGCGTGCGTCGAATCTTGTCGCCCAAAGCATCTCGAACCTGGGCCATGGTGACGCCCTCGAGCGTCAACGCAACTCGGAACGACGCGTGCGTATGTGCAAGGGATGCACCGAAATCCGCATCGGGAGTGATCTGGACCGTGATCGGCGCGCTCGTGGTGAGCCAGCCGATGGCGTCGGCCCAGCGTGGATCTTTGCGGATGTGCAGCGGGAATTGCAGTGGAAGCGTCGCCTGTCCGGTGAACGAGTGGACGGAAAGTCCCATCGCAGTGAGGATTCCGGTGAACACGCTGCCGCCGGCGGATAGGCAGATCTCGTCGAACGTCGCGGTCAGTTCCTCGTCGAGCAGCACGCGCACATCGGCGCCCTGAGGCGCGGGCTTTCCTGCCTCGACGCCGAGATCCAAGGGGAAACTCGGCGATGTGCCACCACAAATCTCGTAGAACCTTGCCCACTCTCGGATTCGAGGGTCGTTGTCGACGGGAAGCAGAGCGTCGGCCTCCAGTTCGCAGTACCGCACGAAACTTCCCGGGTCACCCAGTCGGCTCATCACTGCGTCGACGGCCTCGTGGTCGGTCAGTTCGGGTATGGCGATCAGTCCCTCGTAGATCTGTCGCAGTTCCCCGAGAGCGATGACCAACGAGTAGCCGTCGACGAGTGTGTGATCGAAGGCGCTCAGGACCGTGTAGTGCTCTTCGCGTTCGACCGTGGCAAACGTGTAGGCGGGGAAGGTCAGTGGATCGCATACCGTCGTGAATCGCTTCTTGAGGTGCGCTCGGAGGTCTTCGGTCGAATCGAACTTCACAGGTTCCGAAGTCTCGATGTGTGTGCCGTCGGGATCGAGTCCCATTCGGGTGGTGGTGAACTCGCCCACCTCGAATCCTGTGTGCAGAGTGTCATGGCGACTGATGAACAGGCGCAGCGCGAGATCGAGTGCGGGCCGATTCAGTTCTCCGGGAAGGTCGAATGCGGCTGCCATCCACACACTCCGGCCCATGCCGTGTGTTCGCGCAGTCTCGAGATGGAAATGTTGGTTGTACGACGGTGGTACTTCCGACTCGGTGACGGCGCCGTCCGCGGGCTGGAGCGACCATTCGGTGACGATTCCGGGCTCGAGTCCGTATCGATCGATCGAGGTGACATGCATCAGGACGCTCCCTCTGGTGCCGTGAACGAGTAGTCGCCCTGAGCTGCAACAGTTTTGATGATCTTGGAGACGTGCTCGGCGAAGCGGGTGGCCGATTCGTGGGCAATGGGGGTGTCAGGGTGGGACACGGCGATCCAGGTGCCGGTGTGCATCCGGTTGATCCACATCGACGCGATCTGCGTCTCTTTGCCGCCGACGATTCCCGTTGCCTTCGTCTCGGCGTAACTGTATGGATCCGGCATGCGGCGGCCGTCGATGTACGAGACGATCGGCGGTGGGGTGAGCGTCTTCGACAATCCGCCGGGTGCGGAATCCGACTCGGCCAAGCTCGACAGAACCAGATCGATGACTTGCTGCACAGAGACATCGAGGAGTGCCTTGCCGTCGTGGTACCCCTGCTGCCCGAGCTTTGCCAACTCGGTGAAGCGTCGCTTGTCGTCGACGTCGATGCCGACCGGGATCAGGTTGATGTACCAGCCCTGTGCAAACGAGTCGGCCTCGGTTCGTGTGCTGACCGGCGAGAGGGCGATGTACTTGTCGCGTCCGGCCAGTTCGAATTCCGCAATCGCGAGGGCGGTGAATATTCCACCGATGAAGTTGGCGCCGTTGGCTTTACAGACCGCACCGAACCTTTCGCACTCATTGTCGTCGGCCAGGTCGAAGCGTGAACCGATAGCCGGTTTGGGCGCGTCTTCCGCCCCGAGCGGGAGCGGAAATCCGGGGAACGAGCCGCCGCTGCGCATGAGGTAACCGAGCCACTGGTGCACTTCGGGGGACTGCATAGTCAGTTCGGTTGTTCGCTCGCGTTCGACGCGACCGAACTGTGCGTAACTTCCCGCGGGGCCTAGTTCGGGATGTGACCCGGTCGTTTCCGCGGCGTAGAGCTGACGCAATTCTGCGTACATCAGCACCATCGAGTTCATGTCCGAATGGGCGTGGTCGACTGCGTGGAACAGGGTGAAGCTCGGATCGGCTTCGAGGTCGGCATGGTGGTGCTCGACGGCGCCGAACACGAAGGCCGGCCACTGAAGGGCACTGGTTTCCGTTGCGAACTTGGTTGCGACGAGTGCGCGGATCGCCTCGGATTCGGAGACGTCGTCGCCGACGCGGTACTCGAGTTCGATGCTCTCGACCGGCACCACGTGTCGACGGACCTCGAACGCGGTGTCCGCAGCGTCGGTGGTTGCTTCGTCGAAGGAGAACCAGCTGTGCAGCGTGTCGTGGCGACGGACGTAGCGCTGCAGGGCTCGCGTCATGGCGTCGCGGTCGAGTGTTCCTGCGAAATCGAAGGCGATACCGATCCACGGAGACTGCGGATCGCCTTTCTCTGCGGTGACGCGGGCGCGTCGCAGGTGGCGATCCTGCATCGTGGTCGGGGGTAGTTCTCGGTCGATCTCGGCTTCGGCGGCTCGTTGAGCGGAAGCATGCGTGACGCCCCATTCGATTACCCGTCCAGGAAGCGGGTGCCAATGGGTGATCAAGTTCAGATCCATCGAGTAGAACTCCTGCGTGTGTCGTCGAGAAGCCTGCTCTGAAAATGGGCAGACGACGAACTATCCCATCTGGGGGACTGAATTGTCCGAAATACTACAATCTAAACAAGAACAGGTTCTAGAAGCGTCGTGTTCGATTAGGATCATTCGGTGCTTCCGGACCCTTTAGGTGACGCTGTCGGCGCCGACCACAAGGGCGGACGGCGAGCTGGTTCTCTGACGCCCTGGCTCGGGTTGGCGACGAGTCTGGCGGCGGCGTTCATGCAGTTGCTCGACGCGACGATCGTCAACGTCGCGCTTCCGAGTATCGCCGTCGATCTTCAAGCAGGCGTATCGGCGCAGTTGCTCATGGTCAGCGTGTACATCCTGGCTTTTGCGTGTTCGTTGATCACCGCGGCCAGGTTGGGGGACCTGTTCGGTCGTAGGGTTGTTTTTCTGACCGCCCTGTTCGTATTCGTCGCGGCCTCGTTGCTGTGCGGGCTCGCTCAGAGCGCGACGATGTTGATCGTCTTCCGGGGTTTGCAAGGGTTGGCGGCCGGTTCGATGTCCGCCCAGACGTTTGCCATCATCTCGGGTCTGTTTCCGAAGGCCAGGCATCCGCGAGTGTTCGGGATCTACGGTGCGACCATCGGGCTCGCAACGGTCAGTGGGCCTCTGATCGGCGGGCTGCTGATCGAGTGGAATCTCTTCGACTGGGGCTGGCGCCTGATCTTCTTCGTCAACATTCCGATCGGCATCGCCGCCTTGATTCTCGGGTATTTCCATCTCGTCGATGCTCGCGCTGAGCATGTGCGCTCACTGGACCTCATCGGCGCCGCACTGTCATCGCTGGCGCTGTTCCTGCTGATCCTTCCCCTGGCCGAGGGAAGGGCGCGTGGATGGCCCACAGGTCTTGTTGTCATGCTCGCGATGTCGGTGCCGGTGGCATTGGCGTTTGTGCTCTACGAATCGCGTCTGGCGAAACGAGGCGGCGATCCGGTCCTTCGTCTGGAGCTTTTCCGCGACCGAGCCTTCGCGATCGGCGCGGTTCTTGCGTTCGTATTCTTCGGAACCCTGACTTCGTTGATCTTCACCATCAGTCTCACGCTTCAGTTCGGGTTCGGGTTCTCCGCATTGCGAGCGGGCGTGATGACGCTCCCGTGGGCCGTCGGCATGGGCGTGGCTGCGGTTCTCTCATCCGCGGTGTACCGGATGCTTGGAAACCGCGTCCTGATCTTGGGGATGGTCGTCTTTGCCGGCTCGCTGATCGCGTTGTCGGTCATCCTCGAACACGAAGGAACTGATCCACGCTGGCTCGCGCTCGCCGGTCCTCTCCTCCTCGGGGGCGCAGGGCTCGGACTGTTCGTGGCGCCACTGCAGACCGCGATCCTCGCGACGGTCGAACCCGCGCACGCGGGTTCGGTGTCGGGGCTGCTACCGACCGTTCAGCAGGTTGGCAGCTCGATCGGACTGGCCTTGATCGGAGTGGTGTTCTTCTCGCTCGTCGCGGGGCAAGCTCCGCAAGCAGTGCAGGGGGAGCGGCCCGAGTACGTTGCGAATCTTGAAGCTGCCGGCGTGAATCCCGGCCTGGTCGACATCGCCGAAAAGGCATTTGTCGATTGCGCGACAAGTCAATTGGCATCCGGAACACCGATGGAGGTGGCGCCGGAATGTCGCCGCGAAGGAACTGCCGGCGCCGGGGGCCAAGCCGTTCAAGTGGCAGTCGATGCCGCGTACGCATCTACTCGCGCGGCGGCCGGCGAAGCGTTTCTCGAAGCCCAACGCCGCGTGCTCGCGATCATCGCAGCAATTGCGCTCGGCATCGGATTGGCCTCGACTGCCCTGCCGCGGGTCAATTCCCCAGTCTGAAAAAATACCCTTGACTCGAACGGGTGTTCGAGTATTCTCCTGAGTAGAGGATCGGGGGATTCAATGAGCGTGCTGTTGTCGGATGTGGTGTCCGGTTCTGCAGTGGGGTTGCGCGGACGACTGTGGCGGTTGACGGCTTCTGAGTTGAGTGCTGCTGCGGTGTCGGCGAGTGTGGAGATTCTTCGTCTCGAGGCTGTGCGTGTGGCGGTGGTGGACGAGTTGTCGTTGCGGCCGGATGATCAGGTAATCGCGAGCCGCGGGGTGGGTTGCTGGTTGGCGGCAAACACGATGCTGCAG